>NZ_LT629732.1:4800000-5120713 GCF_900104745.1 Actinopolymorpha singaporensis
GAGCGGTGCTCGACGGCTGGCGCGCACGGGTGCTGGCCACCGGCGGCAGCGTCACCGTGCACCGTGCCGCGGACGGGCTGTTCGAAGTCGCCCCCGCCTGGGGTCCCGCACCCGCGACCGCACCGCTGTTGCGGGCGATCAAGCAGGAGCTGGACGCCGACCATCGGCTGGCTCCGGGACGGTTCGCGCCATGGTTCTAGTCCCCGGCCCGCTGCCCAACGCTTCCGGGCCCTGCTCGCCACCACCGGGAGGACGTTCGCGATGACCGACCATCTCGCCCAGCCCCACGCGGGCGACGCCGGGTCCGAGGACATCTTCGGCCACCTTTCCCCGTCGGCCGGGCCGGGCAACTTCGACGCACACCACCCGCCGGACAAGGACCTCCTCGACGACTGCGTTCACTGCGGGTTCTGCCTGCCCACCTGCCCCACGTACGCCCTGTGGGGCGAGGAGATGGACTCCCCGCGCGGGCGGATCTACCTCATGGACCTCGTGCGCGAGGGGGCCGCGTCCTTCGACGACCAGCTGGTCCGGCACTTCGACACCTGCCTGGGCTGCATGGCCTGCGTGACGGCGTGCCCGTCCGGTGTGCAGTACGACAAGCTGCTGGAGTCGATGCGGCCACAGATCGAGCGCCACCACGCGCGCGGGTGGTCCGACCGAACGTTCCGCGAACTGATCTTCGCGCTCTTCCCCCACCCTCGCAGGCTGCGGCTCGCCGCGATCGGCGGGCTGGCGTACCAACGCAGCGGCCTGCCCCGGCTGCTGCGCCGGGGGCGTTTCCTGGATCGGCTGCCGGCCAGGGTCCGTGCGCTGGAATCGCTGCTTCCACCGATCCGGGCTCGCGATCTGGTGGCCGCCCCGCCCGAACGCGTGGCCGCGGTCGGCACACCGCGCCGCCGGGTGGCGGTGCTCACCGGCTGCGTGCAGCGGGTCTTCTTCGCCGGTGTCAACGCGGCGACCGTGCGCACCCTCGCCGCCGAGGGCTGCGAGGTGCTGATCCCACCCGACCAGGGCTGCTGCGGGGCGCTCAGCATGCACACCGGCAGGGAACCCGAGGCACTCGTCCGGGCCCGGCAGACCATCGCGACGTTCGAGCGGTACGACGTGGACACGATCGTGGTCAACGTAGCCGGCTGCGGTTCGACGATGAAGGAATACGCCACCCTGCTGCGCGACGACCCCGACTGGGCCGACCGGGCGGCGGCCTTCAGCGCGAAGGTACGCGACGTCACCGAGGTGCTCGCCGAGCTGGAGCCACGCGCGCCCCGGAACCCGATCGAGGGCCGGGTCGCCTACCACGACGCCTGCCACCTGGGCCACGCACAGCGGGTACGGTCCGCGCCGCGGGCGATGCTGGCGAGGATCCCCGGGCTGGAGGTCGTCGACCTGCCCGAGGCGGAGCTGTGCTGCGGCTCGGCCGGGGTGTACAACCTGCTCGAACCCGATGCCGCCGCCGAGCTCGGCCGCCGCAAGGTGGCCAACGTCCGTTCGGTGGAGCCCGATCTGGTGGCCACCGCCAACCCGGGCTGCCTGCTGCAGATCCGCCGGCACCTCGGCGAGCAGGCGCCGCCGCTCCTGCACCCGGTCGAACTCGTGGACGCCTCGATCCGCGGCGAGTCTCCCCTTCGCTCCGCCGCGAGCCCGACCGCTCGGTGAACTAGGACGCTTCCTGGTGTCCGGGTAGCCGGGCGGCGACGCCGTCCAGCAGGCAGTCCACGCCGAGTGCCACGCTGTCGTCCTCGCTGGGCCCGCTCGGTGCGGTCAACCAGTCGCGCAGCAGCGGGCACCCCGCGTCGTCGGCCAGGTCAGTCATCGCCTTGATCGCGGCCACGAAGTCGCCGGGCCCTTCCAGGCCGTACTTCACCCGCATCCGGTGCTCCTCGGCCGCCTGCAGCCCCGCGCCGACCAGGTGCCGATCGAGCAGGGCGGCGTACGTCATCGCACTACTGACCGGCAGGCCCTGGCCGGTCAGCACCGCCAGCATGAACTCCGTCCGCCGCATCAGGTGCGGACCGGCCGGCGGCCTGGTGTGCACGAGTTCGGCCCACCACGGATGCCGGACGATCATCTGCCAGGTGCGGGCCGCCAGTCCGGTCAGGTCCGCACGCCAGTCCGCGCCGGGTGCGTCGGGCACCTCCACCTCGGCCACGGCGGCGTCGAGCATCAGGTCCGTCAACCCGTCCTTGCTGCCGACGTGCCGATACAACGCCATCGGCGTGACCGGGCCGAGCCGCGCGGCCACCGCCTGCATGGTGAGTGCGTGCCGGCCGCCCTCGTCGGCCACCGCGAGGGCGGCGCGCACGATCTCCGCCCTGCGCAGTCCCCGTCGCCCCTCGGGGAACTGCCGGGTCCAGATCGTCGCTCCGGAGTCGGAAAACGAGGTGGCCACCCGGGGAGTTTACGCCATACACTTCGTGTTTATCTCATATACCTAGGCCGGAGGCGCGGTGCGCCCGGCGTTGACGCAGAGGTGGCGACGAGCCGACATGAACCCCCGCCCCGAACAGCCCCACACCTCTTCCCAGGAAACGCCCCGCGCCTCCCAGCCACCGGCCAGTTCCCAGCCACCGGCGGACATCAGGCTGGGGATCGTTCGCGGAATCAGCTACGGACTGTTCGGTCCGCCGGACGAATTCGTTCCGCAGGCCCGCGGGCTCGGCGCCAGGCTGGTCCGGGCCTACGTCTACTGGGGGCAGATCGAACGCACACCCGGCCAGGACGACTGGTCGGTGGTGGACACGTTCCTGGACCAACTCGACGGCACCGAGGAGGTCTGGGTCACGGTCTGCTCGAGCTCTTCGTGGGCGACCCGGCAGCCGACCGACTTCCTGCCGCCCTCCCCGGCGCACGACCTGACCGCCTACACAGATTTCGTACGCCGGCTGGTGACCCACTGCGCGGGCCGGGTGCACTACTGGCAGTGCGACAACGAACCCAGCAACACCGGCCTGCTGTGGGCCGGCACCGCCCCGGAGTACCTCCGCCAGCTGAAGGCGATGTACGCCGCGGTGAAGGAGGTCGACCCGACCGCCGACGTCGTTCTCGGCGGCTGCGGTTACGACGTACTCGGGGGCGAGCCGGGCGGCCCGGCCCGGGAGTTCTTCGACCACCTCGCCCGGGAGGGGCGGGACTACTTCGACGTCTTCGACGTCCACCTCTACGACGAGCCCGCCCGGATCCTGGACCATCTCGCCACCGCACGGTCACTCATGCGCGCACACGGATACGAGAAGCCGGTCGTGGTCGGTGAGTACCGCGGCCCGACGCCGTTCTGGTTCCCGGGAGCGATGGCGATGATCACCGAGACGATGATGTCCGCGTTCGCCGACGCGACCGAGGCCGTGACCGAAGCCGTGACCGAGGCCGTGACCGGAGCCCCGGTCGACCTCAGCACCGCCGAGCTGCGTGCCCGGGCGGGACGCGAGACCCCCGAACGCAGGGCGATGCGGGCGCTGTACGCCCGGCCGGACGTCCCGCCGGAGCTGGCGATGTTCCTGGCGGACTGCCCACCGGACCAGGCGGCCAGGCGGCGCCGGATGGGCTGCCGGGACCTGGTGATGCGCAACCTCCTGGCACTGTCGGCCGGGGTGCGGCGCACGATCTGCTGGGACCTCGCCCCGGAGGTACCAGGTCGCGTCGACCACCTCACCATGGCCCACCTCATGTACGCGACGTTCCCGTTGCTGGACTACGAGGGGACGAAGCTGAACGTACGCCACCCGGAGGCGGAGACGTTCGCCCTTCTCGCCCGGCAGCTCGCCGGAGCCAGGGCGGTCATCCGCCGCCCGGTGCCGGGCCGGCCGGAGGTGGCGGCCTTCGACGTCGACCGCGGGGCGGTACCCCCGCTGCTGGTGGTGTGGGACGAGGAGTGCGACCTGTTGGACGGCGAGGATCTGCCGGCGCGACCGGCCGAGGTGCCCTGGTCGGCGCTCGACGAGGACTCGGCCGTGGATGCAGTGGGAGCCGTGGACGTGTTCGGGGCCGCCGTCGCCGTGGAGACGCGGCCGGCCTCGGTGGTGGTCCCGGTGTCCGTCACGCCGGTGTTCGTCTCCCCAGTCGCCGTCGAGGGGCCCTGAGGGCCGCGCCACGACCTCAGGCCACACATGCAGAGGCGAACGGAGCCGTGGACAAGAACGAGGGCGTGACCACTCGGGAGTGGTCACGCCCCACGTGGTGCGGCCGCGTTGCTCGGCTGCCGAGGTCGCCCAGTCGGCCCGCCGCGCGGCCACGTCTTTGGGTGAAGCACACGTCTTCTGGTGAAGCTGGGAGGTGAGGCTCAGCTGCGACGACGAGATGTTTGTGTCCCGCAGCCCTGCGTCACCGGAAGATTACCTATATGCATGGCAGTCCGGTCAACCCCAACCAATCGGTAATATTGCAAACCTTTGGCGACGGCCCGCAGACGTCACACGACCTGGTGCAGCCAGCGCACCGCGGCGCCCTCACCCGCGTGCCGGAAGGGCTCCAGTTCGTCGTCCCACTGCTTGCCCAGCACCCGCTCCAGCTCGTGCTCGAGCGGGGACTCCCCCAGCCGGGCCTTCACCATCGCCGCCTTCAGCCGGTCCTCGGGGACGAGGATGTCGCCGTGCGGCCCGGTGACGGCATGGAAGAGACCCAGCGTCGGGGTGTAGGAGTAACGAGCGCCCTCGCAGCCGGGACTCGGCTCCTCGGTCACCTCGTAGCGCAGCTGGCGCCAGCCTCGAAGCGCGGAGGCAATCGCCGCCGCGGTGCCTGGTTTGGCCTGCCAGGACAGCTCGGTTCGCTGGGCGCCGACGCAGGCAGGCTGCGGCGTCCAGTCGAAGGTCACGCGCACGCCAACAACGCCGGCGACTGCCCACTCCACGTGGGGACATACCGCCGACGGCGCCGAGTGGACGTACAGCACGCCTCGTGTCGTCACCGGGACCACCTCTCCTGGTCGAGCGAGCGCCTTCCCCAGCGTCCTCGACTGATGAAGCAGCAGTCCGGTACCGCACAAGTTTGCCGGAAGCTCCCGGCCTACGCCATCCGCTCCGCGTGTCGCGCTTTCGGCGCGTCGCCCGGCGGCGCGCCCGCCCTGCCAGGCGGAGCCGTCGCCCGGCAGTTCGGGACGGCCGTCCACCGGCCGTCGGCCGGCACGGCCCGAATGCTCAGAACCCAGTCAGGGAACGCGGATCGGGCGTGCGGGTGACCGTCCGGCCGGCGGCCGCGGCCAGCCCGGCGAACGCCGCCGCGTCCACCACCGCGGCGCAGCCCGGGTCGTTGTTGAAGTACGCGAAGACGTCGGTGCGGTCGTCGTAGACGTCCGCGATTCGCTCAACCCAGGACTTCAGCGCTGCTCTGCCGTACCGCGGCCACGGGCGTGCCTTCCCCTCGTGGAAGCGGACGTAACCCCAGTCCGTCGTACGCCACAGCGGGGTGAGCGGACGGCCCAGGCGATCGGTCCAGGCGAGCGCCGCACCGTGGCGTTCGAGCAGCCGGCGAACGTCGTCGGTCCACCACGACTCGTGGCGAGGCTCGACCGCGACGCGGACACCGGGCGGGAACGCCGAAAGGCACTCGCCCAGCCGTTCCGGTTCGGCGCGCAGGTTGGGCGGGAGCTGGACCAGGATCGGCCCGAGGTTTCCGGCCAGGCCGCGGGCGTGGTCCATCAGGCGATGGACGGGTTCCTCCGGCTCGCGCAGGCGCTTGATGTGGGTGAGGAACCGGCTCGCCTTGACCGCCACGGTCACGTCCGCGGGCAGCCGGTGGTTCCACGCCTCGAAGGTTTCGTACGACGGAAGCCGGTAGAACGCGTTGTCGAGCTCGACCGTGGCGAAGCGTTCGGCGTAGTGCTCCAGCCACAGCCGCTGCGGCAGCTTCTCCGGGTAGAACCTCGCCCGCCAGTCGCGGTACATCCAGCCGCAGGTCCCCACCAGGATCGGCATCCGCGCGAACTCCCCTCAGGCCCGGTCCGAACCGTCACGCCCCGACAACCGGGGCGGTACCGTCATGCCCGACGCTAGGGCACCGACGGCTCACTGGCGCGCCACGCCACGGTCCTGGATCACCGCAGCCGATCACAGCAGCCGGTCCGGGCAGCCGGTCAGGGCAGCCGGTCAGGGCAGCCGGCCGAGGAAGAACATCGACGCCCCGGCCGCACACAACGCCATCAGCAGCGCCACCCCGGTCCACCAGGAAGTGATCTCCTGCTTCTCCTGGGTGTAGCCGACCGAGGACCCGATGTCGGTGTAGACCTGCTCCAGCTCCTGCCCGGACTCCGCGGTGTAGCTGCGCCCGCCGGTGCCCTGAGCGATCTGGCGCATGGTGTCCTCGTCGACCGGCACGGGTGTGCGCTGGCCCTCGATGTCGACGGTCCCGAACGGCGTACCGAACGCGATGGTGTAGATCGGCACCTTCGCCGCCTTGGCCGCCGCCACCGCCTCGTCCACGCCGCGGCCGACGTTGCGGTACCCGTCGGACAACAGCACGATCCGTGCCGGCGCCGGCTCATGCGGGTGCGCGGGGTCGGGCGGCACCTGTTTGATCGCGTCCAGCGAGGTGAAGATCGCCTCGCCGGTGGCGGTCGACTCGGCGAGCTGCAGACCGTTCACGGCCCGCTCCACGTCGTCTCGGTTGGTGGTCGGCGGGACCAGGATGTTCGCCGTACCCGCGAACGACACCAGCGCGACGTTGAACTTCTCCGGCAGGTCCGTGACGAACGCGTTCGCCGCCTCCTGCGCGGCCTTCAGCCGGGTGGGTGAGACGTCGTCGGCGCGCATGGAGATCGACACGTCGACCGCCACCACGATCGTGGCGCGTTCGCGGGGCACGCGCACGGTGGCCTCCGGCCGGGCGAACGCGGTCACCATCAGCGCCACACTCGCCAGGGTCAGCCCCAGCGCCACGTGCCGCCGCCAGGCCGGGCGCCGCGGCGCCACCCGGGACAGCAACGCGAGGTTGGTGAACCGCAGGGCGTACCGGCGGCGGCGCCGCTGCAGCAGGACGTACGCCACGACGAGGACCGGCACGATCAGCAGCAGCCACAGCCGCTCGCCGGCGAGGAACGTCATACGCCTGCTCCTCTCGCGGGCGGCGCGTGCAGCCGCTGGGCCACCCGCCGGTGTCCCAGGACGAAGCGGGCCGTGTCGGAGACCCAGTCGCGGTCGGTTCGCAGGGTGAGGTGGGCCGCGCCGGACCGGCGCAGCGCGGTCCGCACCCGTGCACGGTGGGCGGCGGCGGCCTCGGCGTACTTCGCGCGCAGTGTGAGGTCGCCGGTGTTCACCTCCTGAACGTCACCGGTCTCGGGGTCGGTCAGCCACACGACACCGACGTCGGGGATCTCCAGCTCACGCGGGTCGAGCACCTCCACCACCAGCACCTGGTGCCGGGCGCACAGCAGCCGCATCGGGCGTTCCCACGCCAGCGGTGTGCCGGGGTCGTCGCCCGAGCCGTCCAGGAAGTCCGACACGACGACCCGCAGACCGCGCCGCGGGTTGGTACGGGAGAACCGGTCCAGCGCGGAGGAGAAGTCGTCGTCGGCTTCGTGGACGGCGGTGCGCGGCTCGGTCAGCAGCGACCGCAGCAGGCCGTACAACGCCAGCCGGCCCGAGCGTGCCGGCCAGCGCCGAATCCGCCCGCCGCGCAGCACCACCCCGCCGAACCTGTCGCCCAGCCGGTGGGTCAGGAACCCGACGGTGCCGACGGCGGCCACCGCAAGCTCACGCTTCTCCAGCGCGGCGGTGCCGAAGTCCATCGACGCCGACATGTCGACCAGCGCCCAGGTCTCCAGCTCACGGTCGGAGATGACGTCGCGCACGTGCGGTGTGGTGGTGCGGGCGGTGACCGACCAGTCCATCCGGCGTACGTCGTCCTCCCCCGGCCGGTAGACGCGCGCCTCGGCAAGCTCGGTACCGGGACCGGGCAGCAGGCCGAGATGCTCACCGTGCAGGAACCCCTCCAGCCGGCGGACGATGGTGAGCTCCAACCGGCGCAGGGCGCGTTCGGGCGCGAGGTGGGCCAGGCTGAGCTCACCCCGGTGGTTGGTGGGAACCTGCCGGATCACCGGAACTCCGGCCGCCGCGCGTCACCGTTACCGGGTCCGCCGTCGTCACCGGGCCGGCCGGGCTGGTTCTGTGGTTGACCTTGTGGTTGGCCGGGCTGTCGTTGACCCTGTGGTTGGCCGGGCTGGTCCTGCGGCCGGCCGGTCGGGTTGGGCTGGGCGTGACCGGGTTGGTTCGGCTCCGCGGCTTCGCCGGGCTCCTGCCGCCACACCGGCCGAGGAGGGGGTACGACGGACAGGACCCGCTCGACCACGCTGATCGCGCGCACACCGTCGGCGACCGCGTCGAAGCCCAGCACCAGCCGGTGCGGGATCACGTCGCAGGCCACCTCCTGCACGTCCTGCGGGAGCACGTAGTCGCGTCCCCGCATCAGCGCCAGCGCCCGCGCGGAGGAGACCAGGCCGAGCGTCGCCCGCGGGCTCGCACCCACCTCGATCACCGGTGCGAGCTCGGGAAGGTGGTATTCCACCGGGCGCCGGGTGGCCAGCACGAGCCGGACGATGTAGTCGGCGACCAGTCGGTGCACGAAGACCTGGTCGGTGGCGTACTGGAGCGCGATGATGCGTTCGGGGTCGAGGATCCGGCGCGGTTTCGGCGGGTCGACGCTCATGCGTTCCAGGATCCGGAACTCCTGCTCGGCGTCGGGCAGGTGCACGTCGACCTTCACCAGGAACCGGTCGCGCTGCGCCTCCGGCAGTGGGTAGACGCCCTCGGACTCCAGGGGGTTCTGGGTGGCGATGACGATGAACGGCGAGGGCAGCGGGAACGTCCGCCCGCCGACCGAGACCTGGCGCTCGGCCATCAGTTCCAGCATCGCCGACTGCACCTTGGCCGGCGCGCGGTTGACCTCGTCTGCCAAGACGAAGTTGACGAAGACCGGTCCGAGCTCGACGTCGAACGACTCCTTGCTCGGGCGGTAGATCCGGGTGCCCACGATGTCGGACGGCACCAGGTCGGGGGTGAACTGCAGGCGGGCGAAGTCGCCGCCGACCACCGTGGCGAACGTACGGACCGCGAGCGTCTTGGCCACGCCCGGCACGCCTTCCAGCAGGCAGTGCCCGCGAGCCAGGAGCGCCACCATCAGGCGTTCGACCATGTGGTCCTGGCCGACGATGACCCGCTTGATCTCCGCCAGCGCCTCGGCGACCAGGGAAGCCTCGACGGCCGGGACACCGGCGGCCGGTGGCACCGCGCCGTTTCCGGTGTGGGCGGGGTCGTACGTCCTTCGGTGGTTTGGGTCGCCCGTGGTGTCGTGCCCGGTTGTGTGCCCGGTTGTGTGCCCGGTTGTGTGCCCGGTTGTGTGCCCGGTTGTGTGCCCGGCGTCGGACTCTGGCTGGCTTTCGGCCTCGCTGCGGTCAGGCGTCGTCATGTGGCGATTCCTCTCCGGGCGTGGGGACGTGGGTATCGTCTGCCACGCGACCAAGCGTGCCATCACTTCGCGCACCGCACCCGGCCCGCTCCCTTTCCACACCTTCCCAGGCGGCCACGATCACCACGGGGGTTTCGATGACCGACCCGCTGCGCCCCGCTGATCCGCGGCACTTCGGGTCGTTCGGGGTACGTGGCCGGCTTGCGCAGCACGCGGCAGGCGTGGTTTTCGCGGCGTACGACCCGGCCGGGCGCCCGGTCGCGGTCACGGTGCTGCACTCGGGAGCGGCGGCCGACGCGACGGTCCGTACGCGGTTCGCCCGCGCGGTGGACGGTCTTGCCCTGCGCGAGCGCGGACGGGTGCTCGCGGCCGAGTTCGGCGCGGAGTCGCCGTGGGCCGCGCTTGCCGACGACGGTGCTGGTGCGGCGCACGGTCCGGCGCTGCGGCTGCTGGAGGCGGCGGCACAGCCCGGCGGCGCCCCGCCGACCGGCGAGTGGGGACGGCACAGCGGGCCGGAGTTCGCGCCCCACTGGACCGGTACCGCGGCCGCGGACACCATCGCCTCCGCCGCGCACCACCACGCACCGGCAGCACCCGGGAGCCCGCCCGATGCCGTTCGCCCGGCGAACACGCGACGGTCCCCGGCGATCCTCGCCGTCGCGGTGGTCGCCGCCCTCGCCGTGGTCGTCGGTGGTGGCCTCGCCGCGAGCCTCTGGCTGGACGGCCGGGACGCGCGCTCCGCGGGCACTGCCCCGGCGCCGCCGTACCCGGGTGGGTCGCCGGACGCCGACGTCCCGACCGTCGTTCCCACCGCGCTTCCCACGCTGTGGCCCCGTACGCCCTCACCGGAACCGACCTGGACCGGCGCGGACGGCCCCGACGGACCGGTCGCCGGGCCGACGTTCGGTGTCGGCGAGCCGACCGTCACGATGAACCTCGCCGGGCTGCCGTTCCAGTTCCGGCTGCCCAGTTCGTGGGGTTGCCTGCGTAGTGCCCGCGGCGGACAGGGCGTGGTGCGCTGGGTGTGCGTCGACGACTCCTACGCCCTGTCGGGAAAGCCCGGCACCCCGCCCGGAGGGATCATCGAGGTCAGCCGATGCCCGGCACCCTGCGACGGAACGGCCTGGGCGAAGGTGCGTGACCAACTGCCCCGTCCGCAGTCCGACTGGCGGCGTACCGACGACACCACGACCTACGCCGATTGGTCGGTGGGCGCGGGCGACGAGCTTCAGGTCTCGGTGGCGATGAGCCACGTGTTCGCCGCGACCCGCGGTGGGCCGGTCGACCAGCATGTGGCAGTACGCCTGACCGGCGCACCGGAGGACAAGAAGACCCTGCAGAAGGTCGTCAACGAGGTCCGCGCGCGGACTCCCTGAGCGTCGGCGTCGGCGTCGGCGTCATCGTCCTCGACGGACAGGTGTTCGCGGTCGACGTCGGTTTCGCCGTCGGTTTCGCCGTCGGTTTCGCCGTCGGTTTCGCTGTCGGTTTCGCTGTCGGGAGGCTCGGCCTCGGTGTGGCGGTGGGACGTGGTGTCGGTCGTGCCGTCGGCGTTCGTCGTGGCGTGGCGGTCGGCGTGGGTCCGCCCGCCTTCCGGGAAACCGTCGGCGTCGGAGTGGGACTCGGGTCGGGCATACAGGTCGCACCCGGCGGCGACGTCGGGGTGGGTGTCCGAGTCGGGAGGTCCGTCGGTGTGTGCGTCGGCGTCGGTTTCCGGGCGGGTTTGCGAGTCGGCTTCGGGCTCGCCGTGGGTTCCGGCCTGGGCTTCGCGGTCGGTTTCGGTGTCGCCGAGGGCGTTCGGCTCGGTCGCGCGCTCGGCTTACGGCTCGGCTTCGGCGTCGCCATGGGCTTGGTGGTGGGGCGTTTGGTCGCCTTGGCGGTGGGATGTGGCGTGGACGGCGGATCGGACGTGGCGGTCGGTCGCGGATGCGCCGTCGAGGTCGGAGCAGGCACCGGCACCGGCACGGTCGGGACCGGCGCGGGCGGCGACGGAGCCGGATGCGGCGCCGCGGTGGGGGCCGGAGCGGGCGCCGTCGGCTGGCCCGGGGCCGGTGGGTACGTCTGTCCCGGCGCCGGGACGTACGGGTAGGGGTACGGATAGCCGTACGGATACGGGTAGCTCGGATAGTTCGGATAACCGGGATAGTTCGGATAGCCGTACGGATACGGGTAGGGGTACTGGCCCGGCGGCGGGACGGCGGTCGGAGCGGGCACAGGCACCGGTCCCGGCGCCGGAACCGCAGGTACGGGTGCGGGCGCCGTCGGCGCGGCAGTCGGTCCTGAGCCGGGCACCGGCGTCGGTCCGGAACCCGGCATCGGCGGCGGCGCGGGAGTCGGCGGCGGCGCGCCGGCCAGCGGACTCTGGTCGGTGCTGCCGGGCGGCGGCGCCGACCGACCGGCCGTGTACGCGTCGATCCAGGACAGGACCTTCTGCACGTACTTCGTGGAGTTGTTGTAGCTGTAGAGGGCGGTGGCCAGCTCCATTCGGTTGGCCAGGTCCCGCTGGCCGGTGCAGAGGTAGTTGGCAGTGGCCAGGGACGCGTCGTACACGTTGTTGATGTCGGCCACGCCGTCGCCGTTCCCGTCGGCGCGGTACCGCGCCCACGAGGCCGGGATGAACTGCATCGGGCCGACCGCGCGGTCCCAGATGACGTTGCCGTCCAGCCGGCCGCGGTCGGTGTCCGCGACCGCGACGTAGTTGCGCCCGTCCAGGACCGGACCGAGGATCGGCCTCAGTGTCGTACCTGCGCTGTCGACGGCGCCGTTGTGGGCGTGGTCGGTCTCCACCTTCCCGACTCCGGCCAGCATCTGCCACGTCAGCCTGCACCCTGGCGTCGACGCGGAGAGCCGCAGGGCGGCCGAGCGGTACCCCTGGAGCACCAACCCCGGGATGCCGAGCTCCGACGGCGGCGCCGCTCCCGGGTAGCTCCTTGGCGGCTCGACGTTGGTGATTGCCGTTCGTTGCCCGTTGGCGGCCGACTGGTTGCCTTCGGCGGAGGCAGAACTGTTGTACGACTGATTGGAGGCAGCAGGGATCAGGGATACCGCGATAGCCGCCGCGGCCAACTGAACCGCCGTTCTGAGCCTCATCGGCAACCCCCCGGAACTCCCACGATTGCACGGGGCTCCCGGGCTGGCAGCCCGACTCCTCATCCTGAGCGAATGCTTTGGGGTAAGGCAGAAACCGGTCGGTGAGGCGGTTGGTTTCTGCCGGTGGCCGGACGGGGGACAGTTTCCGCCGCCGGTCGTCGGCCGAACAGCTCAGCCGTCGTGCCGGACGGTGTTCGTGTCGGTGCGCACCTGCCGGCTCAGCACGATCCCGCCCGCCGCGACGGCAAGCATGACCGCGTAGATCGAGCCGTACAGCACGCCGGCTGACGCATGGCCGTGCAGGGTGGCGAAGATGACCCCGCCGAGGCCGACGAGCGCGACGTTGCCGAAGGAGTCCGCCATCTGGGCGGCGGCACCGGCGGAGCCGTGTTCCTCCGGCCGGGAGTATCCGAGGACCAGCACCGACAGGCTGGCCGTCGCCAGCCCCATCCCGACGCCGCCGAGCATGCAGCTGACCACCGCCAGCCACGCCGGGACGAGCGGCAGCACGATGAACATCCACACCCCGATCGCGCAGGTGACGAACACCGCGCCGGCCCGGACCAGGCTTGGGCGGGTGGCCCGCAGCGAGGGCCTGCTCTGCCACCACGAGCCCGCCGTCCACCCGAACGAGCCGAGGGAGAGGGTGAGACCGGCGATGGTGGTGGACAGCCCGCGGTGTTCCACGAGCATCAGCGGGACGAACGACTGCCAGCCGAAGAAGGCACCGGCGAAGATGCCGCGCATCCCGACCACGGCGGGCAGGCCGCGGGCGAACCGGAGCGTTCCCGGCGGGAGCAGCCTCGGCAGGCTCAGTACCAGGGCGGCGACGCCGACCACGACCAGAAACAGGCTCCACCACGTGCGTTCCTGGCCGGCGTACTGCAGCAGACCGATGCCGGCCGCCGCCCCCAGCGCGCGCCGCTTGCGGCCCGAACGCGCGGCCGACGGCTCGACCGTGGGGAGCCCGCTCAGGCGTGGAATCACCAGCGCGAGCGGCAGGAGCGTCAGCGGCACCAGGCCGAGGAAGACCAGCCGCCAGGTGAAGTGTTCGGTGACCGTGCCCGCGATCACCGGCCCGATCAGCGACGGGAGCACCCAGGCGCTGGAGATGGCGGCGAACACCCGGGGACGAAGCTGCTCGGGAAACGCACGGCCGACGATGACGTACAGCGTGACGACGACCGCGCCACCGCCCAGTCCCTGGATCATCCGTCCGAGGACGAACAGCGCCATCGTGGGCGCACCGCCGGCCACCAGGAGCCCTGCGCCGAACAGCACCGTGCCCACGACGAAGGGGATGCGCGGGCCGAGCCGGTCGCACAGCTCGCCGGAGATGACGGTGGCGAACATGCTGGCCGTCATGAAGCCGGAGAAGCCCCAGGCGTAGAAGGCCAGACCGTCGAGGTCCTTGACCGCCACCGGCATGGCCGTGCCGACCGCCATCCCCTCGAAGGCGACCAGCAGGACCAGGGCGACGATGCCGACCGTGAGTGCTCGGTAGGGCGGACGGAGGATGCCGCCCTTCGGCGCGGAGGTGGTCTGGTCGTCGGGGGCGTCGGTGACGGCTGCGGGCGGGGTCCTGGATGCACTCACGAGGAGCCACGCTATCCGGCAGCACCCCCAACGCCCATCGGGAATCGGTCCGATCCCTCTCCGCCTCCCGGCCTAGGTCGCCGGGGGTCCCCGGCTCCGGCCTGCTTGAACCGGGAGTAGCCGTACGGCAACCGAAGTTGGCCAGAAGTTCGTCCCGCGTCCGCTGTTCTCGACGAAGGATTCCCACGAAGCTGGTGGCCCTCGCCTGATCTCCGCGTCAACCCGGTATGGACCCGGCTTGGAGGAACCAGATGCTTGTACGTCGTTCAGGTGCCCTCACCGCGGCGGTGGGAGCAGCGTCTCTCGCCGCCCTCACCTGCCTCGCCGCCCCCGCGAGCGCGCTGGCCGGCCCGGCCGCCCAGGCGGGCTCCGCGCTCGCACCGACCGCCGGCGCCGACCGGCAGTGGTCCTCGTTCACCGTGCAGCGGGGCGGGTCCGTACGGGTGCCTGTCCGCGCTGCCGCTCCTGGGGAGGCCCTGCTCGACCTGACCGTCGCCGCGCCGGGCACCGACTGGGCGGTATCCGGCAAGGAGTCCGCCGTGCTGTCGGTGTACGTCGACCGGAGGTACGAGACCGACGTCGTGGTGACCGGTGACGCGCCGGTCGCGCAGCAGGTCGCGCTCGGCCACCTGAACCGCGGCCCGCACCTCGTGGAGCTGAGGTTCACCGGGGAGCGGTCGGCTCCTGCCGCGAAGCGGGTCGACGTGTCCGGCTTCTCCCTCGACGTGCACGGCCGCTCCGACACCGACTACTCCGCCCTGCGGTTCGCGCCGATCCTGCACGGCCGCGACCTCGCGGCGTACGGCGACGCGAACCAGAACGCCACCACCGACACCCCGCTCATCGCCTGGCACGAGTCCTCGTCGGCCGCCGACCCCGGGCACACCCGGCTGACGTACTCGATCATCTGGAGCAACGAGGACGGTGGCACCAACACCCCTGCGCTGATGGCCCGCTGGGGTCGCACGACCGACATCGAGTGGATCTACGCGGTCGAGCTGGACGAGAACGGCGAGCGGGTCCCGGGCAGCGACACCTACCAGGCGCCCAACCACCAGACGCTGCACTTCCAGGGCACGTACGAAGGCGACCACCCGCAGCTGCAGACGTGCACCTCGAACAACAACGTCTGCGACGAGGTGGACAACCCGATGCGGTTCTTCCCGTCGGCACTGCAGACCAGGCCGGCCGGCAAGGCGCGCGAGGCGGTCATGGACGCCAATCCCTGGACGTACCTCGTGATGGCCAAGGAGATGATCCGCGAGGGCAAGATCGAACCGCCCGCGCCGGGCACCCCCTCCACCCCGGAGGTCAGCGACCAGCGCAACTACCTCTACGCCGTGGTGAAGAAGTCCACCGAGGGACCCAACTCCGGCTCGTCGTGGGTGGGCGTAGCCCTGGGCGTACGCCTGAAGTCCGGCGACACGGTCTACCTGTCCCACCACGAGGAGCCGAGCTGGTCCCTGCAGCGCGACGACCCCGCCGCCACCACGGTGGAGTTGCCGGCTGGTACGACGCAGGACGACATCGCCGAGATCACCGCCCACCGCGTCGTGGTCGGTACCGACTCCGGCGCCACGGTCCACGTCACCGGCATCGAGCGCGGCTTCCTGCTGGGGCGGGACTATCTCCCCCAGCCGTCGTTCGTGTCCTGGTCCGGCGACGTGACGCTGACCGCCGCCCAGCCGTCGGCGGTGCTCTGGAGCCGGTGACGCGGCTGGTGACCCGGACGTGCCGGCGTGCCCTATCCTGAGGACCGGTTCATCCGGCGGTGGGGCTCGCCGGCACAAACCGCGGCACCGGCGCCGCCAACGGTCCCTGTTGCGCAATACCCGCGCGCAATGGGAGGAACGATGAGTAGGCGCACCACACGCACCGCGACCGGACATCCCGGCACCACGGCGGCGATCGCCGCGGGGGGGGCTCTGGGCGCCCTTTCCCGGTACGGCCTGACCGTGCTGGTCCCGGACGGGCCGGGGTCCTTTCCCTGGGGAACGTTCTTCGTCAACATCGCCGGCTGCGCCCTGATCGGCGTCCTGATGGCACTCCTGCTCGAGGTGTGGGTGGCGCACCGGTTGTGGCGGCCGTTCCTCGGCATCGGTTTCCTCGGGGGCTTCACGACGTTCTCGACGTACGCCGTGCAGACGCGGGGGCTCCTGGCCGCCGGGCAGGTGGCCACCGGTCTTCTCTACCTGTTCGGCACCGTCGCCGCCGCCCTGGTCGCGGTGTGGTTCGGCACCCACCTGACCCGGCTCGCCGTCCGCGCCTACCCACGGCGGTCCCGTGCCGGCCGCGCGCACGAGTCTCCGGCCGAGGAGGAGGGTGCCGCGGACACCGCGTCGTCGGGGCCGTCGTCCCGGCCGTCGTCCCGGATCACCAGGTCGCGCACCACGTACCAGCGAGGTGATGCCCGATGAACCCACTCAAGGGGCCGGCCAAGCGGCTCACGGTCTTCGTCGGCGAGGACGACCGCTGGCACCACAAGCCCGTCTACGCGGAGATCGTCCACCGGGCCAGGGAGGCCGGGCTCGCGGGCGCCACCGTGATCCGCGGCATCGAGGGGTACGGCGCGTCCCGGCATCTGCACACCGGACGGTTCCTCAGCCTGTCCGAGGACCTGCCGCTGTCGATCGTCGTCGTCGACTCGGCGGAACGGATCGAGGCGTTCCTCCCCCAGCTGGACGAGCTGGTCACCGAGGGCCTCGTCATCGTCGAGGACGTCGAGGTCGTGAGGTACGTCGGGCGCGAGGCACCCGACACCGTGGACGGGCAGGACGCATGAGCATGGTGCTCGCCGTGCTGGCCGGCGCGGTGGTGGGCGCTCCCGTGCGCTACCACCTCGACCGGATGGTGCAGCAACGACACGAGTCCGGCTTTCCGTGGGGGACCCTCACGGTCAACGTCGTCGGCAGCCTGGTGCTCGGCGTGCTCGCCGCGGGGAGCGCGTCGCACAGCCTCGGCCCGATCACGTACGCCCTGCTGGCCACCGGCTTCTGCGGCGCGTTTACGACCTACTCCACGTTCGGGTTCGAGACCCTGCGCCTGCTCGAGGACGGTGCGTTCCTCCCGGCCGCCGCGAGCGTCGGTGCCAACCTGCTGGCCGGGCTGGGCGCGGCGTTCCTCGGCTTCGCCGTGGGCGGCATGGTCTGGACCGGCTGAGGATTCGGTCCTCCCCTTGCCCGGCGACCTGCTGCCGGCCCCCGAGCCCACGCGTGGACGGGTGTGCGCGGTGATCCTCCGTGACGGGATGGTGCCGATGGTCCGGCACGTCGAGACCACGCGTCAGTGTCAGTACTGGACGCTGCCCGGCGGTGGGGTCGAGGACGGCGAGACACTCGAGCAGGCCGTACTCCGTGAGGTACGCGAGGAGACTGGGCTCGAGGGGACTGTCGGTGGGCTGCTCTACGGTCTGCACTACCGAACACTCGACGGCGTACCGGCGACGGAGACCTGCTTTCTGGTGAAGGTGGATCCCGCGGCGGTCGCGGCGCCGGGTTTCGATCCCGAACTCGCCGCCGATGCCCAGGTGATCGCGGCCGTAGCCTGGCATCCGTTGGCGAAACTCCACGCGGATCGTCAGGTGCGCCTTGCGATTTCCGCGTTGCGCCGCCTGAGCCGTTGAGAGCTCCGACCTTCGTCCTGACCGAACAGCGAGATCGAAACCTCGCATGACGGACTCACGTCGTTACGCCGGCCCGTCTCCGTCGGCATGTGGGACCGCGGGACCGAGCACCTGGCCGTCCAGGAGGTACGGCGCGCGCCTCCATACCGCCATCTCGGCACCGCGGATCTCCCACCGCGCGTCCCAGCCTGCCTTGCGTTCGGCCTCCTCGAGTTCGTAGCACAGCAGGCCGGTGCGCGCCCGCAGGAGCTGCTGCCAGGCCGCCGGAAGCCGGGTGCCCAGGCCGTGACGCAGGCAGACACCGTGTGCGTCGCGCAGCCGCTCGGCGTACGCGGGGTCCGCGGCGACCAGCCCGAGCAGGCGTTCGGTGCGCTGGACCGCGGCCGCGCGGCGTTCGCACAGATGGCAACGGATCCACTGTCCGACGTCGGCGGCCGCGGCCCTCGCCGCGCTCGCGGATGCACCGTCCAGCCGGCCGACGAAGGTGCGCAGGTCCTTGCTCCACAGCTGCGCCACGTGCTCGATCACCTGGGCCACCGGAGCGAGCAGGCCGTCCTCGGTGAGCCGGACCGCGCCCACGTCGCCGGAGGTGATCCGTACGCCGGCCAGGTCGGCCAGGTGCTCCGCACAGAGGGTCGCTTCGCCGCGCAGCTCGGCCGCCTCGTCCGCGGACAGGCCGACCAGCCAGTGCAGACAGCGCCACTCGGCCAGGTGGCCGGCGGCACACATCGGGCAGCACGGCCAGTCCAGTACGAGGTCGGCGTCGCCCAGCGGCCGAGCGGTCCTGCCCGCCTCCTCCGCGGAGAGTACGCTCCGGACCGCGCGTTCGCGCAGCCTTCGCCGCCTCGGGGCGTCGGGTTGCACGCCGACCAGCACGTCCCGGGCGGTCACCGGGTCCTTGGTCAGCCGCTCGTCCAGCATCATCGCCACCAGCCGGGCCTGGTCGCGCCCGGTGCGGCGCAGCACCGCCAGCCCGTGCGTGCGGCAGAAGCCGTCGCCGGCCAGCAGCAGGTCGCGGACGTCCTGGTCGAACAGCCCGGACGCGAGGTTGCGCACCGCGTCCCGCTCGGCCCGTTCGACCGCCTCGCATGCCGGGCAGGGCCCGGGAGTGGGCGGCTCCGGTGCGGCCAGCGCGCCGACCGCGGCCCGGGCGACGTCGGCGAACACCCAGCGGGCCAGCCAGGACGCCGACGCACCGAGGTCGAGCAGGTGCCGGGTATGCGGCGCGCAGAAGCCGAAGGAGCGTTCCAGGCGTTCGCGGAGGCCGAGGTCGACGCGGGTGTCGTTCTCGTACGCGAAGAACCACCGCTGGCCCGCCTCGGAGGCGATCCGGCACACGGCGCACCCCTCGCCGCCGAGCGCGGCCAGCGCCGCCGACCGGGTGTGGGCGTCCGGAGGCCGCGCCCGATCGCTGCTTCCGCCCAGGCCACGGGCCAGATCGGACAGCCAGCCGGGGAGAGCCATGGCCCCAGTGTGGTTCATCCCGGCCGGCGGCGCCGAACCGGGCGCTCAGCGGTCCCGCTCCACTCGCCCGGTCCGCGCGGCTCGTCCGGTTCCGTCATGGCGCGAGAGGGGGTGGCGTTAGCGTGGGGACGTGAGCACGACGTACGCCGAGGTTCCCGCGCCGGCCGCCCTGGCGGGCGACGTGCACTGTCTGTGGCGGTCGTCGTTCGGGGGCAGCGCTCCGATCCTTCCCGACGGGTGCCTGGACATCGTGGTCGGTCCGGACCAGGTGTTCGTGGCCGGCCCCGACACCGGCCCGTGGTTCTCCCCGTACGACCTCGGTGTGCCCCTCCACGGGCTCCGTTTCCGGACCGGGCGGGCTGCCCGGGTGCTCGGTGTACCCGCGGAGGAGCTCCGGGACCAACGAGTGGACCTGGCCGACCTGTGGGGCGCGGCAGGCGCGCGGGCGACCCGCCGGCTGGTCGAATGTCCGGACCGCCTCACGGCCCTCGTCGCCGGTCGGCTCGGCCGGCTCCGGACCCGGGAAGCGGACCGGCAGGTCGACCACGTGGTGCGGGTGCTCTCCACGGGCAGCGGGCGAGTGCGGGAAGCCCTGGCGGAGATCCCCCTCGGCGAGCGGCAGTTCCGGCGGCGGTTCAGCGCCGCCGTGGGCTACGGACCGGCCACCTTCGCCCGGGTCGCCCGGTTGGTGCGCGTCCGCGACCTCGCCCGCGGTCATCCACGGGCCACGCTCGCCGATCTCGCCGCCGCGGCCGGGTACGCCGACCAGGCCCACCTCGCCCGGGACTGCCGGGACCTGACCGGCGCCACGCCGAGTGCGCTCCTCCGAGCTGACCAAGATCCCGCACCCGCCGGTCGCCGGCCCGAACCTGGTCACCGCTCCCCTGGCGCGGACCCGAACGTGACGTCCGTTCCGTACAAGCAGGGTGTCGGTGGCCGTGGATAGCGTCGGCGGTATGAGTTCGCCAACCAGCGCCCCGGCCGGCACCTCGGCCACGGTGGACGTGGACCGGGCCCGCGCCTTCGTCGGCTCCGAGGGCCGGATCCTCGAACGCCGGCTCGCCCAGGTCCACCTCGACGCCGACCGGTCCGCGGTACCCGCGGTCCTGGCCGCCCTGCGCGCACATCGCAACCCCGACGGCGGTTTCGGCCACGCCCTCGAACCCGACGCCCGCACCCCGGACAGCCAGCCGTTGTTCGTCGACTTCGCCCTCGACGTGCTCGACGACCTGGCGGCCGCCACCGGAGACCCCGGCCCGGCTCGCGAACTGCTCGCCGGCACCGGCGACTACCTCGCGACGGTGGCCACCGACGGTGGCGGCGTACCGATCGTGCTGCCCACGATCGCCTCCCACGCGCGAGCCGAGCACTGGGGCACGGGCGAGTTTCCGGCCGGGCTCAACCCCACCGCCGCGCTGGCCGGGCGGTTCCGCGCCCTCGGGATCGACCACCCCTGGGTCGAGGAGGCCGCCGCGTTCTGCTGGCGGCAACTGGAGAGCCCCGACGCGGTGACCGACGCGCACACCGCTCTGTGCGTGCTCCGGTTCCTGGAGACCGACCCCGACCGAGGGCGAGCCGAGCGGGCCTACGACGCGCTGGGCGCCCGGCTGGGCGAGCTCGCACTGTTCCAGCTGTGGCCGGGCAGCGGCTACGGCCTCACGCCACTGCAGTTCGCACCGCGCCCGGACAGCCCGCGCCGGCGGTTCTTCCCCGACGACGCGGTGGAGGCGCACCTGGACGCGCTCGCTGCCGCCCAGCAGGCCGACGGCGGCTGGCCCATCTCGTGGGAGCCGCCCGGTGAGGCGGCGACCCGGGAGTGGCGCGGGATCGTCACGCTCGGAGCACTGCGCGTGCTCAGGGCGTACCACCGCGGCTGACCTTCCTCTCTTCGCGACGTTCCGGCTGGCCACCATCGGGCATCGGCTCGCCCCGAGTGCCGACTCCTCGCCAGGCTCGTAGGTGACCGGTCGGGCGGTTGACCGCCCGACGGACGAACGACACGAGGAGCACATCACCGTGGCACTGCGGTTGATCCATGTAGGCATCGGCGGTTGGGGCGGCGACTGGGCGGCCAACGCCGTTCCGCGCGTACCCACCATCGAACGCGTCGCGGCCGTCGACGCCGATCCGGCCGCGTTGGCCAAGGGACGCAAGCGGGCCGGCATACCCGAGGACCAGTGCTTCACCTCACTGGGTGAAGCGATGGACAAGGTCCAGGCGGACGCGGTGCTCGTCACCGCGACGGTCGGGGCGCACGTCCCGCTGGCGGTCGAGGCGCTGCACGCGGGCAAGCACGTGCTGGTGGAGAAGCCGTTCGCTCCCACGGTGGCCGAGGCGCACGAGGTGCTCGCCGCCGCGGACAAGGCCGGCCGCACCGTGATGGTGAGCCAGAACTACCGCTTCTACCCCGCTGCCCGCACCGCCGCCCGCCTGGTCGCCGACCAGGCGCTCGGCCGGCTGGGCACCGTCCACATCGACTTCCGCAAGTGGGCCAACAGCGCTCCGGAAGCGGGCCACCGCCACTACCGGCTCGTCCACCCGCTGCTGTACGACATGGCGATCCACCACTTCGACCTGATGCGGATGGTCCTCGGCCAGGAGCCGGTCTCGGTCTACACCCAGGTCACCGACCCGCCGTGGAGCCGGTTCAAGGAGGAGGCCTCGGCCGTCCTGACCGTCACCTTCGACGGCGGCAGCGTGGTCAGCTACCGCGGCAGCTGGGTGAGTTCGGGTGAGCCCACCGCGTGGTCGGGCGCGTGGCACCTGGAGTGCGAGGACGGCGAGATCTACTGGACCGGCCGCGACGGGCCCGCGGGCTCCGCCGAGGGCGACGCCATCCGGGTGACCCGGCGCGGGGACGACGGACCGGTCGCGGAGCCGGTGACGATGCTCGACGTGCCCTACATCGGCCGGGCAGGGTCGCTGGCCGAGTTCGCCAGGGCCGTCGAGGCCGGTGAGGAGCCGGAGAGCTCGGGCCGCCGCAACCTCGCCAGCCTCGCGCTGGCCGAGGCGGCCGCGCGTTCGGTGGTGACCGGCCAGGTGGAGAAGGTGACCTGGGGCCAGGACTGAGCGAGATTCCTGGGCCGAGCCCCGTCCCGGGCCGGCCGTCGTACCTCCCCCGGGCGCATCTCTCCGGGGGAGGTACTTTTTTACCTCCTCTTGACTACTTTCCGTCCAGGTTCGGCCACGTTTTCTTCCGGCCGAGCGTCGCCCGGTTGACGGGCGCCCCGCGACAGGCTCCAGAATGGCGGCCGCTTTGCGTCGATTCATCTGATGGTCAGCTGAATCTGTGGCGACAGCGCTGGAGTGCCCACACGGGAGTATCGGAGGATGCATGGCCACGTCTTCGCAACAGAGAACGGACACGGCTCCCAAGCCGCCCGCGGGAGCCAGCCGGGCGCGCTACGTGGTCTTGTGGATCGCGTTCGCCGGACTGACACTCAACTACCTCGACCGCGCGAACCTCGCCGTGGCGCTGCCGTTCATGCAGGACAGCATGCACATCGAGCTCAGTCACGCACAGCAGGGACTGATTTTCGGAGCGTTCTTCTGGGCCTACGACGGGTTCATGCTGCTCGCCGGTTGGTTCGCCGACCGGGCCGGACCTCGGCGCGCCCTGACGTTCGCGGCGGTGTGGTGGTCGATCTTCACCATTCTCACCTCCCTCGCCCGCGGCTTCTGGTCGCTGTTCGCGGTGCGCTTCGCGCTCGGTGCCGGTGAGAGCCCGGCCTACCCGGCGGCGACGAAGGCCAACGCCCGCTGGTTTCCCCGGCACGAACGCGCGTTCGCCGCTGCGGTGGTCGACTCCGGGTCGCGGGTCGGGAACACTCTCGCGCTGCCCATCGTCACCGGCCTGATCGCGTTGGTCAGCTGGCACTTCTCGTTCATCGTGCTCGGCGTACTGGGAGTGGTCTGGGCAGCCATCTGGTACCGCTTCTACCGCGATCCCACCGAGCACCCACGCGCCAACGACCTGGAACGCGAGTACATCCTGGCCAACGGCGCCCGGCTGGACGAGACCGACGACGCCGACGCACCACAGGTCAAGTGGCGTTCGCTGTTCCGCTACCGCACGGTGCGCGGGATGATGCTCGGCTTCTTCTGCCTGAACTTCGTCATCTACTTCTTCCTCACGTGGTTCCCGACCTACCTCAAGGACGCCCGCGGGATGGACCTCGCGCAGATGGGCACGCTCGGCATGGTGCCCGGCATCTGCGCGGTGCTGCTCGGCTGGCTGGCCGGCCGGCTCGGTGACCGGGCGGTCCAGCGGGGAGCCGACGTCACCCGCGTGCGCAAGACGGTGATGGTCGGCGGCCTGCTCGGCGGCGCGGTCATCGTGTTCGCCGCGATGGCGACCTCGATCTACCTGGCGCTGGTGTTCCTGGCGATCTCCTACACCAGCCTCGCCGTCGCCGCGACCGGAATCTGGTCGCTGCCCGGCGACGTCGCGCCCAGCTCGCGGCACGTCGCCTCGATCGGCGGGATCCAGAACTTCGCGTCCAACATCGCGGGGATCATCAGTCCGTACGTCATGGGCGTCCTGCTCGACATGTACGAGGGCAACTACCTGCCGTCGTTCCTGGTCGCGGCGGTCGTCGCCGTGATCGGCGCACTCACGTACGCGTTCGTGGTCGGCAAGGCCGAACCGCTGCCGCCACTGCCCGCCCGGCACTGACCCGCCGACCAGACGGGGCCCGGCCGGCCGAAGCGGCCGGCCGGGCCTCAGACGACCACACCGACCAGGGTGAGAAGTCCGGCGGCCAGCAGGGCTACCGCCCAGATCAGGTCGAGATTGATCCAGGTCGTGCGCAGGATGGCCAGGCCGGCGAACTGGTAGACCACGAACGCGATCACCCCGCCGACCGCGACCATCGCCACGGTGTGCACACCGGCGGCGAGCAGGCCGTGCACCGCGGCCTCGCCCAGGCCGGTGGCGCCGTGACCGGGACTGTTCGCCGCGGGCACCGGCTCCGCCGACGTCGCATGCCCCGGATGCCCGGCCGGGCCCGCGCGTCCGCCGGAGGCCAGAACGGGTACGAGCATCAGGCCCGCGCCGTGCACCGAGGCCATCAGGAACGACCACGCCGCCAGCTGCCAGGCGGACAGCCGCATCCCCACCCATGCGAAGTGGCGCTTGGACAGCAGCCGCCACGTTCCCATGCCCACCAGCGCGACACCGCCCGCGACGGCCACCACCCGGGTCGTCCACGCGGACGCGCCGACGGTCACCGCCACCGCCACCGCGGCGATCGAGGCGAGGTGCCCGGCGCCGATGGGCGCCAGCGAACGCGCCATCGCCCATCGGCTGCGTTCCTGCAGGCCGATCGCCACCGCGAGCAGCCACCCCATCGCGGGATTGAGCCCGTGGAAGGCGCCGAGGCCGGCCAGGGCGAGCGTCGTTCCCAGTGTCATCCGGTCATCGGGGCAGTACGGCCATCAGGGGAAGCAGTAGGAGTCCGACGAGGCGTCGCCGCCCTGGAGGCGGATCTGGTGCACCCGGCGCCCCCGGAAGTCCGCGCCGTGGGGGAAGAACCGCTCGTCCGGAGTCAGACCACCCGTCCGCGGGTCGACGTCGAGCTTGGCCACCCACGCCCCCACCCCGTCGGGGTAGAACTGGTCGTCCCACGCCCCGTAGAGGGAGTTCGAGACGTACACCCGGGTCCCGTCCCGGCTGACCTCCACCATCTGTGGCCCCCCGGACAACGCGAGCTCCGGCGCGGCGGGATGGGGGGTACGCCGTAGGACCCCTCCGAGCCGGACCGACCCCGTCTGCCGCGGATGCTCGGGGTCGGTGACGTCGTACTGCAGCAACTCCCCGGTCCCCCACGCCGAGACGTACAGGAAGCGGTCGTCGACCGACAGGTCGATGTCGGTGACCAGTGGTGGGACCGCACCGAACGGCTGCAGCGCGGGCGGCAGGTCGGCGGCGTCCGCCGGCTCGGCCGGGATCTCGATCACCTTCCGCACCGCGAACTGCGAACCCTCGCGGGTCCACAGCCACACCGACGCGGACAGGTCCTCGGTGCTCACCACCACGCCGACGAAGCCGTACTGCTTCCGAGGGTCGTGGGCCGGGCGCAACTCCAGCGCCATCTGGTACTGCGCGCCGAGGTCGACGGTCTGGATGTTGCGTCGTTTGCGCAGATCCCAGAAGTGCAGCCGGTGGCCGTACTTGTTGGCCAGCAGGAGCTCGGGCACCACGCCGTTCTCGATCATCGAGGGCGTGCCCCACTCGCTGGTCACCGCGACGTCGTGGCCGATGTGCCACCACAGGTCGTAGGCGAGGTACTGGTCGCCCCGGTCGGCCTCCCAGGGCCCGCGCACCTCGAACGTGGTGTGGTCCAGGATCGCGACCCCGCCCGGGCCTTCCTCGCCGTGGCCGCCGAGCGCGGACACGTAGATCCCCTCCGGGCCACAGTGGACGGTGTGGGGCCGGGAGTAACCGGCCCGCTTGCCGAGTTCGTCGGCCTCCAGCACCTTGACGATCCGCGGGCTGGCCGGGTCGTCGCGGGTGTCGATGACGTAGATCCGTGACGAGCGGATTCCGGGAACGACGAGGTAGCGGCGTTCCACGTGGGGATGTGCCGCCGTCGGGCACAGCGCACTGCTGCAGGCGTTCCAGCCGAAGTGGTGCACCTCGTCACCGAGGTTCGGCAGATCCGTCCAGCCGACCACCTCGCCGTAGGAGCCGGAAGTCTGGTCGACGTCGAGCACCGCGAGCGCGTCGGGCTTGTCGGCCGGACGGGCGAACGCCGCGACGTAGGCGAGCTTCTCAGCCGGCGCGGCGGCGGCGTCTCGCGGCGAGGGATAGAACGTCGGGTCCGGGGTGAACCGGGGCACGTCGACCACTCCTGTCGGACGAGGCAGACCAACGAGTCGGACCTACGAGGCAGAACAACGTCTGCCCCGACTCCGGCGACCCGGCCACTTTGTCACGCCGCGCGAGCACCGGGCAACAGTCGCCGCGCGGCGTGACCCACGCTCACTTCTCCACGTGCCCCCAGCTGTCCCAGTAGGTGATCTCCTCGACCGGGCGGCGCTTGGCGGGCTTGAAGTCGGTGCCGATGGTGTAGGCAACCGGCAGCAGGGCGGCCTGGGTGACATCCGGCGGGATGCCGAGCAGCTCTGCGGCCTCCTCCTCTTGGGCGAGGTGGAACGACGTCCACGCCGAGCCGAGGCCGCGCGAGCGCAACGCCAGCTGGAAGCTCCAGATGGCCGGGTGGATCGAGCCGAAGAAGCCGGCGGCGTGCCGCACGTCGGTGATGCGGCCCTCGATGCACGGCACGACCAGCGCCGGAACTCGGTCGATGACCTCCATGAGGTAACGGGCCGAATCCTGCACGCGGTCCTGCTGGGCGCCCCGGGACTCCGCCTGGCCGGCAGCACGCATGTAGGCGGCGCCGCCGGAGCGGTAGAGCTCCCCCAGCCGGGCACGCTTGTCCGGATCGGTCACGATCACCCAGCGCCAGCCCTGCTGGTTGCTGCCGGTCGGCGCCTGGACGGCGAGCCGGAGACAGTCCAGCAGCACCTCCCGCGGCACCGGGCGGTCGAGGTCGAGTCGCTTGCGCACCGCCCGGGTGGTGGTGAGCAGGTGGTCGGTGGCCTGCGTGTCGATTGGTTGAGACATGCGTTCGACCCTACCGACGGCCCGAGGATCAGCGGGTCGCGCGCCGAAGCGCCGGCCCGACGTCCCCTACGACCTCCTCGTCGTCGCCGTCTTCTTCGCCGTCGGCGCCTTCTTCGCGGTTGCCGTCTTCCGGGCGCCCGCCGCGGGCTTGGCCGGGGCTGGCTTCTTCGTCGCCTTGCGGGCGCCGGTCGCCTTACCAGTGGCCGACTTGGTGGTGGCCGACTTGGTGGCGGTCGACTTGGTGGTGCCCCGCGACGCACCGGTGGACTGGCTCGCCGCGGACGCCGCCTGCACCGAAGCCGTGCCCGAACCGACGGAGGAGGCCGGCAGCACGTGCCGCAGGAACTGCCCGGTGTAGCTGTTCTCGTCGGCCGCGACCTCCTCCGGCGTACCCTCGGCGATCACCTCACCGCCGCGGTTGCCGCCTTCCGGACCGAGGTCGATCAGCCAGTCGGCGGTCTTGATCACGTCGAGGTTGTGCTCGATCACGATCACGGTGTTGCCCTGGTCGACCAGTCTGCCGAGGACGCCGAGCAGCTTGCGGATGTCCTCGAAGTGCAGCCCCGTGGTCGGCTCGTCCAGGACGTACAGGGTGCGACCGGTCGACCGCTTCTGCAGCTCCGACGCGAGCTTGACCCGCTGGGCCTCGCCTCCGGACAGGGTCGGTGCGGACTGGCCCATCCGCACGTACCCGAGGCCCACGTCGACCAGAGTGCGCAGGTGCCGCGAGATCGCCGGGATGGCCTCGAAAAACTCCAGTGCCTCCTCGATCGGCATGTCGAGGACCTCGGAGATCGTCTTGTTCTTGTAGTGGACCTCCAGCGTCTCCCGGTTGTACCGGGCGCCGTGACACACCTCGCAGGGGACGTAGACGTCCGGCAGGAAGTTCATCTCGATCTTGATCGTCCCGTCGCCGGAGCACGCCTCGCAGCGCCCGCCCTTGACGTTGAACGAGAACCGGCCAGGGAGGTAGCCGCGGATCTTCGCCTCCGGCGTCTCCGCGAACAGCCGCCGGATGTGGTCGAACACGCCGGTGTAGGTGGCCGGGTTGGACCGCGGCGTACGGCCGATCGGCGACTGGTCGACGTGGATCACCTTGTCGATGTTGTCGGTGCCGGTGATCTTCTGGTGCCGGCCGGGCACCTCCCGCGCGCCGTAGATCTGCTTGGCGAGCGAGGTGTAGAGGATGTCGTTGACCAGGGTCGACTTCCCCGAGCCGGAGACCCCGGTGACCGCGATGAAGGTGCCCAGCGGGAACGACACCGTGACGTCGCGGAGGTTGTGCTCCCACGCCTTGTGCACGGTGATCTGCCGCTTCGGGTTGATCGGGCGGCGCAGGTCGGGGATGGGGATCGACCGCCGGCCGGAGAGGTACTGCCCGGTCATCGAGTCGGGGTGGTCGTACAGCTCCTGGACCGAGCCGGTGTGCACCACCTGGCCGCCGTGCTCGCCGGCGCCGGGGCCGATGTCGACCACCCAGTCGGCGGTGCGGATGGTGTCCTCGTCGTGCTCCACCACGATCAGGGTGTTGCCGATGTCACGGAGGCGGACCAGGGTCTCGATCAGCCGGTGGTTGTCGCGCTGGTGCAGGCCGATCGACGGCTCGTCCAGGACGTACAGAACGCCGACCAGCCCGGACCCGATCTGGGTCGCCAGCCGGATGCGCTGCGCCTCGCCGCCGGACAGCGAGCCGGAGGGCCGGTCGAGGGTGAGGTAGTCCAGGCCGACGTCGAGCAGGAACCGCAGCCGCTCGCCGATCTCCTTGAGCACCCGCTCGGCGATCTGCTTCTCGCGCGGGCTCAGCTCCAGGCCGCGCAGGAACTCGGCGACGTCGCCGATCGGCAGTGCCGACGCCTCGGCGATCGACCGGTCGCCGATCGTCACCGCGAGCGAGATCGGCTTCAGCCGCGATCCCTGGCAGCTCGGGCAGGCCACCTCGCGCATGTAGCCCTCGAACCGCTCCCGGCTGGAGTCGGACTCCGCCTCCGCGTGCCGGCGGGAGACGTAGGGGATCACCCCCTCGTAGGTGGTGTAGTAGGAACGCTCGCGGCCGTAGCGGTTGCGGTAGCGGACGTGCACCTGGTCGGGGTAGCCGTGCAGCAGCGCCTTGCGAACCTTCGCCGGCAGGCGCTCGAACGGCGTGTCGGTGCGGAAGCCGATGGTGGTGGCCAGCGCCTCGACCAGGCGCCCGAAGTAGTCGGTCACGTGTGCACCGGCCCACGGTGCCAGCGCGCCCTCGTCAAGGCTCTTCGTCGGGTCCGGCACCACCAGGTCGGGGTCGACCTCCATCCGGGTGCCGAGGCCGGTGCAGTCCGGGCAGGCGCCGTAGGGAGAGTTGAACGAGAACGACCGCGGCTCGAGCTCCTCGAAGGACAGGTCGTCGTCGGGGCAGTACAGGTGCTCCGACCAGACCCGCTCCCGGTGTGGGTCGTTCTCCGGCAGGTCGACGAAGTCGAGGGTGACCAGACCGCCGCCGAGGTGCAGCGCGGTCTCGATGGAGTCGTTCAGCCGCCGCTTGGCCGAGCTCTTCAGCCCGAGCCGGTCGACCACCACCTCGATGGTGTGCTTGCGCTGCTTGTCGAGCTTCGGCACCTCGCCCAGCGGGTGAACCTCGCCGTCGACCCGGACCCGGGAGTAGCCCTGCGTGGTGAGCTGGCGGAACAGGTCGGTGTATTCGCCCTTGCGGCCGCGCACCAGCGGTGCGAGCACCTGGAAGCGGGTGCCCTCGTCGAACTCGAGCACCCGGTCGACGATCTGCTGCGGTGTCTGCCGGGCGATGGGACGCCCGCACACCGGGCAGTGCGGGTGGCCGATCCGGGCGTAGAGGAGCCGGAGGTAGTCGTAGACCTCGGTGATCGTGCCGACCGTGGACCTGGGGTTGCGGGAGGTGGACTTCTGGTCGATGGAGACCGCGGGCGACAGGCCCTCGATGAAGTCGACGTCGGGCTTGTCCATCTGGCCGAGGAACTGCCGGGCGTACGCCGACAGCGACTCGACGTAGCGGCGCTGGCCCTCGGCGAAGATCGTGTCGAACGCGAGGCTCGACTTGCCCGACCCGGACAGGCCGGTGAAGACGATGAGGGCGTCACGCGGCAACTCCAGGGACACGTCCTTGAGGTTGTGCTCGCGGGCACCGCGGATGATCAGCTGGTCGGACACGTGGCGGTTCCGTCCTCGGCAGCGGGGGTGGTGGGCTGTGGTTGGTGCGGGTGGTCTGGCGTGTGTGGCGCGTGCTGGTGATCGAACGGCCAGGTCAGCAGCCCCCTGAGGGGCCGCGGGCCGGCCGGTCGGCGGCCGAGTTTTGTCAGGGCTTGGCCATGCTAGCCCCGCCCACCGACAAGCCCCGGCGGCCGCCTCGTTCCGTCACACCCACTCACCCCGAGTCTTCCTCGCCTGGCCATGTGCGGCCACACGGGGCCGGTATCCCCCTGCGGGTTGGACTTGCCCCCGGCGCACCCCGAAAGAATGGTCGGAACCGCAGGAAAACCGCCGCGCCGTCGCATCGGTTCCGATTCCCATCACCCGGGTCGAAGATCCGTTCGCGCCCGGCTCGGCCTGCTCGTCCCCGTACAGAATGGGTTTCGATGATTCGTATCGCCATGCTCAGCTTCTGGCACGTCCACGCCCTCGGCTACGCCCGCCAGGCCCAGGAACACCCGGGCACGGAGATCGTGGCCGCCTGGGACGAGGACCCGGCACGCGGCCGGGCCGAGGCGGACAAGCTGGGTGTCCCCTTCCACGAGAACCTCGCCGACGTGCTCGCCCGAGACGACGTGGACGCGGTGATCGTGGACACGCCGACCAACATCCACCCCGAGGTGATCAGCGCCGCCGCCCGGGCCGGCAAGCACATCTTCACCGAGAAGGTGCTCGCCCTCACCGTGCGCGAGTGCAACGAGATCCTCGCCGAGGTCGACAAGGCGGGCGTGGCGCTGATCCTGTCGCTGCCCAGGCTGTACCACGGCTACACCCAGGCGGTCCGGGAGGTTCTGGACTCCGGGGCTCTCGGTGACCTCGCGGTGGTCCGCACCCGGCTGTCCCACGGCGGGGCGGTCGGCGAGGGCTGGCTGCCGGAGCACTTCTACGACCCCGAGCAGTGCGGCGGCGGCGCGCTGGTCGACCTCGGCTGCCACCCGATGTACCTCACCCGGCTGTTCCTCGGCGCGATGCCCGAGTCGGTGAGTGCGAGCTACGGCCACGTCACCGGCCGCCAGGTCGAGGACAACGCGGTCGCCGTGCTCCGCTACCCCAACGGCGCGCTCGGCGTCGTCGAGGCCGGCTTCGCCACGACGTACTCCCCCTTCACCATCGAGATCCACGGCACCAAGGGCAGCCTGCTGTTCGGTACGCCCGAGCAGAAGCTGCTGGTGCGCAGCCCCGCACACGAGGACGGCGAGAAGTGGGTCGAGCTCCCCGTGCCCGACGACCAGCCGGACGCGTTCGCCCAGTGGGTCCAGCACATCAACGACGGCACCCGGGCGACCGCCAACGTCGAGATGGGCGTCGACCTCACCCGCCTGATGGAGGCCGCCAACCACTCGGTCGCCGTCGACGGGCCGGTGCGCATCGACAGCGTGACCGGCTGAACACCCTGACCCCGAGCTGACCCGGACGACCGTCCGGACAAGCGGAGATCGGCAGCGTCGCCGAGATCCCGTACATCCCGGTCGACGGAAACCCCCGGACCGGCCGGGACCGCGCGTCAACCCCGCAGTTGCAAACCAGGAGGATCTCCCCAATGACCGTGAACGTCGGGCTCATCGGCTGTGGCGGCATCTCCAACCCGCACGTCCGTGGCTACCTCGAAATCCCCGACCGGGCGAAGGTGACCGCGGTCGCCGACGTGGTCGAGGAGAACGCCCGCACCCGCGCCGAGCAGGTCGGCGGCGCCCAGGTCTTCTCCGACTACCGCGACCTGATCGCCACCGCGGGTGTCGACGCTGTCGACATCTGCCTTCCCCACCACCTGCACGCGGACGCGATCCTCGCCGCCGCCGAGGCCGGCAAGCACATCCTGTGCGAGAAGCCGCTGTGCATCACCACCGACGAGGCCGCCAAGATCACCCAGGCGGTCAAGGCCAACGGCGTGACGCTCATGTGCGCGCACAACCAGTTGTTCATGCCGCCGGTGGCGAAGGCCCGGGAGCTCATCCAGAGCGGTGCGCTCGGCAAGGTCTACGAGCTGCGGACCACCGACAGCTTCTTCAACCGCGGCCTGAACGCCGACATGGGCTGGCGCGGAAGCCTGCAGACCGCCGGCGGCGGCGAGCTGATCGACACCGGCTACCACCCGACGTACCTCCTGCTCCACCTGGCCACCGCCGAGCCGTCGGAGGTCGTGGCGATGACCAGCCGGCACCGGCTGGAGATGGAGGGCGAGGACTCCGCGCAGGTCATGGTGCGCTTCGCCGACGGCAGCGTGGGCACCATCGTCACCAGCTGGGCCTACCAGCCGGCGGCGGTGACCGAGAAGTTCTCCGTGGTGGCGGAGAAGGGCACGCTGTGGAGCGACGGCAGGACCCTGAACCACCGCACCATCGACGGCGAGCTCACGACGGTGGAGTTCCCGGAGGTGCACGCGTTCTCCGCGGAGATCGCCGACTTCATCACCTGCGTCACCGACAAGCGCCGGCCGATCAACACCGAGGTCGAGGGCGTGCACGTGCTGAAGGTCATCCTCGGCGCGTACGCCTCGGTGAAGGAGAAGCGGGTCGTCACCCTCGCCGACCTCTGATCCGATCTCTCACCCGAGAGACGAGCCGAACAACGTACCCGCCGAGGTACGCAACGTAGGACCGAACGAGGCCCGGCCCGCGGCGACGCGGCGCCGGGCCTCGTCGCGTTCGGGAGTGTGCGAGGAGGGCGCGCCGAGGCCGGTCCGCAGTCAGAGCCGGGTGAGCCGGCGGGCATACCAGTCGGTGCGGGCCTGCGGCTCGACCGGCACCACCTGTACCCGTGCGCCGAGCACCGTGAGCCCGCTGGGGCGAGCCAGCACCGGCTGGAGGTAGGCGGTCACCACCTCGGGCAGGTCCTGAGCCAGCCGGGACACCCGGTGCAGCAGGTCCTCCAGCGCGGCGACGTCGGCGTGCTCGCCGCCGCGGTGGCCGAACAGCAGCGGTGCCGCGCGCACCTCCCGGACCATCTCCGCCGCGTCCACGTCGGTCAGCGGCGGGATGCGGTAGGCGAGGTCGCCGAGCAGGTCGGTGGCCACGCCCGCGAGACCGAACGACACGATCGGGCCGAACATCTGGTCCTCCGCGCACCCGATCACCACGGGTACGCCGGGCGCGGCCATCTGCTGCACCACGAAGCCGGCCCGCTCCGGCTCGCCCATGGTGCCGGCCATGGTCGCCCAGGCGTCCCGCATCTCCGCCTCGGTGTCGATGTTGCGCCACACGTCGGCCATGTCGGGGCGCTGGCGCAGGTGGGGCGCGGTGGCCTTGAGAACGACGTTCCAGCCGAGCCGTCCGGCGGTGGCGACCGCCTCGTCGGCGGACCCGACGGGGTACGCCGGCCAGATGTCGATGCCGTAGCAGGCCAGGAGGTCGTCCAGGCCCTTGCCCTCGACGTCCCCGCCGTCGGGCCGGTCGGCCAGCACGCCCGCGACGATGGACCGGGCCCGGTCGTCGTCGATGCCCTCCAGTGGCGGGATCCGCCCACGCGGGCTGGCCCGCCACCGGGCGTACGCGGTCACCTTGGCCAGCGCGCGCACCCCGGCGTCCGGCGAGGGGTAGGAGGGCACGGAGCCGCGGACGGCCACGCCATCCTCGTCGTAGCGGCGCAGTGGTTCGGGGACACCCTGGCTGCCGAGGAACGTGACCACCACCGGCTTGGTGCACTCCCCCGCCACCCGGGCGATCACCTCCGCCACGTCGGCGCCGTCGCGGTCGAGCGGAGAGACCCACACGGCCAGGACGGAGTCGACCTCCTCGTCGTGGACCACCTCGCCGAGCGCGCGTTCGAAGTCCTCGGCGGTGGCGTCCGGCGGCAGGGCACCAGCCTGCCGGACCACGGTCAGACCGGCCTCGGCGGCCGCGTCGGCGGCCAGCATGCCGAGGGAGTCGGAGTTGCCGACGATGGCGAGGTCACCGCCGGCCGGCAGCGGTTGGTACGCGAGCACCTGGGCGACGTCGAGCATCGCGTCCAGGGTGTCGACCAGGATCACCCCGGCCTGGCGGAACATCGCGTCAACCGCCGCTTGCGGCACGCTCGTACGGTGCACCGTGTGGCCGATCGGCACCCCCTGGGTGAACCGGCCGGACCGCACCGCCACCACCGGCTTGGTCTGTGCGAGCCGGCGGGCCACCCGGCTGAACTTGCGCGGGTTGCCGATCGACTCCAGGAACAACAGCACCACCTCGGTCGCCGCGTCCTCGCCCCAGTACTGCATGAGGTCGTTGCCGGACACGTCGGCGCGGTTGCCCGCGGACACGAACGTCGACAGGCCGAGGCCGCGCCGGGCGACCGTCTCCAGGATCACCGAGCCGAGCTCACCGGACTGGCAGAAGAAGCCGACCGCGCCCCGCGCCGGCACCACCGGCGACAGGGACGCGTTCAGGCACAGGCCCGGCTGGGTGTTGATGATGCCGAGCGCGCTCGGCCCGATCACCCGCAGGCCGTACGCCCTCGCCAGCCGCGCAAGCTTGCGTTGACGTTCGCGTCCTTCCCGTCCGGTCTCGGCGAACCCGCTGGAGACGACGAGCAGGCCGTGCACGCCCTTCGCGGCGCAGTCGATCACCACGTCGCGGACGGCGTCCGCGGGCACCGCCACCACGGCGAGGTCGATCTCGCCGGGGACGTCGAGCAGGCTGCCGTACGCGGGTACGCCGGCCACCGCGCGCGCGGTCGGGTTCACGGCGTACACCGGGCCGGTGAAGCCGCCGAGCACGAGGTTGCGGACCAGCGCCTGGCCCACCTTGTCCCGCGACCGACTGGCGCCGACCACCGCAATCGAACCCGGGGTGAGCAGGCGCTCCACCGAGCGTGCCTCCGCCCGATGCTCACGCGCGCCCATCACCGCCATGCTCATCGCGGTGGGCTCGATCTCCAGGGCGAAGGTGACGACACCGTCCTCCATGTCGCCGGTCACCTCGTAGCCCGCCTCGCGGAAGACCACGGCCATCCGGCGGTTGTCCGGGAGAACCTCCGCGGTGAACTTCTCGATGCCGTTCTCCCGGGCGGCCTGGGCGAGGTGCTCGAGCAGGACGCTGCCGACTCCCCTGCCCTGGTGTGCGTCCTGCACCAGGAACGCCGCCTCCGCGTCCCGGGGTCCGGTGCGGTCGTAGCGGGCGACGGCGATCATCTCGTCGCCGACGGTGAGGATGAACGCCACCCGGTCGCGGTGGTCGACCTGGGTGAAGCGTGCGACGTCGCGTTCGGACAGCTGGGGGTAGGGCGCGAAGAACCGGTAGTACTTCGATTCTTCGGACACGCGCGCGTAGAAGGACACCAGGCGTTCGGCGTCGTCGGGCCGGATCGGCCGCAGGAGGGCCGTGCCGCCGTCGCGGAGCACGACGTCGGCCTCCCAGCGGGCGGGGTACGGCAGCTCGGCGGTCACAGGGACGAATGTAGCCGCGGGTCCCCCGCCCTCGGTCCGGTCGGGTCAGCTCATGAACATCCCGCTGGTGACGTTGACGAACGTGCCGGTGATCGCGCCGGCCAGGTCAGAGGCCAGGAACGCGGCCGTACCGGCCACCTCGGCCAGCCGCGGGGAGCGGCGGGTCATCCGCATCTGGTCCAGCTGCGCCAGCAGGCCGGCGAAGGCCTCCTCGTCCAGCTGCATGCCGGAGTTGACGGCGTTCAGCTTCTCCCTGCTGAACGTCTCCGGGAGCCCGGCCGTCCAGATGCCGACCACCCGCACGCCCTGCGGCCCGATCTCCGCGGCGAGGTTGCGGACGAACGTGTCGGTGGCCGCGTCCGCTGGACCGGTGCTGCCCATCATCGGGCTGCCGTGCGACGAGCCGCTGTTCAGCGCCAGGATCGTGCCCGACCCCTGGGTGATCATGTGCCTGGCGGCCGCGCGGGCGGTGACGAAGTTCGTCGTCAACCGAGTGTTGACAGCGCGCAGCAGGTCGGCCGTTGTCATGTCGACCAGCGGGATCCCCTGCACGTCGCCTCCCGGGACGAGGTTGAACGACACGTCCACGCTCCCGGCCTGGGCCACCACGGCCCGTACGTGCTCGTCGACCGCGCTCTCGTCCAGCGCGTCGAGCACGGCGACGTCCGCCTGCCCGCCGGCCGCGGTGATCTCCTTGGCCACCCGCTCGAGGCTGTCGCGGGTACGCCCCGCCAGGAATACCCGGGCGCCCTCGCGGGCGAAGGTGGTGGCCGTCGCCGAGCCGATCGACCCGCCGGCGCCGTAGATGATCGCGGTCTTGTTCTCCAGCAGCATGTGCCTGCTCCGTTTCGTACCTGGACTTCGCGGGATGTCGCCGGGCGTTCGCCGGCTGGCACCGACACTAGAGACGTACGCACGCCGCGGAATCCGTACCGGCATCAGTACTTCCGTACTCCGGTACGGCCCCACTACACGACCGCGCCTGCGCGCCCGCGGTACGCCGGCCTGCCCCGCGCCACGTAGGGTCGGGCGCGTGCTGGTGGGCCGGAAGGCGGAACGCGCGCGGATCGGCGCCCTGCTCGACGACGCCCGCGCCGGCGCCAGCGCCGCGCTGGTCCTGCGCGGCGAGCCCGGCATCGGCAAGACCGCCCTGCTCGACCACGCGGCCGAAAGCGCCGCCGGCCTTCGGGTGCTGCGGGCGGCCGGAGTGGAGTCGGAGGCGGAGCTTCCGTTCGCCGGCCTGCACCAGTTGCTGCGTCCGGTGCTCGGGCGTCTGCCCGCGCTGCCCGGGCCACAGCGGCGGGCCCTGGAAGGCGCGTTCGGGCTGGGCACGAGTCCTGCCGCGGCAGGTGCCGGCGACCGCTTCCTGCTCGGGGCGGCCGTGCTGTCGCTGCTCGCCGAGGCGGCCGAGGACGGTCCGCTGCTGTGCCTCGTCGACGACGCCCAGTGGCTGGACCCGACGTCGGCGCAGGCGCTGGAGTTCGCCGCCCGGCGGTTGGACCGCGAGGGCGTCGTCGCGGTGTTCGCCGTACGCGACCACTCCGAGGTGTTCTCCCGTACCGGTCTGCCCGAGCTTCCGCTGAGCGGGCTCGACGACGACAGCGCGCTCGGCCTGCTCTCCTCGGTCGACGCGGCCCTGCCCGGCGCGGTCCGGGAGGAACTGCTCGCCCAGACCGGCGGCAACCCGCTCGCCCTGCGTGAGCTGCCTGCACTCCTTCGGTCGGCGCGTGGGCGGCCGGCCGGGCCGATGCCGCTGACCAGTCGCGTCCTGGACGCCTTCCACCACCGGATCCGGGCGCTGCCCGCGAGCGCCCGGGCGTTCCTGCTGGTGGCCGCGGCCGACGACACCGGCGAGGTGGCGGTCGTGCTCCGGGCGGCGGCCGAGCTCGGCGCGGGCATCACCGACCTGCAGTCGGTGGAGGAGCACGGGCTGGTCTCAGCGGCGGGGAACATCCTGGCGTTCGGGCATCCGCTCATCCGGGCGGCCGCCTACCACGGCGCGCCGCTCGCCCAACGGCTCGGTGCGCACACCGCGCTGGCCGCGGCGTACTCCGCACACAACGACGCCGACCGGCGGGCCTGGCACCTCGCGGCGGCCGCCACCGGACCCGACGAGGCGGTGGCCGACGCCCTGGCCGCCGCGGCCGGGCGGGCCGCCGCGCGGGGCGGCCACCACGCCGCGGCCACGGGGTACGAACGGGCGGCCCGGCTGAGCGCCGACCCCGTCGCAGCGGCCCTGCGGACCACCCTCGCCTGCGAGGCCGGCGTACACAGCGGTCAACCACAGTGGGCCCGGGTCCGCGCCGAGCACGCCGGCCCGCACGTCGACGACCCGTCCCTGCGGGCTCGGCTGCTGGAAGTACGCGCGGCCGCCGCGTTCGGGCAGGGCGACCTGCGCGGCGCTCACCACCTGCTCGCCGAGGGAGCCGCGCTGGTCGCTTCGCGGGACCGCGCCCGGGCCGGCTGGATGCTGATGCGCGCGGTGCACGCGGCCTGGGCGACGCCGACCGACCTGGCACTGATCGCCGCGAGCGTGGACGAGCTCGACACGTTGGACCTGCCCGCGGACGACCCGCTCACGTCGGTGTTCTGGCTGGCCCGGTGGGCGATGGCGGTGCCGCTGCGGCGCGACACCGCCGGCTACCCGCCGCTGGATGCGGTCCTGGCCCGCGCCCGTTCCGCCGGCGCCGGGGCCGGTCCCCGCGCACTGGTCGAGGTGGCCTCCCGGGCCTTCGTCCTCGGCCGGGACGAGGAGGTCGCCGACATCGCGGCCGGGCTGGTCGCCGACGCCCGGACCCGGGGGATGCTGTCGGCGCTGCCCGCCGGGCTCGGCTACGCCACCCTCACCCATGCCCTGCTCGGCCGGCACCGGGACGCGCTGGTGAGCGGGGACGAGGGGATGCGTATCGCCCGCGACACCGACCAGCCGCTCTGGGAGAGCTACACCTCGGGCGCCCTGGCTCACCTGGCCGCCGTTCGGGGCGACGAGGCGGACTGCCGGGAGTACGCCGAGGCCGCCGGGGTCCGCTCCGAACCGAGCGCCTCCCAGTCCGGAGCCCGGTCCGGAGCACCGGCCGGAGCGCTGACGGGAGCGCCGGTCGGCTCCCTGGCCGGACTGGCGACGGCCCAGGCGGCCCTGGCGCTGCTGGACCTCGGGTACGGCCGGGTCCAGGCCGCCTTCGACCGGCTGGTCTCCCTGGTCGAGGGACCGCAGGGCCACCAGAACGTCCCGGTGCGATCGGTCCCGGACCTGACCGAGGCGGCGGTACGCCTTGGCCGGCCGGACGACATCGCGGGCCCGCTGGCCACCTACGCGACCTGGGCCGCCGCGGTCCGCCGGCCCTGGAGCGACGCGCTGCTGGCCCGCTGCCGGGCGCTGACCACACCGGGTCCTGACGCCGAGCGGCTCTACCTGCGCGCCCTGGACCTGCACGACCCGCGGCAGCGGCCGTTCGACCGCGCGCGTACCGAACTGTCGTTCGGCGAGTGGCTGCGGCGAGGGCGGCGCCGCAGCGACGCGCGCGGACGGCTGGCGAGCGCGCTGCGGACGTTCGAGGAGATCGGCGCGCGGCCGTGGGCCGAACGCGCGCGGGTGGAGCTCGGCGCCGCCGGGCACACCGGGCACACCGGGGACCCGGTCAGCACGGGGGCGGCCGGCGACGCCGCGGTCGCCCCGAGCGCCGGGCCCCGCGGCTCGGCCGGCGACGCCGGCGTACGTCTCACCCCGCAGGAGCTGCAGATCACCGAGCTCGCCGCCACCGGCCTGTCCAACCGCGACATCGCCGCCCGCCTCTACCTCAGCCCGCGGACAGTGGCGTACCACCTGTACAAGGCGTACCCCAAGCTTGGCGTCAGCTCCCGCGGCGAGCTCGGACGTGTCTCTGACGTCCTCGCCACCCTCCGCACCGCACGGTAGGTCCGGCCCCGCGATTCCCCGCGATCCCCGTTGCCAACTTTGGTTGACAGCGGCACCCTGTCAACCTAGATTGACAGGGTGCCGGACACACTTGTGGACACCCTGCGAGCGAAGGACCCGCTGGACGCCCTGGGCCAGATCGCCGCGCTCGAACGCCGGCTCGACGCCGAGACCGAGATCCAGGTCCGCCGCGCCCGCGTCCAGGGCTGCTCCTGGGAGGTCATCGCCGCCGCGCTCGGAGTCAGCCGCCAGGCGGTGCACAAACGGTTCGCCGGCCGCACCGGTCTGCTCAGACGCAACCGAAAGTAGGGGAACGATGCCCCGAAGGCCTCGACCACGATCCCGCAGCGTGGGGTGTCCGCCCCGCCGGCGCGGCGGCCTGCTCGCCCGGCTGCGCAGGCGCCGGACGCCGTTGCCTCCTGGACCGGCCGGGCCGGGCGGCCCGCCCGACGGGGGGCCGCCGCCGGCGGGAGTACGCGAACCGCGCCGGCCGGGACCCGCCCCCTCCGCGATGAGTGCGGCCGCCGGCGAGCCGCGCGACCAGTTCGTGAACCTCGCCCCGGACCGCGCCTGACAGCGCCGCACACGTTCGCGGGTGGCCCCGCGGGCCCCGCGGGTCCCGCGGGTCAGACCGAACGCGGCCGGCGCGCCGGGTTGGCCACGTCGTCCTCGGTGAGGCCGGTGTTCGCCAGGATGTCGGCGAAGTGTGTCTCGATCGTCTTCTGCACCTGGGTGGCGTACTCCTGCGGAGGCGTCCGGCGCTGCAGCACGTTGGTGAACAACGCCTGCAGGATCTGCGTGGTGCGTCCGCCTCCGGGGCCGTTGACCCAGAAACTGCCGTACGCCGGCCCGACGATCCCCTTCTGCTGGACCTTTCCGAGCAGGTCCGCGATGTCTCGGGGGTACTCGATGCCGTTCACCATCGGCGGGCCGGCCGGCGCGAGTTCGCCTGCGTCCGACGTGCCCTGCAGGAACGCGGTGTAGCCCGGCTTGGACAACCAGAACATCAGGAAGTCCATCACCATCTCGGTGTGCTCGGGATCCTTCTCCACCACTCCGAGGTGATAACCGGTGGTGCCTTCGGGCGGACGGGGCCGCGACTCCACCAGCGGTCCCTCCATCGGCGGGAACTCGAAGACGTCCCAGTCGAACGGCTGCAGCTTGCCGGGCTTGATCCCGAGCTTCTTGGCCCGGCTCTCGGTGAGCGACTGAAGGTCCTTGTGCAGCAGCGTCAGCGACCACGAGCCGTCCACGAGCATCGCGGCCTTGCCCTGTACGAACGGGAGGTACTGGTCGGTGTAGGCGAAGAAGTCGCCGTTGGAGTACTGCGGAAAGACCCTGATCAGGTTGGTGACCAGCTCGACCATCGCCGGCGTGTCGTACCGCAGCGTCTTGGCCTTCAGCGCCTGGTAGAACCTCTGGGCGCTGTAGGTGTACTTCGCGTGCAGTGCCGGGTCGTTGGCGTCGTAGTCGAAGTCGCCGTCGAGCTCGGGGTTCCAGTTCCAGTCACCCGGCTGGGAGCGCACGGCGGTGGACCAGGAGGGGTGGTACTGGTCGAAGTAGACCGAGCAGATCCAGCCGGGAAGGATGTAGTCGAAGTTCGTGGACAGCGGGATGTGCCCGGCCTTCTTGAGCTTCCGGCTAACCTCCACGACCTCGCGCCAGTTCTTCGGCGGGCTGACGTTGGCCGAGGCGAAGATCTCCTTGTTGTAGTACCACAACAGGTGCAGCTGGTCGGTGCCGAGCTCCGGCCGGGTGCCCTCCGCGGTGAGCTCGCGGTACTTCCCGAAGTCGTAGTCCTTCTCCCACGCCTGACCGGTGTAGGGGTTGACCTGGGCGCGGTACTCGTTGAAGTCGACGAAGCCGCGGAAGTCAGGGGCGTATCCGCTGGTGACGATGTCCGGCCCGACCCGGCTGGCCGACAACTGCCTGCCCAGCCACTGTCCGTACGCGCCGGTGTCGGTGTAGTCCCTGGCCTGCCAGTAGATCCGCACGTCCGGCTGGTGCTCGCGGTAGGCCCGGGTCAGCGCCTCCTGGGCCGCCTTCGGCGGATTCTCCAACGGGGCAACGACGATGTGCCCGCGGTAGCGCGCGGCGTCGTCGGCGCGCTGCCGGGTCGCGGGATTGCCGAACGGCGGGCCGTCGTCACCGGTGCAGCCGGCCAGGACGGACGCGATCGTGGGAGCGGAAACCCCGAGGGCCAGGGAACGCAGCAAGAAGGCGCGCCTACTCGAGCCGGACATGCACTGCCTCCCTGACGGTTTCGGCGACCACACTACCGGTGAGCCTCACCCACCCGGCCGGAAACTCGAAGCCCGTGCGGGGCGGCGGAATTGTGTCCGACCACGGGTGCGGGCCCACCCGTCCGGAGCTCGCACGTGAAGCTCACACCTCCGCCGTACCCGGCCTCGGGCTCACGGTGCGACGAGCAGCACCTCGGCGCCGACCGGGCGGTAACCGGCCGCCAGCAGCGTACGCACCGACGCGGCGTTGCCCGGCGACACCTGCGCCCACACCGCACGCGCAGCGGGCGGCAGCAGATGGCGCGCCGCGCGGGCCAGCACCCGGCCGAGTCCCCGGCCCTGCCGGCCGGGCTCGACCTCGAACGCCAGCTCCCACCGGCCGGCCAGGCCCCGGCCGACCAGGACGAGTCCGCCGTCGGCGGCGTACACGCGTACGTCGTCGCGGTACCGATGCGCCCGGCGTACGCGGGGATGGCCGGAGTCGGTGAGCTCGGTGAGCTCCAGTGGCGGCGGGCCGGGCAGCGGGCCCGCCAGCATCATCTGGTCGAGCGCACCGATCCGGCGGCCGGTGCGCTCGGCCAGGGCGGACAGAAACGCCGGCCTCATCGGCGCGCCCAGGTCGAAGATGTCGTCCCGGTCGAGCACAGCGTGCACCCACTCCTGGGTGACGTCCGCAGCGACGACGGTGTGCGCGGTGAAAGCGACCACGGCGGCGGCGCGTCCCGGGGGCTGCGACAGCACCCGGATCGAGCCGTCGGGCGGCGGCCACTCGGCTCTTTCGGCCCGGGCCAACAGGTCGGCCAGCGGGTCGCCGGCCTCTCCGTCCGCCGGTCCTTCCGGGGACCCTGGTGGAAGCGTGTCCGCAGTCACGGGTCCATCCTGTCCCATGCGCTCCGTCGGCCTTGGTCCCGCGACCCTCGTACTCCTCCCGGTCCTGGCCGGCCTCGCCGCCCTGTTGTCGAGGCTCGGCGGCCTCGGCCACCAGCGCGCCCTCCCGCTCGCCGTCGGCCGCGCGGTCCTCCAGCTCGCCGCGGTCGGGCTCGTGGTCGGCTTCGCGCTCTCGTCGTACGCCGGGACGCTGGCGTTCCTCGTCCTGATGGCCGGGGTAGCGACCTTCACCAGCGGCCGCCGGCTGCGTGGACTGCCGGGCGCCTGGGCACGGGCGGGTGCGGCGATCGTCGTACCCGCGACACCGGTCCTCGTCCTCCTCCTGCTGACCCGTAGCGTCCCGGCGAACCCGGCCACCCTCCTCCCCCTCGGCGGCATCCTGGTCGGCGGGGCGATGTCGGCCACCACCCTCGCCGGCCGGCGGGTGCTGGCCGAGCTCCGCGGGCGCTGGGGTGAGGTCGAGGCGGCGATGGTCGTCGGGCTGACACCGCGGCAGGCGTACCGCGAGATCGCCGGACGGGCCGGAGCGGACGCTCTGCTGCCCGCGCTCGACCAGACTCGTACCGTCGGCCTGGTGACCCTGCCCGGCACGTTCGTGGGGATGGTCCTCGGTGGCGCCCCGCCGCTGCGGGCCGCGGCGTTCCAGCTGGTCGTGCTGGTGTGCCTGCTCGCGGTGGAGGCGGCTGCGATCGTGCTGGTCACCGAACTCGTCGCGGCGGCCGCGCCGTTCCCCCGGCCCTCGCTCTGAGCGGAGCGGGTGCTGCCGCCCGCGAGTCGCTGTGTGGCACTGTCGGTGGTGGGTGGCACGATTCCGGGAGGACCCCAGCCACCTGGTTCGACCTCGCCTGACCCTGAGGAGTGCACGCCCGTATGGCCCGTCGCAAAACCACGCTGCCGCCCCCGGACGACTTCGAGGAGCAGATCAGCGACATCGACGTCGGCGACGAGATGCGGACGAGCTTCCTCGAATACGCCTATTCGGTTATCTACACCCGGGCGCTTCCCGACGCCCGCGACGGCCTCAAGCCGGTGCAGCGCCGCATCCTCTACACCATGTCCGACATGGGGCTGCGCCCCGACCGCGCCCACGTCAAGAGCGCGCGGGTGGTCGGTGAGGTGATGGGTAAGTTGCACCCGCACGGCGACAGCGCGATCTACGACGCGCTGGTCCGGATGGCGCAGCCGTTCGCGATGCGGGTGCCGCTGATCGACGGTCACGGAAACTTCGGCTCCCACGACGACAGCCCGGCCGCGATGCGCTACACCGAGTGCCGGATGGCGGCACCGGCGCTGGCGATGACCGGGTCCCTGGACGAGGACGTCGTCGACTGGAAGCCCAACTACGACGGCCAGGAGAGTGAGCCGCAGGTCCTGCCGGCGGCGATCCCCAACCTGCTGGTCAACGGCGCCTCCGGCATCGCGGTCGGGATGGCGACCAACATGGCGCCGCACAACCTGGTCGAGGTGGTCCAGGCGCTCCGGCAGCTGATCAAGAAGCCGAGTTCGAGCCTCGACGACCTGATGCGGTACATCCCCGGCCCCGACCTGCCCACCGGCGGCAAGATCGTGGGCCTGACCGGCATCCGGGACGCCTACGAGACCGGGCGGGGCGCGTTCAGGATGCGGGCAACGGTCCGGATCGACAACGTGACGCCCCGGCGCAAGGGCCTGATCGTCACCGAGCTCCCCTACAACGTCGGCCCCGAGCGGGTGATGGAGCGCATCAAGCTGCTCGTCCAGTCCAAGAAGCTGCAGGGCATCGCCGACCTGAAGGACCTCACCGACCGCGCGCACGGGCTGCGGCTCGTCATCGAGATCAAGAACGGCTTCCACCCCGAGGCGATCCTCGAGCAGCTCTACAAGCTCACGCCGATGGAGGAGTCGTTCAACATCAACAACGTCGCCCTCGTCGACGGCCAGCCACGCACGCTCGGGCTCAAGCAACTGCTGGAGGTCTACCTCGGCCACCGCTACGACGTCACCCGGCGGCGCACGAGGTTCCGGCTGACCAAGGCCTCCGACCGCCTGCATCTGGTCGAGGGCCTGCTGCTGGCCATCATCGACATCGACGAGGTCATCCAGATCGTCCGCGGCAGCGACGACGCAGGCCAGGCGAAGGACCGGCTGATGACCGTCTTCGACCTCACCGAGATCCAGGCGCAGTACATCCTCGACATGCAGCTGCGCAGGCTGACGAAGTTCTCCCGCATCGAGCTGGAGAAGGAGAAGTCCTCGCTGGAGAAGGAGATCGAGGAGCTCTCCGCGATCCTGGAGGACGAACGCCTGCTGAGGCGCCTGGTGTCGGGCGAGCTGACCGAGATGGCCAACGCCTACGGCACCGAACGCCGCACCGTGCTGCTGGAGTCGTCCGGGCACGCGGTCACCAGCACCGTGCCGCTCGAGGTGGCCGACGACCCGTGCTGGGTGCTGTTGTCCTCCACCGGGCTGATGGCCCGCACCACCGGCGCCGACCCGCTGCCCACGGAGGGCTCGCGCGCCAAGCACGACGTCGTGGTGTCCGCCGTACGCGGGACCGCGCGCGGTCAGGTCGGCCTGGTCACCAGCAGCGGGCGGCTGGTGCGCCTGAACGTGCTCGACATGCCGGCACTCCCGCCGACCGCTCACGTACCCAACCTCCAGGGCGGTGCGCCGCTGAGCGAGTTCGTCTCGCTGGACAAGGGCGAACGCGGTCTGTGCCTCACCACCCTCGACCCCGACTCCCCCGGCCTGGCGCTGGGCACGGCCGCCGGCGTGGTCAAGCGGCTCGCACCCGATCACCTGGCCAACCGCGACTCCTGGGAGGTCATCACCCTCAAGGCCGGTGACGAGGTGGTCGGCGCGACCGAGTTGCGCACCGGTGAGGAGGACCTGGTCTTCGTCACCAGTGACGCCCAGCTGCTGCGCTTCTCCGCCGGTGCCGTACGCCCACAGGGCCGGACCGCCGGAGGGGTCAGCGGGATCCGGCTCGGCGCGAAGGCCCGGGTGGTCTTCTTCGGTGCCGTGCCCGCCGACCGGGAGGCCGTCGTCGTCACCGTGGCCGGCTCGACCTCCGCGCTGCCCGGGATGGACGGCGGTTCGCTCAAGGTGGCTCCCTACAGCGAATACCCCGCCAAGGGACGTGCCACCGGAGGGGTGCGCTGTCACCGGTTCCTCAAGGGCGAGGAGGTCATCCAGCTGGCCTGGGCAGGGCCGGCGCCCGCGCGTGCGGCCACCGCCGCCGGTGCGGCCGTGCCCCTGCCGGCCGCGACCGGCCGGCGGGACGGCTCGGGCGAGCCGTCCACCAAGCCGATCGCCGCGATCGGCGGCCCGCTCGTCTGAGCCCGACTGCCTCGCCACGGCCGGCCTGCTGAACGGGATCGGCTCGCCTGAGCCGATCCCGTGCAGGCGAACCGATCCCGTTCAGGCGGGTTCGGTCCCCTCGCCCGAGTAAGTCCTGGCCGGCGGTCAGGACCGGGCCGAGGCGCTGCCCCACCTTCGCCCGGCCCAGGTGGCCAGCCACAGGACCAGGCCGATCGCGAGCAGCACGCCCGCGATGGCGTACTCCTGTGGGTCGCGCCCGCTCCACGGCGTGGCCAGGTAGGCGCAGGAGACGATCCCGAGCACCGGGAACACCGTCGGCGCACGGTAGTGGCGATGCTCCACCTGGTCCCGGCGCAGGACCAGCACGGCGGCGTTGACCAGCGTGAAGACGCACAGCAGGAGCAGTGCGGTGGTGCCGCCGAGCTGGCTGACCCCACCCCACGCCGCCAGGCCGACGGCGAGCACCGAGGTGAACACGATGGCCGCCCACGGCGTGCGCCGAGTGCGGTGTACGACGCCGAGCACCCGCGGAACGATCCGCTCCCGGGACATGCCGTAGACGAGACGGGACGCCATCAGCATGTTGATGAGCGCGGAGTTCGTCACCGCGAACAACGCGACGAAGGAGAACACCGCGAGCGGCAGCCATTCCGCACCTACCCGGACCACCTCCAGCAACGGGCCGTCGGAGGCGCTCAGGGCGTCCAGCGGCACCAGGCTGGTCGCGATGAACGCCACCAGCATGTAGATGACGCCGGTGATGGAGATGCCGAGGAACAACGCCCGCGGGAACACCCGCTGCGGGTTGTGGGTCTCCTCCGCCATGTTTACCGAGTCCTCGAAACCCACCAGGGCGAAGAACGCCAGTGCCGCACCGCTCACCACCAGGCCGAACGGGTTGCCGTCGGAGCTGAACTCGAACGACCTGCCCGGGTCGCCGACTCCCCGGAGAACCGCGATCGCACCGATCACGATGATGAAGAGCAGGCCGGACACCTCGACGCAGGTCAGTACGACGTTGAGGCGTACCGACTCAGACACTCCCCGGAAGTTGACCAGCGCCAGGACGACCAGGAACGCCACCACGACCAGCAGCGTCGGCACCTCGACGAACTCGGTGAGGTAGTCGCCACCGAACGTGCGGGCGGCGGCGCCGGCCGAGGTCAGCCCCGAGCACATCACCGCGAACGCCACCATGAACGTCAGGAAATGGATGCCGAACGCGCGCTGGGTGTACAAGGCCGCCCCGGCTGCCTTGGGGTACTTCCCGACGAGTTCGACGTAGGACGTCGCGGTGAACATCGCCACCACGAACGACAGGCCGAACGACATCCAGGCGGCGCCCCCGACCTCGCCCGCGACCTTGCCGGTCAGGGCGTAGATGCCGGTGCCGAGGATGTCGCCGACGACGAAGAACAACAGCAGCTTGGGGCCGATGGCCCGGCGGAGTTCGGGCTCGGCGTCGGTGTCGGAGGTGACGCTGGCAGAGCTGGCGGAGTCCGGCACGGTGGTCCCCTCTTCTTGTCGGATGACCACCGTGCCCGATCGGTCGCGCGCCGTAAAGCCCTCCGTCGCCTGACCGGGCGCAGAGGCCAGTCGGCCCGGTGGGATCAGGCGTCGGGATCAGGCGTCGATGCGAGCGTCGTCCAGTTCGTAGGCGTTCGCCACCAGGAACTCCCGGCGGGGCGCCACGTCGTTGCCCATCAGCAGGTCGAACACCCGGTCGGCCTCCTCGGCCCCGGCCATCGTGAGCCGGCGCAGAGTGCGGTGCCTGGGGTCCATCGTCGTCTCGGCGAGTTGGTCGGCGTCCATCTCCCCGAGGCCCTTGTAGCGCTGGGGCGGGTTCTTCCAGCGGACGCCCTTCTTCTCCAGCTGCACGCAGGTGCGTTGGTACTCCGCGTCGGAGTAGGTGTAGAGGTACTTGCTCTGCCCCTTCTTGGGGTTGGTGAGCTCGAACCGGTGCAGCGGCGGGACGGCGGTGTAGACCCGGCCGGCCTCGACCAGCGGCCGCATGTAGCGCCAGAACAACGTGGCCAGCAGGCAGCGGATGTGCGCGCCGTCGGAGTCGGCGTCGGCCATGAAGATGATCTTGCCGTACCTCGCGGCGTCCAGGTCGAACGTGCGCCCGGAGCCCGCGCCGACCACCTGGATGATGGCCGCACACTCGGCGTTCTTCAGCATGTCCGAGACGGACGCCTTCTGGACGTTCAGGATCTTTCCGCGGATCGGCAGCAGCGCCTGGAACTCCGCGTTGCGGGCGAGCTTCGCGGTGCCGAGCGCGGAGTCGCCCTCGACGATGAACAGCTCGGTGTTGTCCGCCGAGGAGGAACGGCAGTCGGCGAGCTTGGCCGGCAGCGCCGACGACTCCAGGGCGTTCTTCCGGCGCTGGGCGTCGCGGTGCTGGCGAGCCGCGAGCCGGGCCCGGGCGGCGGAGGCGACCTTGTCCAGCACTGCCCGCGCCTGCTGCTTCTCGCCCCGCTTGGACGAGGTGAGGAACGCCTTCAGCTCCTTGCGGACGACCTCGGACACGATCCTGGCCGCCGCCGGGGTGCCGAGCACCTCCTTGGTCTGGCCCTCGAACTGGGGCTCGGCCAGCCGGACGGTCACGACCGCGGTGAGCCCCTCCAGGATGTCGTCCTTGGTGACGTCGGGCTCGCTCGCCCGGAGGACGCGGGTGGTCTTGAGAGCGTCGTTGAACGTCTTGCCGAGGGCCCGCTCGAAGCCCTGCACGTGCGTGCCGCCCTTGGGCGTGGAGATGACGTTGACGAACGACCGGATCTCGGTTTCGTACCCGGTGCCCCACCGCACCGCGATGTCCACGGCGAGGTCCCGCTCGACATCGCGCGGGGTCAGGTGACCCTGGTCGTCGAGGACCGGAACCGTCTCGGTGAAGTGACCGCCGCCCTGCAGGCGGAGCACGTCCGTCACGCCCTCGTCGGTGGCCAGGTACTCGCAGTACTCCGCGATTCCGCCGTCGTGCCGGAAGCTCTCCTCCCGGACCTCGGCCTCGCGCTCGTCCCGGACCACGACCTCCAGGCCGGGCACCAGGAAGGACGTCTGCCGGGCCCGGGTGACGAGCTCGTCGAAGACGAACGTGGCGTCCTTGGTGAAGATCTGCCGGTCGGGCCAGAAGCGCACCCGCGTCCCGGTCGTACCCCGCTTGACCCGGCCGATCTTGGCAAGGCCCGACCCCTTGGAGAAGGACGCCCGCGGCCCGTCCCCCGCGAACGTGCCCGGCACGCCGCGGCGGAAGCTCATCCCCCACTTCGCGGGCGAGCGGTCGACCTCGACGTCGAGCCGGGCGGAGAGTGCGTTGATCACCGACGCACCGACACCGTGCAGGCCGCCGGAGGCGGTGTAGGAGATGCCGCCGAACTTGCCACCGGCGTGCAGCCGGGTGAACACGACCTCGACGCCGGACAGCTTGGTCCTGGGCTCGATGTCGACCGGGATGCCGCGCCCGTCGTCGCGTACCTCGGCCGACCCGTCGGCGTGCAGGATGACGTCGATGCGGGTGCAGGCACCGGCAAGCGCCTCGTCGACGGCATTGTCGATCGGCTCCCAGAGACAGTGCATCAGACCACGGGTGTCGGTCGACCCGATGTACATCCCCGGCCGCTTGCGCACCGCCTCGAGGCCCTCGAGAACCGTGAGGTGCTGGGCGGTGTAGCCGGAGTGATCCAGATCCGCGGGCCGAGTCAACCGACGACTCCTCTACGTGTCGATACAGGTGCTTTCAGTTGCACGCGGCCGCCGTGGCTGCAAACGACCACCGATGCGAATGTCAGGCTACCCACGGCCTCCGACAGTGGGCCCACTCACACGCCGCCGCCCTCCGGACGTGATCTTCGGCTGCCCGGATCCTCCGGTTCTCGGGAGAAAGTCCTTTCCGAGCCGCGCGGCTCTTTCGCAGGCGCCGCTGTGACGTTGACCACACCACCGAGGGGCGAAACGGCCCGATCGCGCTGCCAAAGGTCCCGTACCTCGCAGGACCGGGCCGGGCACATACGCCGATCCAGCAGTACGTTGGCCACATGGCACGTGTCCTGGCTGCTGAGGCCGTCCGACTCTGCGGGGCAAATCTCCGGGAGCGGGAACACGATGCACCTGGTTTGATGTTGCTGGAGTGGAGTCCCCGACGGATCGGAGTGAAGATCACGTGACTGCTGCAGTTGCCACACCGCTCTCGGCCGCGGACCGTTGCGACCGCTGTGGCGCCCAGGCCTACGTCCGGGTGTCCCTCGCGTCCGGCGGTGAGCTGCTGTTCTGCGGACACCACGGACGCGAGCACTCGGAGAAGCTCCGGGAGGTCGCGTCCGACATCCACGACGAGACCAACCGGCTCGCGGCGGACAACCCCAACTAGGAAACAGCGCCGTGTGCGGCGAGGAGGCCGCACACCTCCAACAGACGTGAACGTGCCGGTCACCACCATGGTGACCGGCCGTTTCACGTCCGAGGGCGGTTGCCGGGATCGCCTCCCGTCCGGGACCGGTCGCCCCCGGGCTCGCGCGGCCTCTTCTCCGTCCCTGGGTCCCCGGTCATACTCGGCGTCGATCAGCGCGGAACGTTCCGGTGGTCGGGCCGCCCGCGCGGCTCGGAGAGGACGCCGCCATGGCCCGCTGGAAGCGCACCGCCGTCCCGCTCCTCCTGGCCCTGTCGGTCGCGGGCGCCACCCCCGCCCGCTCAGCCGGCCAAGCCCTTCGCGGACGGCGTGGTGACGCCGCACGCGTCCTTCCTCGCCCTGCCGTACGCGCAGCATGCGGCGGTGGACAACCTGGTCCGGCTGGAGCGCGACTTCGACTCGTACGGGCCCGGCGGCTTCTACGACGCCGTGGCCGTACGCAGCGGCACTGTCGCGCGGAGGTACCTCGCCCTGGACCAGGCAATGGTGCTCGGCCCGATCGGCAACGCGCTGAGCCACGACGACATCCGGGGGTACTTCTCCCGCGGGCAGGTCGAGCGTGCGATCCGGCCGTTGCTGGCACGGGAACGCTTCAGCGCCGGACGCTCCGCCGGCACCGACAGGTGAGGCAGGGTGACCCCGTGGACGTGGGGTCATCCCCTTACGTGAGGTCGAGGTAGTCGCGCAGCACCTGTGAGCGCGACGGGTGCCGCAGCTTGGACATCGTCTTGGACTCGATCTGGCGGATCCGCTCCCGGGTCACGCCGTAGACCTTGCCGATCTCGTCCAGCGTCTTCGGCTGGCCGTCGCCCAGGCCGAATCGCAGGGACACCACGCCCGCCTCGCGTTCGGACAGGGTCTCGAGGACTGAGTAGACCTGCTCCTGCAAAAGCCGGAACGCCACCGCGTCGGCCGGCACCACGGCCTCGGAGTCCTCGATCAGGTCACCGAACTCCGACCCTCCGTCGTCACCCAGCGGGGTGTGCAGAGAGATCGGCTCCCGGCCGTACTTCTGGACCTCGACGACCTTCTCCGGGGTCATGTCGAGTTCCTTGGCCAGCTCCTCCGGAGTCGCCGCCCGGCCGAGGTCCTGCAACATCTGCCGCTGAACCCGGGCGAGCTTGTTGATCACCTCGACCATGTGCACCGGGATGCGGATGGTACGGGCCTGGTCGGCCATCGCACGCGTGATCGCCTGCCGGATCCACCACGTGGCGTACGTGGAGAACTTGTAGCCCTTGGAGTAGTCGAACTTCTCCACCGCCCGGATCAACCCGAGGTTGCCCTCCTGGATCAGGTCCAGGAACCCCATGCCGCGGCCGGTGTAGCGCTTGGCCAGCGACACCACGAGGCGGAGGTTGGCCTCCAGCAGGTGGTTCTTCGCCTGGCGGCCGTCCTCGGCCAGCCATTCGTACTCCGCACCCAGGTCCTCGGGAGGAGCCCCGGCCTCACCGCCGAGCTTCTCCTCGGCGAACAGGCCGGCCTCGATCCGCTTCGCCAGCTCGACCTCCTGCTCGGCGTTCAGCAGGGAAACCCGGCCGATCAGCTTGAGGTAGTCCTTCACCGGGTCGGCCGTGGCACCGGCGACCAGCACCTGCTGCTCGGGCTCGTCGGCGTCGTCACCCTCGGCGAGGACGAACCCCTCCTCCGGTGGCGGCTGCCCGGTGTCGCTGTTGGTCCCGGTGGCCGCCTCGGAGCCGGCCTCGGCGCTGCTGTCCGGGCTGCTCTCGGGGCCGGCCTCGGTGCTGTTCTTGACCTCGGTCCTGCTCTGCGCGACCACGTTCCTCCTTCGGTCGAGCCGGCGCCCGCTGGGCCCTCGGCGATGGACTGACGCGGATACGACGGTGGCCAGTTAGCCGAACGCCCCGTACTCCACGCGGAAGTACGGGGCGAAAGAGCGTCCAAGATCACAGAGTCTACCGGCTTCGGAATCGAAACGCACAACGCAGGCGACCCGGGCCGTCGCCGACCTGGGTCCCCACAAGCGTCGTCAAGCCGTCAGTCGAGGTAGTCGCGGAGCACCTGCGAACGTGACGGGTGCCGCAGCTTGGACATCGTCTTGGACTCGATCTGGCGGATCCGCTCGCGGGTCACGCCGTAGACCTTGCCGATCTCGTCCAGCGTCTTCGGCTGGCCGTCGGTGAGCCCGAACCGCATAGAGACCACGCCTGCTTCGCGTTCGCTGAGCGTGTCCAGAACGGCGTGCAACTGCTCCTGCAGGAGTGTGAACGAGACCGCGTCGGCCGGAACGATCGCCTCGGAGTCCTCGATCAGGTCACCGAACTCGGAGTCGCCGTCCTCGCCGAGCGGGGTGTGCAGGGAGATCGGCTCCCGGCCGTACTTCTGGACCTCGACGACCTTCTCGGGGGTCATGTCGAGTTCCTTGGCCAGCTCTTCGGGGGTGGGCTCGCGGCCGAGGTCCTGCAGCATCTGCCGCTGAACCCGGGCGAGCTTGTTGATCACCTCGACCATGTGCACCGGGATGCGGATGGTGCGGGCCTGGTCGGCCATCGCGCGGGTGATCGCCTGCCGGATCCACCACGTGGCGTACGTGGAGAACTTGTAGCCCTTGGTGTAGTCGAACTTCTCCACTGCCCGGATGAGGCCGAGGTTGCCCTCCTGGATCAGGTCGAGGAAGAGCATGCCGCGGCCGGTGTAGCGCTTGGCCAGCGACACCACGAGGCGGAGGTTGGCCTCCAGCAGGTGGTTCTTGGCCTTGTGGCCGTCCTCGGCGATCCACTCGAACTCGGTCACCAGCTCCGCGGGCGGCGCTCCGGTCTCACCACTGAGCTTCTCCTCGGCGAACAGGCCGGCCTCGATCCGCTTCGCCAGCTCGACCTCCTGCTCGGCGTTCAGCAGGGGGACCTTGCCGATCTGCTTGAGGTAGTCCTTCACCGGGTCGGCCGTGGCACCGGCGACCAGCACCTGCTGCTCGGGCTCGTCGGCGTCGTCACCCTCGGAGAGGACGAACCCCTCCTCCTCCAGCTCGGCGTTGAACTCGACCTCGAGGTCGGCCTCGGCCTCGCTCCCGGCGGACTCGCCATCGGCACCTGTCTTGCCGGACGCGGCCTTCTTGCCCTTGGCCCCGGCGGCCTTCTTCGCCGTCCTGGCGCCGGCGCGCTTCGCCGCGGGCTTGGCCGCCACCGCGGTGGCCTCGGCCTCGACGGGAACCTCGGCGGGGAGTTCGGCCTCGGTGGGCTCGGCCACCGCGGCGGGCTGCTCGGCGGGCTGGGACACGTCGCCCACAGGGGCCACCTTGGGGGCGGCCGGAGGCGTTGCGGGTGCTTCCTTGACCTTGCGAGTCTTGTGGGCCGGAGCGGCCGGCTTGGCAGGAGCCGCGGCGCTCTGGGTGACAGCGGCGGCCCGGCGCGAGGCGGCTGCCGCCACCCGCTTGCGGGTCGTCTGAGTTGTGGAGTCGACCGACACGGTCACACCTTCCTCACCGAGGTACCGCAGCAGGTGAGCCCATTGGGTCTTGTCGATCCCGACTTCCTCACAAGCGCCGCGCACCTCCTCGGCGGTGACGTGCCCACGCTCGCGACCTTGGTCGACGAGCCGCTGGACTTCCGGGCTGTCAAGAAGCTGGGCATTCCGGGACGTGCGGGACGACACGACCTTCCTCTCGTCGTACTAGTGGTGAGAGTGACCGGGACACCGGGCAAGTGCGCAAGAGAGCATTCTGACATGCCCTCGGCCAGATGCACGCACGGCACCTGGTAGGGATTGTCAGGATGACTTCGCGGCACGAGTGCGCCTCACGCGGTCGGGCCCGGATGCTCGATGTTCCAGCATACGTCGGCCTCCAAATGACACATTTCCCCCGCACTCCCGGGGCCGTGGATGCTCCCAGACTGTATGCCCGCACGTCGGCGCGGGAAATCCGCCCCGCGCCGACTCGGCTGGTGAGATGTCCGACAACCGGGTCCGGGCGGCCGGGACCGACCAGCGGGATCGGCCCACGCACGCCTCACACGTCGGGGTCGGCCTTGACTGCCAGCACCGGGCACGAGGCATCCAGAAGAATTCGCTGCGCATTGCTGCCCAGAATCAACTTTCCCACCGGCGAACGCCTGCGGAGACCGATCACGATGAAGTCGGCGGCCACCTCGTCGGCGACCGCGATCAGGTCGTCGGCCGGCTCGGCGCCCTGGCCCAGTTCGCGGTATTCGTAGCCCAGCCCGTGCGCGTCCAACTCGGCCCGGACACCCGCCACGGCCTCGTCGGCCTCCGCAGTGCCCTGGGCGCGGGCTCCCTGGGCGTTGACGACGACAAGTCTGGCCTGGCGAAGTTTGGCCTCGGTGGCGGCACGGCGGAGGGCGGCACGGCCCTCCGGCTTGTCGACGTATCCGACGACGATCGCCGACATCGGCGCACCTCCGAGGACCGGGTGGGACGGATCTGGCTCAGGACTTGATCACGCTGGTTCGGGCTGGAACAGGCTGGATCAGGGCCGCGCGGCGGCTGGACCAGGGATCTGTCCTGGAGCCCGGACGCTACTACAGCCGCGTTGTGGATGACGCCAACCGGGGATCACGCCGTAGGGGCAAGGTTGCCACCATGACTCCCCCGTCGCCCGCAACGCCGTCTTCCGCGCCGGTCCCGGACAGTTCGCGGCCGGCTGGTCCGCACCCGGATCTGGCCCGGCTGGTCACCGCCTCGGTGTGGATCCTGCGCGGCCAGACGCGCAGGCGGGCGTTCGCGCCGACTGCCCGGATCGTGCTGCTGGATCCCGACGGGGCGCCGGTCGGCGATCCCTCCCCCAACCTGCTGGCGGCCACCGCCGGCGAACCCGACCATGCTCTGCGAGTCGACCTGGCCGTGGCCGGGCTGGACCGGCTGCTGACCGCCGGTGCGGGCGCGGCGGTGGCCCCCCACCTGCCGCGCCCGCACCGGCGAGCAGCCCTCGTGACCGTGCGGCCCGGACCGCTGGAAAGCCTCGATGGCGACCACGCCTGGTCGCGCGCCTGGCTGGTCGCCTGCGAGATCGTGGGGGCGCACCCGGATCCGGTCTACGTCGCGACCCGGATCGGGTGGTTCGACCTGTCCGGGCCATCCGCCCCGGTGGTGGTGCCGCGCCTGCGCGGTCCACGAGCACGGGACTTCGACGGCGGCCCGCGCCGACGAGGCTGAGGAGCGGAACGGCCCGATGGAGCTGATCGGGCCGATGAACTGGTTGGGGCTGATGGACCGGTGGGGATCGACGGCTGCTGACCGGAACTGACCGGAACTGACGGGAACGCGGCTGGTGGTTCGCCAGCCTGGTGTCCCGACTCCGCCGAGGAGCTCTCGAAGATCTGGGCTAGGACGACTGTTCGACGGCCGTGAGCCTCCTTCGGCTCGGCGTCTGGGCGCCCGAGCGCCGGGCGGCGGAACGCGACGACTCGGTGGTGCCGCCCCAGACGCCATAGGGTTCAGGGCGCTTCAGGGCGTGCTTCTGGCATGGTGTGCGCACGGGACACCGGTCACAGATCGCCACGGCGCGGGCTTCGCGGGCCAGTCGTTCGTGCTGGGACTCCCCTTCGGGTCCGTAGAAGAGTTCGGCCGGCTCGTCACAGCACGCCGCCTGTTCGTGCCACTCCAGGAACGGCTCGACGACGATGAGGCGGCGGCCGCCTGGACGGGTGGATCGCTGTCTGATGGGCATGGGTCACCTCCTTCTCCGAGTTGTGACGTCTCACAACTCTCGACGGTTGCCTGCCCTGGCGATCTCCTCGGTTTCTGTGCACAGCACAAAGTCGACGCATCTACGCGATGGAGGCTCGCCGCCTGGAACATCGGCCCGCCGGCAACCGCGAATCACCGCCCGACCAGCGCCGGGGACGAACCGGTGACGGTTACGGAGCCAGGGGCGGGGTGGGGCGGGGCGGGGGTTGGCCGTCAAGCGCTCGAACACCGCCGAGCTCGGTCGGGTGGTGTCGATGGTCCCCGTGTGATGACCTCAGCGGCCCGGGACGCCGGATCGGCGGCCCGGATCGCGATTCACCCGACCCAGTACGTCAGACGCACCTCATCGGCGCTGGTCAGGCGTACGGGCTGATCAGACGTACGGGCTGGTCGGACGTGTGGTGTGCCTCTCGGAGTCCGATGATGCCGGTCAGTCGAGCGGCCAGGTGTGCACGGGCGCGTTGGTGCGCATGTGCTCGACGTACCGGATGGTCATCGCCCGCAGGGCATCCAGCCGGGAGAGTCCGCTGCCGTCGTAGAGCCGGTGGAACACCGCAGCCTGCCACTCCGCGCCGTTTCGGCCCGTACGGCAACGCTGCTCGACGACGCCGAGCAGCCGGTCGCGATCCGCGGGATCGACTCCCCAGCGGTCCAGGCCTTCGTACGCCAGCGGCAACAGGGTGTCCAGGGTGAGTTCGGCCGCCCCGACCTCGCCGAGGCCAGGCCAGTGCAGCCGGGCACCGATGCCGTCGCGCGCACCGCGCAGGAAGTTGTCCTCGGCCGCTTCGAAGGAAAGCCGGGTCCACACCGGCTGTTCGTCCGCCGCCAGTCGCCGGACGAGGCCGAAGTAGAACGCGGCGTTCGCCATCGTGTCGATGACGGTCGGGCCGGCCGGAAGGATGCGGTTCTCGATCCGCAGGTGCGGGCGGCCGTCGGCGACGTCGTAGACCGGGCGGTTCCAGCGGTAGATGGTTCCGCTGTGCAGGGAGAGTTCGGCGAGTCGCGGGGTGCCGCCCTGGTCCAGGACCTCCAGCGGATCCTCGTCGTCGAGGTCGGGCAGCAGCGGCGAGAAGTAGCGCTGGTTCTCCTCGAAGAGGTCGGTCACCGACTCCAGCCAGCGTTGGCCGAACCACACCCGCGGCCGGACGCCCTGCTCGGTCAGCTCGACGCTGCGGGTGTCGATCGACTGCTCGAACAGCTTGATCCGGGTCTCGCGCCACAGCTCCTTCTGGAACAGGAACGGCGAGTTGGCGCACACGGCCACCTGTGGGCCCGCGATGGCCTGGGCGGCGTTCCAGTAGACCGGGAAGGCGCCCTCGCTGACCTCCACGTGAAGCTGGGTGCTCGTGCAGGCCGACTCCGGCACCACCGAGTCGGAGGTCAGATCTAGCTTCTCGACGCCTTCGAGGCTGATGTGGATGTTCTCTCCACGCTCGGCGATGATCTGCTCGTTGAGGAGCCTGTAGCGGACCTTCGGCGACAGCGTCTCCGCGCCCATGTGGTCCGGGGTCACGGTCGGCAGGATCCCGACCATCACCACCTCCGGACCGACAGCCCTGGCCTTGGCGCCGGCCGTCTCCAGTCGGGCCACCAGGTCGTCCTCGAACTCCCGCAGCGCGCTGCCGCGAAGGCGGCGCGGCTCGACGTTGATCTCCACGTTGTACTGGGCGAGTTCGGTCTGGAACGACTCGTCATCGATCGCGGCCAGCACCTCGGTGTTGGTGAGAGAGGGATCACCACGCTCGTCGACGAGGTTGAACTCGATCTCGAACCCCGTGAACGGCCGGCGTACCTCGAATCTGCCTTCTTCGGACATTCGGACGAATGCACGCAGACATCTCCGCAGCTTGTCGCGGAACAACGCCCGGTCCTCAGGGCTGAAAGAGCGGGGCTTGATGTCCTGGCCCATCGATTTCCTCTCCCAAGGGGGGCCGGCCTCGCCGGAGCCTCGTACCGAAACTTATCTGCCGTGGGGCCCGGCCGCGCACTCAGGAGCGCGAACCGCGGCTCGGATGTGGGCAGGGCAGCGGGATCGCTGCTCGGAGCACTCATGACCCGACCACGGGAGGCTCCCACGCCTCGGGCGGGATGCCGCACCGCAGGACCTGCTCGATCAACCGCGCCATGGAGTAGTCGGGGTCACCGGCGTGCACCCGCTCGAGGGCACAGCGGGCCAGTGCTCCCTGTCCCTGGAGCCAGGCGGCGAACGCCAGCAGCGCCGCGGGTGCGACGTCGTGGGGTGGGACCGTGCGCCGGACGACATCGGACCAGAACTCGACATGGCGGCCCGCGGACTCCCTGGTGATCCGGGACCAGAATGCGTCCCGTACGGCGACATCGCTCACCCCGACGGCGACCCGCGCCACCTCCTCGTCGCTGAGCCGATCGCCTCTCCCGGTCCGGGCGAACAGCCCGGCCGCCACGCCGGCTCCCACCGAACCGCCCGGACCGGCGGAAAGCACCCGGGCGACGGCCTGCTCGGCAGCCTCCCGCGCGGCGCCCGTCGGCGGCGCGACCGTACGACGGAACTCCTCCTGCCCGGCGAGCGCGACCTCTCCCCTGTAGATCGACCGTGCGGTCAGCGGATGGGAGGCGAGGTCGTAGAGCTTTCCCTCCGGTGGGCAGCACGCCGGGTCGGCGCAGACGTCGGACCACCATCGGCGCCCGTCGGCGACGATGGCGTCCAGAACCGTCACGTCCACGTCGGAGAACGCAGCGACCGCCGCCCGCAGCGCCGGGGTGGCGCGCGCTCTCGTGGTCGTGTAGGCGACCAGCAGGCAGTACCGGACCTCGCGGGCGAAGACCAGGCAGGCCAGGCGGTCACCGGCAGCTCGCAGCTCCTGCGGGGTCAGATCCGGCTCCGGGAGGTCGGCCCGGGCGGTGAGGGTCAGCTCCCGGTCCTCGTCGAAGGTCAGCGTGACCAGGCTCTCCTCCGGATGGAACCCCACGAGGAACGGGATCTTGGCGAGGACGTCCTCCGGCCCACGCAACGTGAGCCGGTCGGTACCGGTTGGTGTGCTCATGCCCTTGAGCGTGTCAGCGGCCCGATCATCTCGGCGCGCTCGCGACCGGCCCTGGGGACAGCCGCGCCGATCCGGCGGCTGTGGACGAGAACCCGGCAGCCGCCGACCGGGTTCGCCCGGCTGTCCGTGCGGATTGGCAGGATGGCGGAGTGCGCAGCGTGCCCAGCATCGTCCACCTCGACCTCGATGCGTTCTTCGCCGCGGTCGAGCAGCGGGACAAGCCCTCACTGCGCGGCAAGCCGGTCATCGTGGGCGGGGTGGGCACCCGCGGCGTGGTGGCCACCGCCTCCTACGAGGCGCGGGTGTTCGGCGTCCGATCGGCCATGCGGACCGCCGAGGCCCGTGCGCGCTGCCCACACGCGGCGTACCTCACCGGCCGGTTCGCCGCCTACCGCATCACCAGCCGGGCGGTGATGGCAGTACTGCGGGAGATCTCTCCGCTGGTCGAGCCGGTCTCCCTGGACGAGGCATACGTCGACCTGGCCGGTGATGCCGGTCGCGACCTGTCCGCGGCCGGGGTCGAGGAACTGGCCGCTGCGTTGAAGGAGCGGGTGCGGGAGGTCACCGGCGGGGTCACCGCCTCCGTGGGGGCGGGCACGTCCAAGCTCGTCGCCAAGATCGCCAGCGACCTGCGCAAACCCGACGGGCTGCTGGTCGTGGAGCCCGGTGCCGAGACCGACCTGCTCCATCCGATGCCGGTCGGTCGCATCCCCGGCGTCGGCCCGGCCACCGCCGAGCGGCTTCGCCGGATCGGCGTACACACGGTCGGCGAACTCGCCCGAGCCGGCGAGCCCGACCTGGTGGCGGCACTGGGCCAGGCGCACGGGCACGCGCTCGCACGGCTCGCCATGGCCGAGGACGACCGCGCCGTGGTTCCGCTGCGGGAGTCGAAGTCGATCAGCGCCGAGGACACCTTCGAACACGACATCGTCGACCCGGCCCTGCTGTCGGCCATCATCGACCGGCTCGGTACCCGGGTGTGCGAACGCCTGACCCGCGAACGCCTGTCCGGGCGCACCGTGACGGTGAAGATCCGGCTGTTCGACTTCACCACCTACACGCGGTCGGCGACGCTGGCCGGGCCGACCGACGACGTACGGGTCGTCAACCGGCTCGCCCGCCGGCTGCTGGCCGAGGTGGACACCTCCGCGGGAGTGCGCCTGCTCGGAGTCGGGGTGTCCGGCCTCGCCGACTGGGTGCAGGAGGATCTGTTCGGGTCGGCGGCCGACGTCGACCTCGCAGTCGGCCCACGCCCCAGGGCCGCGGCTGACGTCGACCTCGTCGAGGCGGTGGGCAGACCCCCGGCAGCGCGGAGGAACCCGACCGCCGACGTGCGGGCCGGGCCGGGGCATGGCGCCGAAGCCGGACCCAGGAGTGACCAGCGTGTTCCTGGCGAGCCGAACCCGCCCCGGTGGTCGCCGGGACAGGACGTCATGCACACCGAGTTCGGTCCCGGCTGGGTGTGGGGCGCGGGTCTGCGCCGGGTCACCGTGCGGTTCGAGACCGCCGCGACCGGGCCGGGGCCGGTGCGCACCTTCGCCACCGACGACCCCGACCTCGCCCCCTACACCCCGCTCACGTGGGACCCGGGCCTGCGGGTCAGTCCGAAGAAAGCACGTCCTGCTTCTCCAGCACCGTGACCGGCGCCGACCGGCCGCGGGTCACCGTGGCCGGACCGAAGTTCTGCCGGCCCTCGCCGGGTACCTCGAACCACCCCGTCCACTGAACGTCGACGTGCACCAGGTACTGGCCCGGCTTCTCGAACCGGTGGGTGACGTACTCGTCCTCCGGCACCGAGTCCGCGTACCGCTGCCCCGGCTTGTCGGTGTGGGTGACCGCGCTGCTGTCTCCCCACCGCCACACGAACCCGGTCGCGTCCGCGTGCACATGGATCGTGCGGCCGGAACCGTCCGGCACGGAGCGGTCAGCGTCGTAATGGATCGCCTGGTTGGCGTAGAAGATGGTCGGGAAGTTGAGCAGCGTGTGGCCGTTGCCCGGACTAACGCCGACATTGGCCCCGGGCAACCAGCCGTTGATCAGCCAGCGCTCCACCTGTTGCGGTGTCACCGGCGGAGGCGGCTGGTTGGGGTCGGTCGCGCCGGAGCAGCCGGTGCGCACCAGCTCCCAGGGGCCGTCCTTCTCCCACTGGACGTAGTAGCGCATCATGATGCCCTTTTCGCCGCGCGTCTTGCATGCCTGAGCGGCGTTCATGCACATCGCGTTCGGGTCGTTCGGCGGCGGGCCGTTGACCATGCACGCCGGCGTGGCGTAGGTGTCGTACGGCTGCTTCTGCGGCGGGCCTGGGTTGTCCGGCCCACCGGGACCGCCGGGCCCTCCCGGACCTCCCGGGCCACCAGGCGTCTCCCCGTCACAGTGGTAGTGGCCCTTGTCGTCGATGGTGCAGTTCGCGTAGGCGGTGCCAGTGAGCGCGGGTACCCCCAGCAGAACGATTCCCAGCGTCAGGACGAGGGTGCAGGCCGACCGCAACGCCGTTCCCCCGCGCCAGCCGCCCGCCAGCGGCCGTCTCAGTTGACGTCGAGATCCTTGACCGTCCAATGGCCCTTCCCCTTCGCGAGCGTGAAGTCGAACAACAACACGCGGCCCTGGTCCGGCTCGGGAGTGGCGCCGCGCTTGGAGACGATCTTGTGCGGGTTGACCTTGACGTAGGCCGACACCTTGACCGGGTCGGTGCCGGCGGGCTTCCCGAGCTCGGTGATGTGCCAGGTTGCGTCGCCGACGAAGTGGCCGCCGTTGGCGTGGAACGTCGTGAGCGACTTCGCGGTGTTCTGGCAGAAATCGCAGTCGGGGGCGCTCATCGCCCGCATTCCTGCGGCGTCGCCGGTGTTCATCAGCTGGTTGGCCGCGGCGATGTACTGACGGACGAAGGCGGCGGGCTCGGCGGCGGAGGTGGGAGAAGGCGACGCGCTCGGAGTTGGGGTCGCGGTGGGAGTCGTCGACTCCTTCGAGAGTTCGGATGGTTGCGGAGAGTCGCCACCACATCCCGTGAGGCCCGTCAGTCCGGCGGCAGCAACCACCAACCCCGCTATGACGTGTCGCACGACTACCCGCCCAACCGACTGCCCAGCAACAACCGGCAGACGCTCGCCCACCTGACTGGGCAGCACCTGCGCACGTAGAACAACCGGAAGGTACCACCTAAATCGGACAGGGTGGAAGGTGATCGGCGGGGAGGGCGCCGGGAGGATTCGAGGGGCAGGAGGACGCCCAGCGCACGAGACGAGTGACCACACTGGGTGAACGGGGCAGCTGGACGCGTGCTGCGAAGGGCGCGGAGCCTGCGAACGAACGCGCCGGCGTCAGCTCGCGAGTGGGTACACCGACAGCGAGTTGGCCGACATCTCGATCAGCGTCAGCCTCCCCGACCACTCACTGCACACCACCGCCGCGCCGTCGAGCACATGGTCGAAGCCGAAGCCGCCGAACCACCGCGCCCGGTCGTCGGGATTCCCGCTCGCCACCGCGTCGGCGCGCAGGAAGTGGTCGCGGAGGTACGCCAGCCAGGACGCCGCCTCCTCCGGCGGTGAGCCGTCACCGAACGCGGGCTCGAACACCGGGACCAGGGCGCGACCGCTGTCGGCGGGACGCCACGGGCACCACAGACCCGGCTGGCCCGGCGCCGGCTCGGCGTAATGCGTGAGGTCGAGCCCGGGATCCAGGCACTCGGCCAGCGGGTTGCCGGGAACGGCATACGGGCCGTCGGGGCGATGCCACCGGCGGGACTCGGTGAACGCGGCCAGATACTCGAACTCCTCCGTGCGCAGGGGCGGATCGACGAGCACCCGTCCGACGATTCGGAACGTCTCCGGGCCCTCCTCGCCCGTGCCGGCCCTGCCGACCGCGCCGACCACGCCGGCCCTGCCGCTGCCACGCTTCATCCGCCGTCGCTCCTCCGCACTGGGTCCGTGTGATCAGGACTGGACCGGGACCTGTCCAGGACTGGATCGGGCACCGGATCAGGACTCGTCAGGACTACGCCCTCGTCCGAGAGCATGCCGAAGATCGACACACGGTGCGACCGGTCATCCACAGGGCGCCACCTGTGGACAACAACAGCGCGCCACGACGTGAGCACGGCACGCTGTGCCGATGATCCCCATCACCGACCACGACCCGGCCGCCCCGGCGCCGGGCGCCGCTCGGGGCGCCACTCGCAGCACCGCGTCGGGCACCACCTCGGGCACCACCTCGGATGGTCCGGGCGCCCCGCCCACTCCCGGAGCCGCGCGCGACCCAGCCACCCTGCTGCGCCGGCTCGGCCGGCACGTCCCGTTCGGCACCGACCGTGTGCTGGTCGGCGTGGTCCGCCTCTCCCGCGGCTACGTCGAACGCGCCGGCTGGTGCGCCGCGACCACCGCGCCGGTGCCCGCCGCCGACCTGCACGCGGCCGTCATGGCCTGCCTGGCCCCGCTGGCTCCGCCACGGCCGGCCATCCCGCCCACCCACGCGGTGGCGATGGTGCGCTGTCGCCGCGGCCGGGTGGTCTGGCTGCCCACGGACGACGCGTGGGTGTCCGCACTGGTCGCGGAGGCCGGGCGACGCCGCCTCCCGGTCGTCGAGACGTTCCTGCTCACCGAGCACGGCTGGCGCTGCCGGACGGGCACGGCGGCGGGTTCCGTACCGGCCCTGGACCGGCCCTGACCGTCCGAACGTCAGGCCGGCACGGCAAGCTGGGTCCATGTCCGCTCCGGTCCCCTCCACCCGCGTCCGGGTCGTCGTCCACGGCGCCGTCCAGGGCGTCTTCTTCCGCGACACCTGCCGGCGCACCGCCGGCGAACACGGCGTCGCCGGGTGGGTACGCAACTGCCCCGATGGTTCGGTGGAGGCCGCCTTCGAGGGCGGTCCCGACCAGGTGCGCGCCCTGGTCGCGTGGTGCCGGTCCGGTCCGCCCGCGGCCCGAGTGGACAAGGTAGAGGAGTTTCCCGAACCACCCGAAGGCCTCATCGGCTTCGAAATCCGCCGGTGACCTCGGCGGAGGTGTCGTGAGCGCACTCAGCGTCTGTTCAGGTGCGCGGGGCAGACTGATCTCGTGCGAATTCTCGTGGTGGACGACGACCAGGGCGTCCGTGACTCCCTGCGGCGCTCGCTGGTCTTCAACGGCTACGACGTCGACCTGGCCGAGAACGGCGAGCAGGCACTCCGCCGGGTCGCTGCGTCCAGCCCCGATGCGGTCGTGCTGGACGTGATGATGCCCCGCCTGGACGGGATCGCCACCTGCCGCGCGCTTCGCGCCACCGGCAACGACGTGCCCGTTCTCGTCCTCACCGCGAGGGACGCCGTCGCCGACCGGGTGGCCGGCCTCGACGCCGGCGCCGACGACTACCTCAGCAAGCCGTTCGCGCTGGAGGAACTGCTGGCCCGGCTGCGGGCGCTGATGCGCCGCTCCGCCCCGGGCGCGGACAGTTCGGTGCTGTCGTACGCCGATCTCACCCTCGACCCGGCGACGCGGGAAGTCCGCCGCGGCGACCGGCAGATCAGCCTGACCCGCACGGAGTTCTCCCTGCTCGAACTCTTCCTGCGCCATCCCCGGCAGGTGCTGGAGCGGTCCCAGATCCTCGAGGAGGTCTGGGGATTCGACTTCCCCACCTCCGCCAACTCCCTCGAGGTCTACGTCGGGTATCTCCGCCGCAAGACCGAGGCCGGTGATGAGCCCCGGCTGCTGCACACCGTGCGTGGCGTGGGCTACGTACTCCGCGACACCCCACCATGAGCCGGAACGACCAGAGAACCCCCTCGGCCACCGGTGGAGGCGCTACCCACGAGGGAGCCGGCGCACGGACGACGACCCAGAGCCGCCTGCGCTCGGTCAGCCTGCGCAACCGGGTAGGACTGCTGGCTGCGTTCGGGGTGGGGATCATCGTGGTCCTCGTCTCGCTCGCGGCGTACATCACCGTCCGGGTGTCCCTGCTCGACCAGGTGGACGCCAACCTGCTCGACCGCGCCCGCGCCGCCGCGGCCGGTCCGCTGGCCGACCAGGGCGTGCTCGCCCGGGTGCCGTCGGAGGCCCTCGGCGCGGCCGACGTCCGGATCGCGCTGCTCAACGCGAACGACAGGTACATCTCCGCGAACGACCACGCGGGCAACCCGATCGCTCCGCCGCTCGGCGCGGCGGAGCGGGAGGTGGCGAGGGGCGAGGTACCGGAGAGCGTGCGCACCGCGGCGATGGGCGGTGTGAGCTACCGCGTGGTGGCGGTGCCGGCCGGACGCGAGACGGGCTGGGCGCTCGTTCTCGGCCAGTCACGCGCGGGCACCGAGGACCTCCTGTCCCGGCTGGGCTTCGTCCTGTTCCTGGTCGGTGCGGGCGGGGTCGCGGTCGCGGCGTACGCCGGTGTCGCCGTCGCCCGGACCGGTCTGCGCCCGGTGGAGCGGCTCACCGCCGGAGCCGAGCACGTCGCCCGTACCGGTGAGCTGCGCCCCATCCCGGTACAGGGCGACGACGAGCTCGCCCGGCTGGCGCACGCCTTCAACTCGATGCTGTCCGCGCTGGCCGCGGCCCGCGCCCGCGAGCGCCGGCTGATCGCCGACGCCGGCCACGAGTTGCGTACGCCACTCACCAGCCTGCGGACCAACCTCGACCTGCTCGCCCAGAGCGAGGCCCGGCCCGGCCTGTCGCGCGAGGATCGGGTCGCACTGCTGGCCGACGTACGCGCCCAGATGGCCGAACTCTCCGTTCTGGTGGGCGACCTGGTCGAGCTGTCCCGCGAGGACCCGCCCGCCACCGCGCACGCGCCCGTCGAACTCGCGGACGTCGTGGCCACCGCCGCCGAGCGGGTACGCCGCCGAGCCCCCGCCGTGTGTTTCGACGTCGAGACGCAGCCCTGGACGGTGTTCGGTGATTCCCAGGCTCTCGAGCGGGCGGTGACCAACCTGCTCGACAACGCCGCGAAGTGGAGCCCGCCCAACGCCACCGTGACGGTGCGCCTCCGCGGCGGAGTCCTCACCGTGGCCGACGAGGGTCCCGGAATCGCCGAAGTCGACGCGCCCCACGTGTTCGAGCGGTTCTACCGGTCCACCGAGGCGCGGACGATGCCGGGATCGGGTCTCGGCCTGGCGATCGTCAAGCAGGCCGCCGACCGGCACGGGGGTACGGTCAGTGTCGGGCGCAGCCGGCACGGTGGGACGCTGATGACTCTCGTCCTGCCCGGGATGAACGCCCCGGCGCAAGCCCCACCGGTTCGCCCGAGCCCGCAGCCCCCGCCCCCCGCCGACGAGCCGCGCCGGAACCGCTGACCTGATTTCTTCGCCCGCTCACGGGGGGCTCTCAGTCCGCTCTCAGCTACCGGGACAAATCTAGTAACCATGAACGAGACGACACCTACGCCGGGTCAGCCGGACCGAACCGACGGGACGGCTCCCGCTTCTTCCGCGCAAGAGCCGGCTGCCGCGCGCCCGGACGGCCAGCCGGTCTCGTCCACGGGTGGGCGCGAGGACACCACTCCCCTGCCCCCGCCGCACGCCGGCACCCCGACCCAAGGCGGCGGCTCGCCGTACGGAGAGTCGTTCGCCGGCCACACCGCGTACGGCCCGAACCCATACGGCCAGGCGTACGCCTCCTCACCCCAGCCCGGCTCCTACGCCGGTTCTTACTCCGGCGGTCACGGCGAGCCGCCCACTCACCACGGCCGGTCGCCCGGAACCAGCTCGGGCCGTCCGCGCCGGCGCTCCGCCGCCGGGGTCGCCGCCCTCGCCCTCGTCGCCGGACTGGTCGGTGGCGGAGTCGGCGCGGCCGCGACCGACTACCTCGGCCATGACCAGACCAGCAGCTCTTCGACCGCTCTGGACGAGCAGGCCCCGCGGTCGCAGAACGCCGCCTCGGCCCCGGTGGGGAGTGTGCAGCAGGTGGCCAACAAGGTCCTGCCGAGCGTGGTGTCGATCACGATCTCGACCTCCCAGGGCACCGGTAACGGCAGCGGCATCGTCCTGAGCGGCGACGGCCTGATCCTCACCAACAACCACGTCGCCGCCGCGGGTAGCCAGGGCGGCCAGCTCAGCGTGACGTTCAACGACGGGAAGACCGTGAAGGCGTCCGTCGTCGGCACCGACCCGACCACCGACCTGGCCGTGATCCGGGCCGACCGCAAGTCGGGCCTGCACCCTGCCCAGCTCGGCAGGTCCTCCGACCTGAACGTGGGCCAGAACGTCGTGGCGATCGGGTCTCCCCTCGGCCTGTCGGGCACCGTGACCTCGGGCATCGTCAGCGCGCTGAACCGCCCCGTGCGAAGCAGCGACTCCGGCAGCGACCAGTCGAGCTCCAACACGGTCATCGACGCGATCCAGACCGACGCGGCGATCAACCCCGGCAACTCCGGTGGCGCGCTGGTCAACATGGCCGGCCAGGTCGTGGGGATCAACAGCGCGATCGCGACGCTCGGCAGCTCCATGGGCGGGCAGAGCGGCAACATCGGCGTGGGCTTCGCCATCCCGATCGACGAGGCCAGGCCGATCGCGAAGGAACTCATCGCCAACGGCCGCGCCGAACACGCTCAGCTCGGCGTCTCGGTCACCGCCGCCTCCGGGAGCAACGGCGTGAGCAGCGGCGCCTCCCTGCAGGCGGTCAACGCGGGCGGCGCGGCCAGCACCGCGGGCCTGCGCAAGGGCGACGTCATCACCAAGGTGGACCAGCGCCAGATCACCGACCCGGACAGCCTGATCGCGGCGGTTCGTTCCTACCGGCCCGGCGACAAGGTGACGGTGACCTACGTCCGGGGCGGCAGGTCACACACCGCCGATGTGACGTTGGGAACCGACGGCGGCAAGACCCAGCAGCCGCAGCAGAACCAGCAACAGGACCAGAACAACCAGAACCCGAACGACGGACAGGGCAACGATCTGCCCTTCCCCTGGTCCCGCTGAGCCCCCGGGGCCGCCGCCTCGAACCCCCGGCGGCGGTCCTGGTCACTCCCTTCCGGAGCGACTCAGCGGTGTGCCCCCGGGCCCGGGACGGCCGGACGTGCCTACGGCTTCGGCGACGGAGCCGTAGCCGGCTGCCCGGGCTCGCCGGGCTATCCCCCGGTGGACCTTCCGCGGCCAGGCCGGCCCGCCGTAGATGAAACCGGTGTACGCCTGCACCAGCGTCGCGCCCGCACGGATGCGTTCCCACGCGTCGTCGGCGTTCTCGATGCCACCCGCCGCCACCAGCACCAGCCGGTCGCCCACCCGCGCGTGCAGGCGACGGATCACCTCCAGGGCGCGCGCCTTCAGCGGCGCGCCGGACAGCCCGCCCGCTCCCAGCTCGGCGACCTCCCCCGCGTCGGTGCGCAGGCCGTCCCGGCCGATGGTGGTGTTGGTGGCAATGATGCCGTCCAGTCCGAGGTCGAGCGCCAGGTCGGCCACCGCGTCCACGTCGGCGTCGCTCAGATCGGGCGCGATCTTCACCAGCAGCGGGACCCGCCTGGCCGTCGGCGGCCTGGCGTGATCGGCACGATCGCGGTGGTCGACCCGCTCGGTCCGGGCCGGCTCGTCCAGGGTCTGGCGTACGGCGGCGAGCAGGGGACGCAGCCGCTCCACCGCCTGCAGATCGCGTAGGCCGGGGGTGTTGGGGGAGCTGACGTTGACCACCAGGTAGTCGGCGTACGGCGCCAGCCGCCGGGCGCTGGCGACGTAGTCGCCGACGGCCCCGGCCTCGGGGACGACCTTCGTCTTGCCGATGTTGACCCCGACGTACGCCGTCCGGCCGCGGGCCTGGCCGCCTTCCACCCGCCGGCGCAGCCGGTCCGCCGCGGCCGCCGCTCCGTGGTTGTTGAAGCCCATCCGGTTCACCAGGGCCCGGTCGGCCGGCAGCCGGAACATCCGCGGGCGCGGGTTGCCGGGCTGGGCCTGGGCGGTGATCGTGCCGACCTCGACGTACGCGAAACCCAGAGCGGTCAGCCCGTCGACGCCCTCCGCGTCCTTGTCGAACCCCGCAGCGAGGCCCAGCGGCCCCGGCAGGTCCATCCCGAGCGCCCGGACCCGCAGCACCGGGTCCGTCGGCCCGAGCACCCGCCGCATCCCGGCGCCCAGTCCGGGCACGGCACCGGCGAACCGGATGGCCGCGAACGCCAGCCGGTGAGCGGTCTCGGCCGGGATGTGCTGGAGCACCCTTCTGTACAGGAGTTCGTACATGCTTGTCCCGGCGTCTCCGTCCCGGCTCGTGGTCGATGGCAGGCGGTCGTGCGGTGTGTCGGTGGTCGCCGCCAGAATGCTTTCATGCTCCTCGACGACCTCGCGCAGGCCTCCGCGGCGGTCTCCGGCACGTCCTCGCGGCTGGAGAAGGTCCGCCGGATCGCCGACTGCCTGCGGGCAGCCGATCCCGACGAGGTGCCGTTGGTGGTGTCCTATCTCGCCGGTGAGCTCCGCCAGCGCCGCACCGGCGTGGGCTACGCCGCCCTGCGCGACCTGCCCCCTCCGGCCGACCAGCCGACGCTCGGCGTGAGCGAGGTCGACGCCGCGTTCGCCGAGATCTCGCAGGTGGCGGGGAGCGGATCACAGCAGCGCCGGCGCGACCTGCTCACCGCCTTGTGGGCGCGGGCGACCAGCGCCGAGCAACGCCTGCTCGCCGGCCTGGTGACCGGTGAGCTCCGGCAGGGTGCGCTCGACGGCGTGATGGTCGACGCGGTGATCCGGGCGAGTGAGCTGCCCGCGGCGCAGGTCCGCCGGGCGATCATGGTCGCCGGTGCCATCGCCCCGGTGGCCCGGGCGGCTGTCGCCGGTGGTGGTGACGTCGCGGTGCTCGACGCGTTCCGACTGGAGGTGGGTCGGCCGCTGCGCCCGATGCTCGCCTCCTCCGCGCCCGGCGTGGCCGAGGCGCTTGACAAGCTGGCCGGCCCGGCGGCACTGGAGTGGAAGCTCGACGGCATCCGTGTCCAGGTGCACCGGGCCGGAGAGGTCGTACGCATCTTCACCCGCACCCTGGACGACGTGACCGACCGGCTGCCGGAGGTCGTCGCCACGGTGCGCGCCCTGCCGGCCACGTCGCTCGTCCTCGACGGCGAGGTGCTCGCGCTGGACGAGGCCCGGCGGCCCCTGCCGTTCCAGGTCACCTCCAGCCGGGTCGGATCGCGCACCGACACCGCCCAGTCGCGGGCCACGGTGCCGCTGAGTGCGTTCTTCTTCGACGTCCTCCACCACGACGGCACCGACCTGCTCACGGCCTCGGGTGCGGAGCGCTGGTCGGTGCTGGAAAGCGTCCTTCCGGACGAGCTGGTCGTGCCGCGCATGGTCACCGCCGACGCGGTCGAGGCGGGTGAGTTCTTCGCCGATGCCGTACGCCGCGGCCACGAGGGCGTCGTGGTCAAGTCGCTGAGCGCTCCCTACGACGCGGGCCGACGGGGGTCGGCGTGGATCAAGGTCAAGCCGAGGCACACCCTCGACCTGGTGGTGCTTGCCGTCGAGTGGGGGCACGGCCGGCGCACCGGCCTCCTCTCCAACCTCCACCTCGGCGCCCGTGATCCGGAGACCGGCGGGTTCGTGATGCTGGGCAAGACGTTCAAGGGCCTCACCGACGAGTTGTTGCGGTGGCAGACCAAGCGGCTGCTGGAGCTGGAGACGCATCGTGACCGCTGGACGGTGCACGTGCGGCCGGAGCTGGTGGTGGAGGTCGCCTTCGACGGCATCCAGCGCTCGTCCCGCTATCCGGGAGGGATGGCGTTGCGATTTGCCCGGGTGCTGCGCTACCGCGAGGACAAGCCCGCCGCCGAGGCCGACACCGTGCAGACGGTACGCGACCTACACACCGGATCCGTCACGAACGACGCGGAAACCCAGTGACCGGGACGAAGTCGGCGGCGGCTTAGCGATGAACACTCCCCGTGTCGGGAATTCGTCCGACCGTCCGGGACGTTGACCTGGGTGAGCGAGATCTCGGGCGTCTCACGGGCCTGCCACCGGGTCCGCGTCCCGAGCCGGGAGGGAAGTCATCTTGCCAGTGCGCCGCCGCCACGCCGAAGACCTCGTCGAAGACCGCGACCTCGTTGGCCGCTACCTCGACGAGATCTCGCGAACGCCGCTGCTCGACGCGGCGCAGGAAGTCGAGCTCGCGAAGGCCATCGAGGCCGGTCAGCTTGCCGAGCAACTCCTCGACGGGAGCCGCACCGGAATTCCGGCGCAGAGGTCGGCCGGTGCGACCGTGGACGAGTTGACCTGGATCAGCGACGAAGGCCGCCGGGCCAAGCGCCATTTCCTCGAGGCCAACCTTCGACTCGTCGTCTCCATCGCGCGCCGTTACGGACGATCCGGGCTGCCGCTGCTCGACCTGGTGCAGGAGGGCAACACCGGCCTGATCCGTGCGATCGAGAAGTTCGACTACACGAAGGGTTACAAGTTCTCGACCTACGCCACGTGGTGGATCCGCCAGGCCATCACGCGAGGAATCGCCCAGCAGGCGCGGGTCGTCCGGCTTCCGGTGCATGTGGTCGAGGACCTGAACGCACTCGGCGCGGCCCGCCGCGCGCTGGAGCGCGAGCTCGGGCGCGACCCCGAGACCGCCGAGCTCGCCGCCCAGCTCGGTGTCGGGGAGCACCGGGTGGAGGAACTCGTCAGCTGGGGACGCGACCACGTGTCCCTGGATGTCACCGTCGACGACGACGGCGAGACCTCACTCGGCGACCTGGTCGCCCGTGACGTCATGCCGGGCCCGGACGAGACGGTGGTCGCCGCCGAGTCGAGCTCGCGGCTCGCCGCGCTGATCGAGACTCTCGACAGCCGGTCCGCGGAGATCGTCCGGTTGCGGTACGGCCTCGACGACGGCCGCCCGTGGAAGCTCGCGGAGATCGCCGACCGGTTCGGGCTGTCCCGCGAGCGGGTTCGCCAGCTCGAGCGCGACGCCTTGCACCGCCTCCGCAAGATCGCCGAGCCCGACCTGGTGGGGCCCAACGCGGCCTGACACCTGCATAGGCGGTTTGGTGGGGCTCGCGCCGAGGCTGCCGGGCCCGAAGATGTCCGTGCCCCGGACGACATGGTCGTCCGGGGCACGACCATGTCCACCCAACCATCCCCCCGGCCGGAGCCGTGGCCGCGCCGCCGACCGGCACCGGGAGCCGCTGCGGATCCGAGGGCTCACGCCCGGCCGCCGGAACATTGTCCTGACATCCGTACGACTGACCGCCCCCGGACAGCAGGCACTGCTCGCTCGCGCGCTACCGTAAGTCCCCACATCTGTTTGCCCGGACGGAACGCCCGGACAAGAACGCCCGGAGAAGACGAGGGAGAACCCATGGACACGGCGGAAGGCAGGCCGGGTCCGGACGCGGCCACCCACCCCACCGGCCCCAACGACCCGACCATCCCGTGGGAGCTGGGCCGGGTCGTCGGCCGTGGGCCCGCCCACGACCCGCTGGCCGCCGTACGCCGCCCCGACGACCCGCCGTTCGACGTCTTCCTGTCCGGCACGGTGTTCCTCGACATCATCTTCACCGGCCTGGCCGGCCCGCCCACCAGCGGAACCGAGATCTACACCGACGGAATGGGCTGCTCCCCCGGTGGCGTCGCCAACCTCGCGATCGCGCTGTCCCGGCTCGGGCTGCGTACCTCCCTCGCCGCGGCGTTCGGGCACGACGTGTACGGCGCATTCTGCCGGCGCACCCTCGAGCAGCAGGAGGACGTCGACCTCACGGCCTCGCGGGAGTTCCCCCACTGGCACTCGCCGGTCACGGTGTCCCTCGCCTACCAGGCCGATCGCAGCCTGATCACGCACGCGCACGAGCCGCCGCTGTCCGCCGACGAGATGATCGCCACCAGCGGGCTGCCGCGCAGCCGCGCCTGTTTCGTCGACCTCGCCCCGGAGATGGAGGACTGGACCCGCAAGGCTGCGGCCGAGGGAACCCGGGTGTTCGCCGACACCGGCTGGGACCCCACCGAGCAGTGGTCGCAGGAGCTGCTGGAACGCCTCAGCTCCTGCTACGCGTTCATGCCCAACACGCCGGAGGCGCTCGCCTACACCCGCACCGACACACCCGAGGCCGCCCTCGCCAAGCTCGGCGACCTGGTCCCGGTGGCGGTCGTGACCCGCGGCAGCAAGGGCGCGCTGGCCGTCGACAACGAGACCGGGGAACACGCCGACGTGCCCGCGCTTCCGGTGGAGGCCATGGACGCGACCGGTGCCGGCGACGTCTTCGCGGCGGGGTTCGTCACCTCCACGCTGGCCGGCTGGCCGTTGCTGCACCGGCTGCGGTTCGCCAACCTGTGTGCCGCCCTGTCCGTACAGCACTTCGGTGGCTCGCTGTCGGCGCCGGGCTGGGCCGACATCGCCGGCTGGTGGCAGGTGGCCAAGCGGGTGCCGGGTCTCGGTGACGTCGCCAAGGACTACGCGTTCCTCGACGAGGTGGTGCCGCACGACCCGGTCGGCGCGGTGCGCCGGGCCAGCGCGACGATCGGTTTCCAGACCGACGGAGTCGAGCCGTAGGCCGAACCCCACCGCCGTAGGCCGAACCCCAAGGCCTTGGGCCGAGCCGGAATACGAGTGCCCGCCGGGCGGTGGACCGGCGGGCAGACGTTCGTGACCGGCCTCAGCAGTTGGTCGCGCCGCTGCCGCCCCCGCCCCAGCGGCAGGTGTCCTGGGTCGCGCCCGAGTTCGAACGCAACGTGGCCGTGTCGCCGGTGTTGTTCCAGATGTAGGCACGCGAACCCCAGTAGCGGTGGCTCGCGGTGTCGGTACCCCGCCCGGTGTGCAGGGTGACCGAGCTGCCTCGCTGCAGCGTGAAGCTGCCGAAGGTGTACACGTGGCGCTGCGCGTCGCGCACCGTCCACCCCCGCAGGTTGACCGAGGTCGTGCCGATGTTGCGGACCACGACGTACTCGGCGTTCAGGCTCTTGTTGCTTCGGTCGTCGGTGCCCGGTGAGTCGTACTGGATCCGACCGAACCGAATGACGGTGCCCGCCTCCGCGCTGCCCACGAACGGCCCTGGCGCGCTCAGCACCGCCACGCCCGTCATCGCCACACTCAGCGCCGCCGCGCAGGCGGCCACGGTCGACCGAAGTCGCATTGGATCGTCCCCCCATTGGACATGCCGGCGCCTCGCGCCGGTGAGAAGTACCCACGAAGCTCGTACGGAAGAGACCGCGGGATCGCGTCGAACCGACCTGTGCCGGTTCGAACCACATCCTGGGGCGGCGACGACAAAGGAACGTCAACTCCGGCCTGCGGACCGATTCGGGTGGCGGCGAACCTGTCGTGTGGCCGTCGGATCGTGGGGGACGGTGAACGCGACGACGCGGTGGTGACGACCACCAAGTCGTCACCACCGCGTCCGTACGCCGCGTGGAGTGCCGCCCGTGACGGCGGCCACCTCCTACCGCGGCAGCTGAGCCTTCAGTCGTTCTTAAACTCACGTCAGCCGGCGGAGTTGCGCTTGACCCACCCCCACGCAGCCGTGGCGAGGAACAGCACAAGCGCGACGAAGCCCAACCACAGCAGGCCCTTGACCAGGAAGCCGAGGATGCTGAGTACCAGCCAGACGATCGCGATGATCAGCAGGATCCGAAGCATGGTCACCTCCTGCGGCACACCCTACGCCCGGCAGCGGGCCCGAGCGCCGCGGCGACATCCCTGAGCCGACCCCCATTCCTCCCTGAGAAGGACCGGTCAGGAGGTCTCGATCCGGCTGGACCTCGCCCACAGGTTGATCCCCGCCTCCACCGCGTGCTGGTCGATCTCGTCCAGCTCGGCTTCGGTGAAGTCGAGCCGGTTCAGCGCGGCCACGTTGTCCTCGAGCTGACCGATACTGCTCGCGCCGACGAGGACCGACGTCATCCGCGGATCGCGCAGCGCCCAGGCCAACGCCATCTGGGCCAGGGACTGGCCCCGGCGCTGCGCGATCGCGTTTAGGGCGCGGATGTGGCCGAGGTTCTTCTCCGACAGCTGGTCCGGCGACAGCGACTTGCCCAGCGAGGCCCGTGAGCCCTCCGGGATGCCGTTGAGGTACTTGTCGGTGAGCATCCCCTGCGCCAGCGGAGAGAACGCGATGCAGCCCGACCCCGTCTCCTCCAGTGCGTCCAGCAGCGCCTCCTCGATCCAGCGGTTGAGCATGCTGTACGACGGCTGGTGGATGAGCAGCGGCGTGCCGAGGTCCTTGAGGATTGCCGCCGCCCGGCGGGTGTCCTCCGGAGAGTACGACGAGATCCCGGCGTACAGCGCCTTGCCCTGGCGCACCGCGGTGTCCAGCGCGCCCATCGTCTCCTCCAGCGGAGTGTCCGGGTCGAACCGGTGGGAGTAGAAGACGTCGACGTAGTCCAGGCCCATCCGCGAAAGGCTCTGGTCGAGGCTGGCGAGGAGGTACTTGCGTGATCCCCACTCGCCGTACGGGCCCGGCCACATGAGGTAGCCCGCCTTGGTGGAGATGACGAGTTCGTCGCGATAGGGCGTGAAGTCCTGGGCGAACAGCTTGCCGAAGTTGAGTTCGGCCGACCCCGCAGGCGGGCCGTAGTTGTTGGCCAGGTCGAAGTGGTTGATCCCGAGGTCGAAAGCCCGCCTGAGGATGCCCCGCTGCCGTTCCAGCGGCACGTCGTCACCGAAGTTGTGCCACAGGCCAAGTGAGACGGCGGGCAGGTGCAGGCCGCTGGCCCCGGAGCGGCGGTATTGCATCGTGTCGTAACGGTCGTCGGCAGCGTTGTATCCCATGTCTGCGGAGTCTTCCACGCCCGCCTGACGGGCCGACGGCGAGCTACCGATGGTGGTCACCGCACCTCCTATGCTGGGGGCGACCCTGACCCACCCGGTACGAACCATCACGATCCAGCACGACCATCTCGACCTGGACGGGGGACGACCATGCTCCTGGCGGAGGATCTGCTGCTGTTGCTCGTGGACGACAGCACCGGACGGCCGGTGACCGACGGCACCAAACTCGACCACGCACTCGCGGGTGCGGTGCTCCTCGAGCTGACGCTGCGGGGGAAGGTCGACGTCGCCGGTCCGGGCGAGGACGTGCGCAAGGGCCGTCTGGTCGTGCGCGACGAGAGCCCGACCGGCGAGCCGGTCCTCGACCAGGGCCTGTCGATCCTGGACGCCCGGGAGGGCAGCAAGCCGGCGAACGTTCTCGGCAGACTCGCCAAGGGCCTGCGGGACCGACTGCTGGCCGGCCTCGCCGACCGTGGCGTCCTCCGGCAGGAGAAGGGCAGGGTGCTCGGGATCTTCCCCACCACGCGCTGGCCCGCCGAGGACTCCTCGCACGAGAACTCCCTGCGCGTCACGCTGTCGGATGTGCTGGTCCAAGGCCGCACCCCGGACGCCCGGACCGGTGCGCTGGTGTCGCTGCTGGCGGCGATCGACGTCGTGCCGAAGGTTGTCGACGCCCCCGACCGGCGCGCGGTCCGGCGGCGGGCCAGGGAGATCTCCGAAGGTGCCTGGGCCGCGGACGCGGTGAAGAAGGCGGTCGCGGCGGTGAACGCAGCCACGATGGCGGCCGTCAGCGCCGCCACCACCGCCGCCGCCTCCTCGACGGCGACGAACTGAGGGACCGCCGATGGCGCCGGGCTCCCTGCGGGTAGGACCGCTCGACCTCGACCCGGGCGAGCTGACCTGGCGGTTCTCGCGGGCCGGAGGTCCCGGCGGTCAGGGCGTCAACACCACCGACTCCCGGGCGAGCGTGTCGTTCGACCTCACGCGGTCACCGGCGCTGAGCGAGGCGGCTCGGGAGCGGGCCACGGCCCGGCTCGGTGACCGGCTGGTGGACGGCGTACTCACCGTCACGGCGTCCGAGCATCGGTCCCAGCTGGCGAACCGGCGCGCGGCGCTGGCCAGGCTGGGGATGTTGCTGGAGCAGGCCCTCGCGCCCCCACCCAAGGCACGCCGGCGTACCCGCCCGTCGCGAGGCTCGGTGGAGCGCCGGCTGTCGTCGAAGAAGCGGCAGGGCGACGTCAAGCGGATGCGCCGCCGGCCGGACTACTGACGCCCCGCCCGGCACCGGTGCCGTCCGCGCCCGGCCGGCGGCTCGGGGTCAGCCGCGCCGGCGGGGACGCAGTTTGCGTACGGCGTCCGGCACCCGCGCGGGCAGTCCCTTGGGCAGTCGCGACGTCGGTTCCTCACCGGGCCGGACGCGTCGGTTGAGGTCGGCGTGCTCGAGCAGCTCGGGCAGTGGCCGGTCGACTCCCGGGTAGGCCGCGATCGGCGACTCCCCCGCGAACACCACCCACACCTGCTCGCCGCGGTGGAAGACCCGGAGCACCGAGCCGTCGACGACGGTCCCGGCGTGCTTCAGTGCCTGGCGGCGGTTGCCCTGGCGGGCGAGCGCGTTGGTGACGGCGCGCTGGGCGGGCTCGCGTCCGTGCTTGACCGCCTCGTAGGCCAGCGGGCCGTACTTCACGGCGTAGTTGATCACGCTCCTGCTGAGCTTTCCCTTGCCGGCCACGTGGCCCACCTCCGATGATCGGCTACGGTCAGTGTCCCACGGCGGGCCGCCTCAGTCCTGCGCCTGCGCCCTGCCCGCGAGCGCCTCCACCATCGTCTCGGTGAACCGGCCGGCGAGGGTGCCGCCGGGGTCGAGGTCGGGGTCGAAGACCGTGACGTCCACGCCCCGGCAGCGCGGATCGGCCAGCATGGGGCCGAGCAGCGCGGCGAGCTCTGAGTGTTCCAGCCCGCCCGGGCAGGGTGAGTCGACCGCCGGCATCACCAGCGGGTCGAGGACGTCGGCGTCCACGTGCACCCAGAACCCGTCGAGTTCGCGCAGGTAGCGCACCGTCTGACTGGCGATCCGGCGGGCCCCTTCGGCCCGGATGGCGAGGGCGGTCCGGACGGGGACACCGAGATCGGCCAGCTCGGTGAGGTGGACGTCGTTGTCGCGGATGCCGAGCACCACGGTGTCCCGGTCGCGGACGTACGGCGCCAGGCCGTCGATGTCGGCCAGGTCGTCCTGGCCCCGCCCGGTCACCAGGGCGAGGTCCTCCCCCGCCGCGGCCCCGACGTAGTCCGCGCCGTCGCCCAGGTGGCGGAAGTCGGAGTGGCCGTCGACGAACACCAGGCCGTGCCGACCGTGCCGGCGCAGGGCGAGCGCGGGGCCGAGCAGGATGCTGCAGTCTCCGCCGAGCACGACGAGGAAGTCGCCGTCAGCCAGGCACACGCTCACCCGGTCGGCCAGGCGGCAGGTGAAGTCGGCGATGGCCGCGGCGTTGATCACTCCGTCGCCGGGCTTCCAGCCGGTGACGTCGTAGCGCGGGGCAACGACGCAGCCGACGTCGACGGCGCGGCTGCGGGCCACCAGCCCGTTGTCACGCAGGGCGCCGGCCAGCTTGTAGCAACCGGGCACGACACCGGGCGAGGGCATCGCCAGACCGAGGTTGGACGGCGCGTCCAGGACACAGATCCTGCCCATGGCGCGATCGTAACCGTCCGGCGGCGCTGTCAAGGTCGCCTTGCGTTCGAACGCCGACGGAGGTCGCGGCCCCGTCCGGCGGTCCGCCGGCCGGCGTGCGAGGCTGAGGTGTGCCCGACCGCCGACCACCCGCCCGGACCCGGCGTGCCACCAACCGCGGCCCGGCCGGCTCCGCACAGTCCACCAGATCCGCCAGGTCAGCCGTGCCCGCCGGAACCCACCCCATCGACACCGGCGAGGTAACCCTCACCGCCGACCCGGGCGACCCGGGTGGATGGTTCGTGATCGTCAACGGCGTCCCGAGCTCCTACGTCCATCTCGGCGACCCGACCCGGCTGGACTTCGAGTACGTCCGCTGGACCGGTGACATCCTCGACCACCTGCCGCCGGGTCCCCTGCGGGTCGCGCACCTCGGCGGCGCAGGATGCACCCTCGCCCGTTATGTCGCCGCCACCAGGCCCGGGTCGCGGCAGGTGGTGTTCGAGATCGACGGCGCCCTGGTCGACCTGGTGCGGGAGGGCTTCGGGCTGGTACGCGACCGCGGCATCCGGGTGCGTACCGGCGACGCCCGAGCAGGGCTGGCGTCCCTGCGCGAAGGCTCCCAGGACGTGGTGATCCGGGACGCGTTCACCGGCAACCGGGTGCCCGGCCACCTGACCACGTGCGAGTTCGCACACGAACTGGTGCGGGTGCTGGACTCTTCGGGCGTGTACATCGCCAACGTCGCCGACCGCACCGAGCAACGGCACGCCCGCGCCGAGGCGGCCACCCTGCGGGAGGTGTTCGCGCACGTGGCGCTGATCGCCGAGCCGTCGCAGCTGCGCGGACGAAGGTACGGCAACGTGCTGCTGCTCGCCTCCAACACCGACCTGCCACTCGACGGGCTCACCCGCCGGCTGGCGTCGGGCGCTGTGCGCGCCCGGCTGGTGCTGCCGGACCGGGTGGCCGAACTCGTGGCCGGTCTGCGGCCACTGCGCGATCCTGACGAACCTGGCAAGATCCCCATGAGCGGCCTCGCCGAGGGGGAGGCCGCCGAGGGCGTGCAACCGCACGAGTGAACGGAGGACACGTCGGCATGATCCAACCGGACGTTCGGCTGCGTACGGTCGAGGACGCCGACCTGGCGTACTTCTTCGTGCACATGCAGGATCCCGCGGCGATCCAGATGGCGGCGTTCACCCCGGCCGACCCCAGCGACCGCGACGCGTTCGACGCACGCTGGCAGCGCATCCGGACCCATCCGACCGGCACCGTGCGGACGGTCCTCACCGACGGGCAGGTCGCGGGGCACGTGGCGAGCTTCGACTACGCCGGCAACACCGAGGTCACGTACTGGCTCGGCCGCGAACACTGGGGCCGCGGCATCGCGACCCGGGCGCTGCGGGAGCTCCTCGCGGAGGTGACGACCCGGCCGCTGCACGCCCGTGCGGTGCAGGACAACGCCGCCTCCCTGCGGGTGCTGGAGCGGTGCGGCTTCCGGGTGTGTGGCGAGGACCGGGGATTCGCCAACGGCCGGGCCGCGGAGGTCGCGGAGTACGTCCTCGTACTCGACGCGTAGCCAGCGCGCCGAGCGCCCGTGCCCAGGCGTAGGCCCTAGTCGGCGAGCAGCCGCTCGACGCGTTCGACCTTGCCGGTGAGCTCGCCGGTGTGGCCGGGCCGGATGTCGGCCTTGAGGACGAGGCCCACCCGCGGGGAGGTCGCGGCCACGACGTCGACCGCCCGCTTGACCACTGCCATCACCTCGTCCCACTCCCCTTCGATGTTGGTGAACATCGCGTTGGTCTCGTTCGGGAGGCCGGACTCGCGGACGACCCGGACGGCCTCGGCGACCGCCTCGCTCACGCTGCCGTCGTCGGCTCCGCTGGTGGGACTGATGCTGAAGGCCACAATCATGGGTCCTACTTTTCCCTACGCGGAACCTGCCGGATCAGCCCCTCCTGGACAACGGAGGCGACCAGCGAGCCGTCCGGGGTGAACAACCGCCCGGTGGCCAGGCCGCGCGAGTCCGCCGCCGACGGGGAGACCTGGTCGTAGAGCAGCCAGTCGTCGGCCCGGAAGGCTCGGTGGAACCAGATCGCGTGGTCCAGCGACACGGTCTGCAGGTCGGGTGCGCCGATGTGGGTGCCGTGCGGGACCAGTGTGGCGCCGAGCAGAGTGAGGTCGCTGGCGTACGCGAGCACGCAACTGTGCAGCACCGGGTCGTCGGGCAGCGTGCCTGCGGCCCGCAGCCACACCCGGGCGCGGGCCGGGTGCTCGGGGTCGGCGGGTACGCCGCCGCGTGCTGAGTCGCCGGCGTACCTCACGTCCAGCGCGGCCCACTCCTCCGCCCAGGCGGCACTGGGCCGGCCGGACACCTTCTCCAGCACCTCGCCCAGGGTCGGGCACCGCTCCGGGTCGGGTACGTCCGGCATGGCGTCCTGGTGCTCGTAGCCGGGCTCGGGCACGTGGAACGACGCGCTCATGTAGAAGATCGTCCGGCCGTGCTGGCGGGCCACCACCCGGCGGGTGCTGAACGACCGGCCGTCGCGGGTGCACTCGACGTCGTAGACGATCGGGACGCTGGTGTCGCCCGGGCGCAGGAAGTACGCGTGCAGCGAGTGCACCATCCGGTCGGGTCCCATGGTGCGGCTGGCCGCCACCAGAGCCTGGCCCGCGACCTGGCCACCGAAGACCCGCTGGAGCCTGGTTTCGGGCTGCCGGCCGCGGAAGAGGTTGTCCTCGATCTTCTCGAGGTCGAGGAGGTCGCGGAGTTCGTCGAGGGATCGAGGCACGGCCACATCGTGCCAGTTGGCCGAGGCGTGCTCCCACCTCGGGCGGCCGGGGAGGGCCGGCCGGTCGGACCGGAGGGGCGCAGGAGTCGCGGCCGCGAAGGCTCGGGGGGTCAGCGGGGCCCGGAGGTAGCCGCCACCAGCCACCGTACGCGTTCGCGCAGGTCGGCGAAGTGGTTCAGCAACGCCTGCCGGGCCGGCGCCGGGTCGCCCGAACGCAGCGCCTCCACCACTCGGCGGTGCCCCTGGACCACCCGGACGCGGTCGACCGGCGTCTGTTCCAGCTCGTCGGCCACCTGGTGGTAGATGTCCCAGAACACCGAGATCAGCTGGGTGGCGAGCTCGTTGGCCACCGATGCGTACAGCGCCTCGTGGAAGCGCTGGTCGGCGGCGGCGAGATCGCCCTTGTCCATCTCCTCGACCGCGCGGTCCAGGGACGCCAGCTGGGCCTCGTCGACCCTGGTGGCGACCTGTTCGATCAGGCCGAGCTCGAGGAGTTCGCGGACCTCCACCAGGTCGGCGAGTGCGCCGGGGTCGTCGCGCACCCGCAGCCGCGTACGGAACAGCAGGCCGGGCGTCACCGCGGTCATCGGGGCGGTTCCCACGAACGTGCCGTAGCCGTGCCGGATGTCCACGATGCCCAGCGTGTGCAACGCACGTAGGGCCTCGCGCACGGAGTTGCGGCTCACGCCGAGCGTGTCGACCAAAGCCGGTTCGGCCGGGAGCGGCGAACCTGCCGGCAGGCCCTGCTCGAGGATCAGGTCGACGATGCGCTCCTCGAGATGCCTGCGCCGGCCGCTGTCCGCCATGGAGTACTCAGCCTTTCGGATCGGAACGAACGTCGGCTAGCGTAGCGCCCGGCCGTTCAGACATCCCACGTCCTATGTCTACAGGAGTCCTGTGCCCGCCACCCAGCCCTCACCACCCAGCCAGCCCCTGCCTGTCCAGAGCTCACCGCCCGTCCCGGGCGGCGTGATCCCCCCTGTGTGCACCCCGCTCACCACGGACCGCGAACTCGATCTCGCCTCCCTCGAACGCCTCTGCGGCTTCCTGCTCGACGCCGGCGTCGCCGGCCTGTTCGTGGGTGGGTCGACCGGCGAGACGGCCTACCTCACCGACGACCGCCGTACCCGCGTGCTGGCCGCGGTCGCCGGCATCGTCGCCGGCCAGGTCCCGGTGGTCGCCGGCACCATCGACCTGACCACCGACCGGGTGCTCGGCCACGCCCGCGCCGCGGCCCGTCTCGGCGCCGACGCCCTGGTCGCCACCGCGCCGTTCTACGCGCCCACCCATCCGGCCGAGATCGCGGTCCACTTCCGGTCCGTCCGCGAGGCGGTGGACCTGCCGCTGCTGGCATACGACATCCCGAGTGCGGTGCACACCAAGCTGCCCACCGACCTGGTGGCCGAACTCGCCGCGGACGGCGTACTGGCCGGCCTGAAGGACTCCAGCGGTGACGTCGACGGCTTCCGGGCAGCGTGTGCCGCCACCGCGCGGGTGCCGGGCTTCGTCGCGTTCACCGGCTCGGAGACTCACGCCGACCTCGCCCTGCTGGCCGGCGGGGCCGGCATCGTCCCCGGGCTGGGCAACGTCGACCCGCACGGGTACGTCCGGCTGTACGACGCGGCCCGCCGCGGTGACTGGGCGGCCGCGACCGCCGAGCAGGAACGCCTCCGCGCGCTGTTCGCGATGATCGGCGTCGGCGACCCTGCGCGGATGGGGCGGTACTCCTCCGCGATCGGGGCGTTCAAGGCCGCACTCGTCCACCGCGGCGTGATCACCTCCGGCGCCACGAGCCGGCCGATGATCGGGCTGAACGACACCGAGAACGCCGCCGTGCTCGGCCACCTCGAGCGCGCCGGCCTGTGCTGAACACCGACGACGGCGCCGAGGGAAACGACAGTGCCGCATACCACTGCGCCGGAAGAAGCGACGGTCTTCGAGGCCGGGACCGACGGCTACCACACGTTCCGGATCCCGGCGCTCCTGCCCGCGGGCGACGGGACACTCCTGGCGTTCGCCGAGGGCCGGCGGGACGGAGCCGGCGACGCCGGCCGTATCGACCTCGTACTCCGCCGGTCGGGCGACGGAGGCCGCACGTGGAGTCCGCTGACGGTCGTCGGGACCGGCCCCGAGCTCACGGTCGGAAACCCCAGCCCCGTGGTGGATCCGGCCACCGGTGACGTCGTCGTGCTCAGCACCTGCGCGGCCGCGGACGCGAGCGAGGATCGGATCCTCGCCGGCCGGGTCGGGCCGCGTGAAGGGCGCAGGGTACGCGTTCAGCGCAGCACCGACGCCGGCCGCACCTGGAGCGCTCCGGTCGACGTCACCGAGACGACGAAGCGCGCGGACTGGCGGTGGTACGCCACCGGACCAGGACACGGGCTGGCGCTGCGGTCGGGGCCGTTCGCCGGTCGCCTCGTCGTACCGGCGAACCACTCCGCGCCCGGCACCGGCTACGGCGGGCACCTGTTGCTCAGCGACGACGGTGGCCGGTCATGGCGGATCGGCGCGGTCGATCCCGGCACCCCCGGCACCCCAGGCGGCTCGGGCGGCTCGGGCGGCTCGGGCGGCTCGGGCGGCGAGGAGATCAGGCCGAACGAGACCGCCGTCACCGAACTCCCCGGCGGCCGGGTCTACGCCGCCACCCGCAACCAGGCCGCCGGTGCGCGAGCGGCCCGGGCGCACGCGTGGAGTTCGTCCGGCGGAGAGGAGTTCGACCGGCCGTACGCCCCGGTGAGCGGCCTGGTCGCACCGGTCGTGCAGTGCTCGGTGCTGGCGATCCCGGACGTGCTGGTGTTCGCCGGCCCGGACGACGTACGCGAGCGGCGCAACCTCACCTTGCGGGTGAGCGCCGACGCGGGCCACACCTGGGCGCGTTCGCTGGTGGTGTGGCCCGGGCCGGCGGCCTACTCCGACCTCGCCCACCTCGGCAGCGGCGCCGGCACCCGGCAAGGCGCCGGGATCGGAGTGCTGCACGAGGCGGGCGAGCGGTCGGCGTACGAGCGCATCAGGTTCGTCCGCGTGCCCGTCCGGGACCTGCGAGGGTCCGCTTGACGGGTCAGCCGGTGGCGACCGGGCTGCCGGGCTTCAGGTCCGCCGGCGTCAGCGCGCCCTCGCCGAACACCAGGGAGTACTCCTCGCGCCCCTTCGTGTGCTGGGTCCGCGCGTCCATGTAACAGACGCTGAAGGCCCGCCGGGGAATGTCGGTGGCGTTGACGTCGGAGGAGTGCACCAGCCAGTTGTGCAGCAGGACTGCCTCACCGGGCTGGAGTTCGAGGTGGTGCACCTTCTCCGGCAGGCAGTACTCCTTCGCCTGCTCCTCGGTGAGGAAGCCGGAGCCGTGCTCGGGGTTGATCAGGCCGAGCTTGTGGCTGCCCGGGATCACCTGGACGCAGCCGTTGGCGACCGTCGCCGGGTCGAGCGCGGTCCACACGGTGATCAGCGGGTCGCGGTCGAGGAACGCCCAGCGGTCCTGGTGCCAGGGCAGGAAAGTGCCTTGGCGGGCCGGCTTGTTCATGAACATCGCCCGGAACGCCGAGACCGGGACGTCGCCGTAGGTCTGCCGGCAGATCTCCTCGAACAGCGGCCGCTGCAGGTACGACAGGAACAGCGGGTCGAACTCGAGGTCCTGGATCTTGCGGTAGTCCAGCGTCGCGCCCTTCCAGCCCTTGGACTGCTTGCCGGCGTCGGCGTACGCGCCGTTGCGGCTGTCGAGCTGCATGAGCAGTCGGTCGTAGTCGATGGCGGCCCGGCCGAGCATGATGTCGTCGATGCGGTCGCGCAGTCCGGACAGGTCGTCGTCGGACAACACGCGGCCGAGGACGACGTAGCCGTTCTCCTCGTAGAAGTCCCACTGCTCCGCGGTGACCGTGGTGACCAGGTCAGTCATTGCACTCCTTGGCTTCGTTCCGGTTCTCCGGCACTGCGGTCACGCTAGGTTCGCATCGCCCTGGACGGAATGGATGCGCTGAACGCCGGGATGGACGATCTGAACCTCGGCCGCACTCGGACAGGTCGCCTGCACCCGCTCAGCCGGACTGGCTCACCGGGTCGAGATGGCGGCGGTACTCCGACGGGCTGCGGCCGAACCTCGCCCGGAACGCCCGGCTGAAGTAGTACGGATCGTCGTAGCCGACCTCCCTGGCCACCGCCCGGATCGTCAGCTGCCGGTCGGTCAGCATCGCGGCGGCGCGATCCAGCCGCAGCCGGGTGAGGTACTGCAGCGGCGTGACGCCGAGCACCCGGCCGAAGACGCGGTTCAGGTGCTGCCCGCTGAAACCGAACCTGCCGGCGAGATCGTCCAGGGTGGTCCGCCGCCCGATCCGCTGGGTGAGCTCGTCCAGCACCCAGGCGACCACCGGGTCGACCGGGCGGGGCCGCAGCAGGCCGAGCTCGGCGTCGTGCACCAGCAGCTCCAGGGTGACCAGCTGGGCCCAGGCCGGCAGCGTGAGGCGCGTCAGCCGGGCGTCGCGGTCCCACTCGGCCACCGCCGAACGAAGGTGCCCGGCCAGGCGGGTGCCGGGCCGTACCCTCCGCACGCGGGGAGGGCGCAGCAGGTCGAAGACGTCCTGGCCGCCTGCCAGCGTGGCCTCCACGTGCAGCGAGCCGATCACCACGTGACGGCTCACCGGCGAGGCATGGTGCGGCAGGCCGGGCGGGACCACCAGCAGGTCACCGGCGGCCAGCGGCACAAGTTCGTCACCGAGGACCCAGGTCACCCTGCCCTGCCGCAGGAAGATCAGGTTGTAGTCGGGCACCGTGCGCCGCTCGAGCGTGTAGCCGTTGTCCCGGACCTGCCGGGAGCCCATGGCCCCCACGGCCCGAATCTGCGCGTTCGCCAGTACGAAGTCCAGCAGAGGCGGGGTGACGCGCGGATCGTCCGGATCGCGCGGGTCACGCGGGTCGTACGGGTCCCCGGTGCTCATGCCGCGTCCGTTCCTCGCCGGTGGCGCCGCTCGGGGGTGGTCGGTGATTGACTGACCGCTGTCGAGTACGAGGAGAAGCCGATGTGCCGAAGCATCAAGACCCTGCGGGCGCCGTACGTCGAGTCCGCCACGCCCACCGACGTGCACGCCGCCGCGCTGCAGTACGTCCGGAAGATCTCCGGGTTCCGCGCCCCGGCCGCACACAACGCCGAGGCCTTCGACGCCGCGGTGGAGGCGGTCGCCCGGGCGACCCAGGACCTGCTGGACGGGCTGGTCGTCCGCGGCCGGGCCTGAGTCCGGGCGTCAGGACTGCGGGTCACCGCCCGAACGCCCCGAACGTCCGGGCTTCGAACTCCTCGATCCGGGCCCGGGTCGGCATGGAGGTGCTCGCGCCCTCCTGACCCACCGACAGCGCGGCCGCGGCGGTCGCCCACCGCAGGGCCTGCCCCATCGGCCGGCCCTCGCCGAGCGCGACCGCGAGCGTTCCCACGAAGGTGTCGCCGGCCGCGGTGGTGTCGCGCACCTGAACCGACGGCGCGGGCACGTGCTCACCGGCTCCGTCGCGGCGTAGCCAGCGCGCGCCGTCCGCGCCGAGGGTGACCACTACCTCGGGCACCAGCTCAGCAAGCGCGTGCGCGGCGGAGTTCACGTCGTCCTTCCCGGTCAGCACGAGCGCCTCGGACTCGTTGGGCACGAGCAGGTCGACACACTTCAGCAGCTCCGCCGGCAAGGGCTGGGCCGGCGCCGGTGTCAGGACTACCTTGACACCGCGTTCCCGTGCCGCCTTCGCGCCCGCGAGCACCGCGTCCAGTGGCAACTCCAGCTGGAGCAGGAGGAGCTGCGCACCGGTCAACGCCTCGTCCAGTCCGTAGGCCAGGCCGTGCACCGTGCCGTTGGCGCCGGGTACGACCACGATGGAGTTCTCGCCGCCGTCCTCGACCAGGATGTGTGCGGTGCCGGTGGTCTCGGCCACGTTCGCCAGCGCACGGGTGTCCACGCCGGCGTCGTCGAGCACCGCACGCAACTGCCGGCCGTAGGGATCGTCGCCGACCGAGCCGACCATCGCGACGTCGCCGCCCGCGCGCGCGGCCGCGATGGCCTGGTTGGCGCCCTTGCCGCCGGGCACGGTGACGAACCGCCGACCGGCGACCGTCTCCCCAAGCTCCGGTGCGCGTTCGGCGAACACCACCAGGTCCATGTTGGCGCTGCCGAGCACACACACCCGGGCCCTGCCCATCCGGCCTCCCCGCGCGACCACAGCCGGTCGCTTCGCTGCCGAGCCTTGCCGCTCGCCGTCGGTGCACACCATTCTGGTGGTGGCACCCACCGCGGGAAACCCGTGCGTCCGGGAGTGCCCGTCTCTTGGCCAACGGAGGAGCCGACATGGCGACCGCCTCGACCAGCTCGTCCCTCGCGACCGCGGAGCTCCCGCCGCTGCGCGCCCAGGACCGCACCCTGCAACCGAGTCCGGACGCGCTCGGCCCGCTGCGGCGCTCCGACGACGCGGTGGACGACCCGGACGAACTCTGGCGCCGCCTGGACGCCGACGGCTACCTCTACCTCCCCGGATACCTCGACCGGGAGGAAGTGCTCGCCGCCCGGCGCGACATTGCGACCTCGCTGGCCGCCGAGGGCATCCTCGACCCCGGCGCCGACCCGATGCTCGCCGTGCCCGGTCCGAGCGAGCACAACCGCATCTTCGACGACCTGGCCAAGGCGAGCGGGCCACTACAGCGGGTGCTCTACGCGGGCGCGATGGTCCGGCTGTACGAGCGGATGTTCGGCGAGCCGGTGCGCCACTACGACTACACCTGGCTGCGGGCGGTCCGCCCTGGCCGGGGCACGGCGCCGCACGGCGACAGCGTTTTCATGAACCGCGGTACGCCGAACCTCCTCACCGCCTGGGTGCCCCTCGGTGACGTCGACCTGCGGCTCGGCGGTCTGATGCTGCTGGAGGGGTCGAACCGGCTGGAGAGCGTACGGCGCGACTACCACACCCGCGACGTCGACGCCTTCTGCGAGAGCGACGAGCAGGCGGCCGAACTCGCGCGGGAGGGACGCTGGGGCTGGAACGGCGTCTTCTCCCCCGACCCGGTTGCGCTGCGCGCCGACCTCGGCCTGCGCTGGGTCACCGGGGAGTACGCCGCGGGCGACGTGGTGACGTTCCCGATGTACACGCTGCACGGGAGCCTGGACAACACCTCGACCCGCGTCCGGCTCTCCTGCGACCTGCGCTATCAGCGGGCGAGCGAGCCCGCCGACCCGCGCTGGGTGGGCGCCAGCCCGACGGCGCACGGTCCGGCCAGCAAGCGCGGCCTGATCTGCTGAACGGCCTGCGGCGCCGTAACTCTCAGCCGCGCTCGGCGGCCTGGTCGGCGCCGAGCTCGCGCGGCGCCTGGGGGAAGTGCATCCGTGCGTGCGAGGCGATCCGGTGCATCAGCATCGCGTCGAAGGCGCCGCCCACGACGCCGCCCACCACCGGCACCCCGCGGCCCAGCCGGGCCAGGCTCTTCTGGCCGACCTGGGCGAACAACCGGAACGCCACCGCCTTGTTGACCATCATCAGCGCGGCCGGGGACACGCCCTGCAGGGCGGCCGCGGCGATGCCGTTCACGCCGATCCCGGCCCTGGACAACACCGTGCTGGAGTCGTTGCCGGTGAGGGTGAGGAGCACGGTCGTACGGACGGCGTCGTGGCTTATGTCGTGGCCGCGTACCGCGGCGATCGCCGCGACCATCCGGGTGGCCACGACGTAGAAGCCCAGCACGTTGGCGGAGAGCGCGACCGGAAGGGTCAGAAATCCGCCCAGACCGGTGACGAACCCGCCCGCCGCGGCGAGCCTGGTGTGCGTGGCGACGATCCGGTCGATGGCCTGCTCCGGGTCGTCGGTGGCGGCCAGCGCCCGCTCCGCGGCCTTGCTCGCCGAGGCGAGGTCACCGCCGCCGTCGATCCCGGCGCGCATGAGGTAGCCGACCGCGACGTCGGAGGCCTTGCCGGCGGCACTGTTCCTGAGGAGCTTCACAGGTCCCGAGTATGCACGATCGCCGGACCGGCGCCAGTCGGCCGAGACCGTGGCACCGCCGGAGAGCCGTACAGGTGGTGGTTCATCCCGGGCCGGGGCGTTCGTCCCCGTTCGACCTGATGTCGGCGCAGCCCGCGATGATGAGCGCATGGGTTCCCTGTCCTGGACCGCCGACCAGATACCCGCCCTCACCGGCCGCACCGCGGTGGTGACCGGAGCCAACGCCGGCCTCGGCTACCACGTCGCCCTCGAGCTTGCGAGATACGGCGCCTGCGTGGTGCTGGCCTGCCGCGACCCCCGGCGCGGCGAGGCCGCGCTGGCCCGGATCCGGCGCGAGCTCGCCCGGCCCTGCGTCGAGTTGCGCCCGCTCGACCTCGGTGACCTGAACAGTGTGCGCGGGTTCGCCGCCCGCGTCACCTCCGAGCACCCGGTGCTCGACCTGCTCGTCAACAACGCGGGCATCATGGCGATCCCGCGCGCGCTCACCGCGGACGGCTTCGAGCGCCAGTTCGGCGTCAACCACCTCGGTCACTTCGCTCTGACCGGCCTGCTGCTGCCCGCCCTTCGGTCAGCCCCGGATCCGCGAGTGGTCACCGTCTCCAGCCAGGCGCACGTGATGGGCACCATCGACTTCGACGACCTGATGGCCGAACGCCGGTACGGCCCGTGGCGGGCCTACGGGCAGAGCAAGCTGGCCAACCTGCTGTTCACGTTCGAGCTCCAGCGCCGAGCCGACCGGGCGGGCATGCCACTGACCAGCGTGGCCACCCATCCCGGATACGCCGCCACCAATCTGCAGAACGCCGCCGCCCGGACCCGTCGCCGGGCCTGGGTGCGGCACGCCAGCGCAGCGGTCACCAGGCTGGTCGCCCAGCCCGCCGCTCAGGGCGCGCTGACCACGCTGTACGCCGCGACCATGCCCGACGTACGCGGCGGGGAGTTCTTCGGGCCGGACTCCTTCGGCGGTTCCCGCGGCCATCCCACCAGGGTGAAGGCGGCCGCGAAGGCACACGACCCCGAGACCGCCGCCCGGCTGTGGGATCGGTCGGAGGAGCTCACCGCAGTCGCGTTCCGGGAGCTGGATTCGTCGCCGTGAACAATAGACGCGTCACGACTCTCACCGGCACAATTCCTTCGAAACGCCGTCGCCCGAGGGGGTTCCCGTGGTCCACGAGTCCGGGTCCGCAGAGTCGTCCGCGCAGCCGTCCGCCCACTCGAAGGCGGAGTGGTCCGCCCAGTCGAACGCGGAGTCGTCCGCCGTAGTCCGTGGTCGGCGGCCACGACGCGAGGTGTCCCGCCGCGGCGTTCTGGGGGTGGGGCTGTCCGCCGCGTTCGCCTCGGTGCCGGGAGGACTCGCACTCGGCGCCTCCCCCGCCGCGGCCGCTTCGGTGACCGGTGTGACGAGCCACGCCGCCACGAACTGCCCAGTGCCGGATCCGGCCATGCCCAAGCGGCAGTTCCGCGCCGCGTGGATCGCGAGCGTCGCCAACATCGACTGGCCCTCCCGTCCCGGCCTCGGCGTCGCCGAGCAGCAGGCGGAATACCGAGCGCTGCTGGACGACGCGGAGCGCAACCGGTTCAACGCGGTCGTGGTTCAGGTCAGGCCTACCGCCGACGCGTTCTGGCCGTCGCCGTACGAACCCTGGTCGTCGTGGCTCACCGGGACCCAGGGGCGCGACCCCGGCTACGACCCGCTGGAGTTCGCGGTCCGGGAGGCGCACGCGCGCAACCTGGAGTTCCACGCGTGGTTCAATCCCTACCGCGTGAGCATGGGAACCGACCCATCCGTCCTCACTCCCGACCACCCCGCCCGGGTGCACCCGGACTGGATCGTGGCGTACGGCGGGAAGCTCTACTACAACCCCGGCATTCCGCAGGTGCGCCGTTTCGTCGAGGACGCGATCATGGACGGGGTGCGGCGGTACGACATCGACGGGGTGCACTTCGACGACTACTTCTACCCCTACCCGGTGGGTACGACGCCGTTCGACGACGACGCGACGTACGAGCAGTACGGCGACGGCTTCCCCGACAAGGCGTCCTGGCGGCGGCACAACATCGACCTGCTGATCCAGGAGCTGGGCGCCCGGATCAAGGATGCCAAGCCCTGGGTGAAGTTCGGCGTCAGCCCGTTCGCGGTGTGGCGCAACCAGGCCACCGACTCCGAGGGCTCGGCCACCATGGCAGGTGTGCAGACCTACGACGACCTCGCGGCCGACACGCGCAGGTGGGTGCGGGAGGAGTGGATCGACTACATCGTCCCGCAGGTGTACTGGAGCATCGGCTTCGCGCCGGCCGACTACGCCGTGTTGATCCCGTGGTGGTCAGAGCAGGTCGAGGGCACCGACGTCCAGCTCTTCATCGGCCAGGCCACCTACAAGGTGGGTACGTCCACGCAGTCGCCGGAGTGGTCCGATCCGGACGAGATGAGCCGGCACCTCACCTTCAACCGCGACTGCCCGCAGGTGCTCGGCGACGTGTACTTCAGCGCAAAGGACGTCCGGGCCAATCGGCTGCACCACATGGACATCGTGCGCGCGGAGCACTACAGCCGGCCCGCGCTGGTTCCGGTGGCCGAGCAACTCGGCGGCCACGCGCCCGCCCAGCCGGTGCTGACCGGCGCCGAGCCGGTCGCGGGCGGAGTTCGGCTGACCTGGGTGAGCCCTCCGGGAGACGGATCGGCGGCCACCTCGTACGCCGTGTACCGGTTCGACGGACGAGGCCCGGTGGACACCTGCGACCTGGCCGACGCGCACGGCCTGGTAGCAACGGTGCGCGGCGCCGGAACGGGCCGGCAAACCTTCGTGGACGCCACGGCCGAGCGAGGCCGGACCTACACCTACGTCGTCACCGCCCTCGACCGCGTCCAGCACGAAAGCGAGCCGAGCCGCAGCCGCACCGTCCGCCGCTGACCCGGCCCTGCCCTTCGCACTCGACCAGGCCACGAGCTTGAGCAGGCCGAGGTGGGAAGACCTACGGGGCCCAGGTCGCCGACGGACACCAGCCAGGAGGCCAGAGGTGGGACATGGGATGTCTGTCACGTACTCGGGCGCCCTCGGAGCCGCCGAAAGCCGGATGGCCGGCCGCACGGATCGCGCGGCCGGCCATCGGGACGGCATGGTGCAGGCGATTGCCCGGTGCCGCCCGGGCCGCCGGCTCGAGGCCGGCTCACGCCGGCCCCGGCTCGAACTCAGAGGATGACTTCGCCCCGGCTGACGCGGGCGCGCAGCTGCTGAAGGGCCTCCTCCAGGATCTGGCGGGCCTCCTCGTCGCTACGGCGTTCCTTCACGTAGGCCAGGTGCGTCTTGTACGGCTCGTTGCGCGGCACCGGCGGCGGGTTGCCGGAGTCGACGCTGGCCGGCAGACCGCAACGCGGGCAGTCCCAGGAGTCCGGGATCTGCGCGTCGATCGCGAAGCTCGGCCGGGTCTCGTGCCCGTTGGCGCACCAGTAGGTGACGCGGCGGCGTGGAGCGGTGTCACCCCGCTCGGCCTCTCCCATGGGACCGGCACCGACCCGGCTTCCTCGAATGGCGCTGCCACTTGCCACGGACGATCTCCCTCGTACGGAATGACTGACGTGCCGACCGATGGATGCTGACATCGGCGTTATATCGGATTCGAGGAAACGGTCGGGCGCTACGTCGATGGTCTGGTGAAACTGCGAAACCTGGCTGGAATCGGGTGAGAGGAGACTAGCTGAACTTGAGCAACAAACCGAGCGCCACGATGCAGGCGAACCAGATGATGCCCATACCGACCGTGATGCGGTCGAGGTTGCGCTCGGCGATGGAGGAACCACCCAGGCTCGACGTCACCCCTCCACCGAACAGGTCGGACAGGCCGCCGCCCCTCCCCTTGTGGAGCAGGACCAGCAGCACGAGCACGAGGCTCGTGAGGATCAACAGGATCGAGAGCGCGGTGACCACGTTCCGGTGAACCCCTTTGTCAGACGGCGCCGATGTCAGCCGAGCCGATTACCGGCTCCTTGAGGAAACCAGACTACGACACACCAGGGCACCTTGCCGCCCCCGGCACCGCCAGGGCCCTTTCCGGCGGGTCGGCGCCCAGCCATCCTCCACGACGATCTTCGCCGTCCGGCTGACAAGGGCGCCTTGCTTCTCTCCCCGGTGACGACCGGCTTTCAGCCGACCGGCGTCTCGGCGGCCCGGTCGGCGCGCACCCGGCGTTCCCTGACCGCGTGCTCGTCGGTGCGGTCGTCATAGCGCCAGAAGTCACGCAGCCAGGCGGCCACCAGCCCCACACCGAGGACGCACAATGCACCGCCGCTCACGATCGCGGTGCGAACGCTGGTCGCGTCGGCGACCAGACCGGCGCGCGCCTCACCTCCGAGCGGCCCGATGGAGTACGACAGCATCTCGATCCCGGCGAGCCGGCCCCGGCGTTCGTCGGGAATGGTCTGGTTCCAGATCACGCTCCGGAAGAGCCCGCTCACCATGTCGGCCGCTCCGGCCACCGCCAGGGCGACCACCGCGAGCCACACCGACGGCGACAGCCCGGCCAGCACCACCGCCGCACCCCAGGTCGCCGCGGCGAGCACCACCGCCCGGCCGTGGTGGTGGACCCGGGCCACCCAGCCGCTGGTCGCGGTGGCCAGTAGCGATCCGACGGTCCCGGCGGAGTACAGCAGCCCGAGCGCGGCGGGCTCACGCAGCACGTCGGCGGCGAACGCCGGGAACAACACGGTCGGCATCGCCAGGAACATCGCGGTCAGGTCGACGATGTAGGTGCCGAGCAGGTCCCGGCGGCGTACGGCGTAGGACAGCCCGTCGCCGATCTCGCGTACGGTCGCCGCGATCCCGGAGCTGATCGCCCTCGCCACCGGAGGACAGGGCCGCAGACCGGCGAAGATCGCCGTGGCCACGGCCAGCCCCGTCACGTCCACGGCGTACGCCCAGGCCGCTCCCCCGGATGCCAGGATCAGCCCGCCGAGCGTGGGCCCGGCCAGCATGGCGACCTGGACGCCGATCGAGCTGAGCGCGACCGCGGCCGGGAGCTGGTCGTGGCCGACCACCCGCGGCACGAGCGCCTCCCGGCTCGGCCGCTGCAGCGCCTGGGCCACCGCGAGCAACGCACCCACCACGGCGTAGATCACCCCCACCGACGGATGGTCGAGGGCCGCGTTGGCGAGGAGTACGGCAGTGAGCAGGCACTGACCGACGCCGGTGCCGACCAGGACCTTGCGCCGGTCCGCACGGTCGGCCAGCGCACCGCCGTACAACCCGCAGACGACCAGCGGGACGAGCTGGACCAGGCCCAGCGCTCCGACGGCGAAGTTGGAGCCGGTGAGGTGGTAGAGCTGGTACGGCAGCGCGACGTAGCTGACCATCCCGCCCAGGTAGAACACCGTCCCGGCGATCCACAGCAGGCGGAAGTCGCGGGACGTGCGCAGCGGGGTGAGGTCGGGCCACAGCGCGGTGAGTCGGCGGCGCCAGCCCGTGGGACCCCGCCCACCCGGTGCCGCCTCGGTGGGTCGAGGACCTGTCACGAGGTGCAATTCTGCGGGGTACGCCGACCGGTCGCCACCGGGATTCGGGCCGGTGGCCGCAGACAGCCAGACCCGGGCACGGGTCGCCACCTGTGCGGCGCCGCAGGCTGGCAGGCTGGACCCGAGCAGCAGGAGCGCGACTCCGCTGACCCCCGCGTTCGAGGAGAGGGACGAGCCGATGAGTGTCGACGCACGTGCCGGGCAGCCCGCCGAGGAATCCGACCTCGTGGACGTCGCCCACCTGGTCACCGCCTACTACGCCGGTCACCCCGACGCCGGTGTCGCGGACCAGCAGGTGTCCTTCGGTACGTCCGGCCACCGCGGATCGAGCCTTTCGCTCTCGTTCAACGACGACCACATCGCCGCGGTCAGCCAGGCGATCTGCGAGCACCGCGCGAACGCCGGCGTCACCGGGCCGCTCTACCTCGCCCGGGACACTCACGCCCTGTCCGAGCCGGCGTGGACCACCGCGCTGGAGGTGTTCGCGGCCAACGACGTGACAGTGCTGATCGACGCCCGCGACGGCTACACCCCGACACCGGCGTTGTCGCACGCGATCCTCGCCCACAACCGGGGCCGCACCGACGGCCTCGCCGACGGGGTGGTGGTCACGCCTTCGCACAACCCGCCCGCGGACGGCGGGTTCAAGTACAACCCACCGAACGGCGGACCGGCCGACACCGACGTCACCAGATGGATCCAGAACCGCGCGAACGAGATCGTCGGCGCCGGGCTGTCCGGCGTACGCCGGGTCCCGTTCGCCCGGGCACGTGCCGCCGACACCACCGACCGGTACGACTTCCTGGACGCCTACGTGCGCGACCTCCCGGCCGTCGTGAACCTGGACGCGGTCCGGTCGGCGGGGGTGCGGATCGGCGCGGACCCGCTGGGCGGGGCGAGCGTCGCCTACTGGGGAGCGATCGGTGAGCGGTACGGACTGGACCTCACCGTGGTCAACCCGGTCGCGGACCCCACCTGGCGGTTCATGACGCTGGACTGGGACGGCAAGATCCGGATGGACTGCTCCTCGCCGCACGCGATGGCCTCACTGATCGGCCGGCGCGAGGCGTACCAGGTCGCCACCGGCAACGACGCCGACGCCGACCGGCACGGCATCGTCACCCCCGACGGCGGGCTGATGAACCCCAACCACTACCTCGCGGTGGCGATCTCCTACCTGTTCGGGCACCGTGACGGCTGGCCGGGCGGCGCGACCGTCGGCAAGACGCTGGTGAGCTCGTCGATGATCGACCTGGTGGCCGCCGACCTCGGCCGGGCGCTGCTGGAGGTCCCGGTGGGCTTCAAGTGGTTCGTGCCGGGGTTGCTCGACGGCTCGGTGGGCTTCGGTGGCGAGGAGAGTGCCGGCGCGTCGTTCCTGCGTACCGACGGAACGGTCTGGACGACCGACAAGGACGGCATCCTGCTGGCGCTGCTCGCCTCGGAGATCCAGGCGGTGACCGGCCGCTCCCCCAGCGAGCACTACGCCGAGCTGACGGAGAGGTTCGGCGACCCGGCGTACGCCCGGGTGGACGCGCCCGCCAACCGCGAGCAGAAGGCGGCGCTGGGCAAGCTCGCCCCCGAACAGGTCACCGCCACCGAGCTCGCCGGCGAGGAGATCACCGCCAAGCTCACCAGGGCCCCGGGCAACGATGCGCCGATCGGCGGCCTGAAGGTGACGACCCGCAGCGCGTGGTTCGCCGCCAGGCCCTCCGGCACCGAGGACGTGTACAAGATCTACGCCGAGTCGTTCCAGGGGCCCGAGCACCTGGCGGAGGTGCAGAAGGAGGCCCGCGCGGTCGTCGACGCGGTCCTCGAGGGCGCCTGAGGCGAACCCGCGCAACGGGAAGGACCGCGGCGTCCACCGGCGTTGACACCACGTCGGCCGTGGTGCCGACGAGGAACAGAACGGCAGGTGGCGAAGTGCACGGTGAGTACAAGGTGCCGGGCGGGAAGCTGGTGGTCGTCGACCTCGACGTCGCCGACGGTGCGCTGGCGGACGTCCGGGTCAGCGGCGACTTCTTCCTCGAACCCGACGAAGCGCTGGACGCGATCAACGCCGCCCTGACCGGGCTGCCGGCCACCGCCGACACCCAGGTGCTGACCGAACGCGTGGAGGCCGGGCTCGGCCCGGACGCCGTGCTCCTCGGCTTCTCCCCTCAGGCCGTGGCGATCGCCGTACGCCGCGCCCTCGCCCGGGCCACCGAGTGGCACGACCACGAGTGGCACCTGGTGCACGAGGGCCCGCAGGACCCGGCAATGCACATGGCGATCGACGAGGTGCTGGCCGTGGACGTCGCCGCCGGACGCCGCCCGCCCACGCTGCGGATCTGGGAGTGGGCGAAGCCCTGTGTGGTGATCGGCAGCTTCCAGTCGCTGCGCAACGAGGTGGACGCCGAGGGCGCGCGCCGCCACGGCATCGAGGTGGTCCGCCGGATCAGCGGTGGCGGCGCGATGTTCATCGAGCCGGGCAACACGATCACGTACTCGTTGTACGCACCCACGTCGCTCATCGACGGGATGTCGTTCGCCGACTCCTACGCCTACCTCGACGACTGGGTGCTCGGAGCGTTCAACGAGGACCTCGGCGTCCGCGCGTGGTACCAACCGCTCAACGACATCACCTCCGACGGCGGCAAGATCGGCGGCGCCGCGCAGAAGCGGCTGGCCACCGGAGCGGTCCTGCACCACGTGACGATGGCCTACGACATCGACGCCGACAAGATGCTGGAGGTCCTGCGGATCGGGCGGGAGAAGCTGTCCGACAAGGGAACGACCAGCGCCGGCAAGCGAGTGGACCCGTTGCGGCGCCAGACCGGACTGCCGCGGGAGGAGATCGTCGACAGGATGATCGCGCACTTCCGCCGGCGCCACGGCCTTGTCAACGACACCTTGACGGCCGCGGAGCGAGACGCCGCCGCCGCCCTGGTGGCCACGAAGTTCGGCACGACCGAGTGGACCGCACGAATCCCCTGACGGCTTTGGTTTCCCGGGGTTTTCGGGAGCGTGCCGGATGTACCGGCGGACCGTGATGCGCCTCGCCGACGCCGGAAAATGTCCGAACGGTGTCCGGTTGCCGCGGAACGGACGTCCGATTCCGGAAGGGAATGAAACCAAGCTTCACCTGGCGGACCTTTCGTGAAAGATGATGATTGTCCGTACGGGGGGCGGCCTTCTTCGATACACGCGTTCCTCCTGGCGGACCGACCACCAATACAGGGGAGGACCGCACCACATGAAGCTACGAAGCGCAATCGCCGCGACGTCTCTGGTCGCAGCAGGCGGGATCGCGTTCGCGATGCCGGCCAACGCCGACCTGGTGACTCGTTGCGTCGGCGAGGGCGGTGCCGTCACCGTTCCCGGCGACCTGGTTGTCCCGGCGGGCAAGGCCTGCTGGCTCAACGGCACCACTGTCGAGGGAAACGTGCGGGTCGCAGCCGGCGCGGACCTGATCGTCGACGGTGCGACGTTCAAGGGTTCCGTCACCGTGGCGGAGAACGCCTACGTCGACACCACCGACACCACGATCGCCCAGAACGTCAGCACCAACAACGCCTTCGGGTCGTACTTCTACGGCAGCAACCTCGGTGGCGCGGTCAACGCCAAGGCCGACGAGGGTTCTGAGTACGACGGGTTCGTCTACACCGTCGACTCCAAGGTCACCGGCCGGGTCAACGCCTCGGTCCCGGGCGAGGTCGTCGTGGACGGCTCGCAGGTCGGTGGCGCTCTCACCGGCCAGGGCACGCGTTACCTGGACGTCTACAACTCCACGATCGACGGCAAGCTCACGGTCGCCGACAACGAGGAGGGCTCGGTCTTCTGCGAGAGCGAGGTCTACGGGGACGCCGGCTACACGGGCAACTCCGGCACCCTGCAGCTGGGCGCCGACGGGCCGCTGGCCCCGTGCTCCGGCACCAGCTACTGGGGTGGGAACGTCGACGTCTCGAACAACGCCGGGACCATCGTGGTGAGCAACAACATCGTGCGCGGCAACCTCTCCGGTACCGGGAACGACCCGGCGCCGACCGGTGAGAACAACCGTGTGCGTGGCTCGGTGTCGGGTCAGTTCGAGAACCTCCAGGCTCCGGCCGCCATGCGGATGGCCGCGCCGCAGGACCGCAAGGACGACCTCGCCGGGACGGTGAAGGAGCGCCGGGCCGACGCGCAGGCCGAGGCCAAGGCGGCCGGCAAGGCTCGGCTCTGACGGTGGCCGTACGCCACGGCGGATCGACGACTGACTCGCAGAAGTACCTGAGATAACAGAAGTTCGGCAGCAGACACCGTGAGGTCGACGGTGCGACGCGGTGGCCGGGTCCGGTGGGCCCGGCCACCGCTCGCGTTCGCGAGGATCGCGGGCAGGTCGGTCATGCACGGCCCCGAGGTCGCCGCACGAACCGTCGGGCGAGCCCTCCGCCACGGGACCGTCCGCGTCTGCCCGGACTCCTCCCACGCCGTCAATGGCGGGTACCCCGACCGGATTCGCCGCCGACATCGCCGCCCTCGTCACGGCCCCGAAGGCCGGCCCGGACAGTACGACCGCTGGGGTCTGGCCTAGGTGCCGGTCCAGGAAGCACGCCGCTTGGCCACGAACGCCGCCACGCCCGCACGGAAGTCCGCGCTGTCGTAGACGCGGTGCACGAGGTCGGTGTCGTCCGGGACGCGCGCGGCCATGACCCGGCGTACGGCCTGCTTGGTGGCCCACATCGTCAGCGGCGCGTGTTCGGCCAGCCTGGCAACCAGCGCCTCGGCCGCGGCGTCGACCTCCCCGGGCTCGCACACCTGCGACAGGAACCCCGCCGCCGCGACCTCGGTCTCGTCCAGCAGCCTGGCCCGCAACACCATGTCGAGCGTTCGGGCGGGCCCGAGGTTGTCCACCAGCAGCGCGACCGTAGGGGTGGACAGGCAGTTGCCCACGGTCCGCGCGATGGGCACGCCGAACCGCGTCCCGCGGGCGGCGATCCGCAGGTCGCACGACGCGGCGATGGCAAGGCCCGCGCCCACGCAGTAGCCGGTGAGCACCGCGACGGTCGGCACCCGCACCCCGGCCACCGTCTCCAGCAGCCGGGTCATCCTCCGCTCGTACGCCACTCCGGCGTCGCCGCCGGTGAACTCCCCGAACTGCCCGATGTCGGTGCCCGCGACGAACGCCTCGTCACCGGCACCCCGCAGCACCATCACCCGGATCGAGGAGTCGGACTCGGCCCGGTCGCAGGCGGCCAGCAGTCCGTCGTACATCGCCCAGGTCATGGCGTTGCGTCGCTCCGGACGGTTGAAGGTCACCCGCAGCACCGGCCCGTCGCGCTCGACCAGCAGTTCCTTCGCGGTTCCCGCGTCACTCACTCCGACCGTCCTTCCCGGTCCGGTCCGCCGTGCTGCACCGCCCCGGCGGCTTCCAGTCCCTCGATCTCCGACATCGCGAATCCTGCCTCGCGCAGGACCTCGCGGCTGTCGGCGCCCAGCGACGGGCCGGCTCGGCCGCGCACCGGCGGGGTGGCCGACATGCGCATCGGCGAACCGAGCTGGCGTACGGCACCGAGCGTGGGGTGCGGCGCGTCCCAGTAGTAGTCCCGCTCCCGCAGGTGGGCGTCGGTGAACACCTCGGCGTAGTCCGCGATCGGCGCGCACGGAACGCCGGCCCTCTCCAACGCCCGCACCAGGTCCTCGGTCTGCCAACCGCGGGTTGCGCGTTCGATCACCGGGGTCAGCTCGGACCGCAGCAGTTGCCGCTGGTAGGCGTCGGCGTAGCGCGGGTCGTCGGCGAGCTCCGCCAGGCCCAGCACGTCGCAGGCCGCCACCCACGACCGCGGCGTGACCGCGCCGAACGTCACCCAGCCGTCGGCAGTGGCGAACGCCTGGTACGGCGCGGTGCTCTGGTGCGCCGAGCCCAGCCGCCCGCCGACCTCGCCGGTGGCGAAGTACCTCCCGGCCTCCCAGATGCCCATCGACACCGCCGACTCGAACAGCGACACGTCGACGTGCTGCCCTTCCCCGCCGGCGTCCCGGGCCCGCAGCGCGGCCAGCGCCGCCAGAGCGCCGTACAGGCCGCAGGTGAGGTCGCACAGCGGTACGCCCACCTTGGCCGGCGGGCCGTCCGGCTCCCCCGTGATGCTCATCAGCCCCGCCCGTGCCTGCGCCATCACGTCCAGGCCGGGCAGGCTCGCCCGCGGACCGTCCTGCCCCCACCCCGACAGTGACACGTACACCAGCCGCGGGTTCAGCGCCCGCACGCTCTCGTAGTCGAAGCCGAGGGCGTCCATCACCCCTGGCCGGAGGTTCTGCAGGAACACGTCGGCGGTCGTGAGCAGCCTTGTCAACACCGCCTTGCCCCCCGGATGCTTGAGGTCGACCGCCACCGAACGCTTGTTGCGGTTGAGCCGGACGAACGCCGACCCCTCTCCCTGCAGGTACGGGCCGACCTGGCGGGCCGGGTCTCCCCTGCGGGGTGGCTCCACTTTCACCACGTCCGCGCCGAGGTCGGCGAGCTGCATCCCGGCGAACGGCGCGGCCATGAAGACGCCGACCTCCACCACCCGTACGCCCGAAAGGCTCCCCTGGTCCATTGCGTTTCCCCTCACCTGTCCTGGATCGCCGGCCTGGATCGCCTGCCCGGATCGCCTGCCTGGTGTGCTGCGTGGCTATCTCCCCGAGATGCCGGTCATCACCACGCCCCGGATGAACTGCCGCTGCGCCACGAAGAACACGATCAGCACCGGGACCACCAAGAACATCGACGCCGCCATGCTGATGTTCCACGAGGCGTCCGTGGGCGAGATGAACGCTCGCAGTCCGAGCGCCAGCGTCTTGTTCCCCTCGCTCTGCAGGTAGATCAACGGCAGCAGGAAGTCGTTCCAGTGATAGACGAACGAGAAGATGCCCACCGCGACGAGGACCGGCCTGGACAGCGGCAGCATGATGTGCCACCAGATCCGCAGGTTCGAGGCACCGTCGAGCCGGGCCGCCTCGTCGAAGTCGCGCGGGATGGTGAGATAGAACTGCCGTACCAGAAAGACGTTGAACGCACCGCCGCCGAGGAACGCCGGCACCACCAGGGGCGCGAACGTGTCCACCCAGCCCAGCGACCGGAACAACACGAACTGCGGCACCAGCGTCACCACGTCCGGCAGCATCATCGTGGACAGCAGCAGGTAGAACAGCAATCTCCGGCCCGGGAACCGCAGCCGGGCGAAGCCGAACGCCACCAGCGAGCTGGACAGAAGCGTCCCGGTCATCGCCAGGATGGTGATCATCGCGGTGTTGGCCAGCCAGACCAGCAGTGGTGCCCGGTCCATCGCCTCCAGGTAGTTGGCCCACCGCACCGGGTTCGGGATCCACACCGGCGGATAGGCGAACACCTGACCCTGCGCCTTCAGCGACGTGGACACCAGCCAGAGCATCGGGATCGAGAAGACGGCCGCGAGGGCCGCCAGTACGGCGTACAGCACCGCCTTGCGTGCGATCGCCGTCCCGCTCGTCGCGCTGCTTCTGGTTGACCTGCTTCTGGTCGTACTGCCGCTCGTCACGCTGCCGCTCATCGTGCGTCCTCACCCTCGTAGTGCACCCACGACCGCGACAACCGGAACTGCACCAGCGAGAAGACCAGGATGACCAGGAAGATCACCCACGCGTACGCCGCGGCGTAGCCCATCCGGAACTGCTCGAACCCCAGGCGGTACAGGTAGAGCACCGAGAACAACGTGGACTGCTCGGGCCCGCCGTTCCCGGCGAGCAGGAACGCGCTGGTGAAGATCTGGAAGGACCCGATGATGCCGAGTACGAGGTTGAACAGGATCACCGGCGAGAGCATCGGCACGGTCACCGCCCAGAAGCGATGCCACCAGTTCGCGCCGTCCACCTGCGCGGCGTCGTGCAGCGTCTGCGGAATGCCCTGCAGCCCGGCCAGGAAGATCACCATGGTGTTGCCGATCCCCCACAGGTTCATCAGGATGAACGACGGCTTGGCGGTGTGCGGGTCCTGCAGCCACTGGAGTTCGGGCAGCCCGACCATGTGCAACACCGAGTTGGCAAGGCCCACTTCCGGGTTGAGGATCCAGAACCACAGGATCGCGTTCGCCACTGCCGGCATCACCGCGGGCAGGTAGAACAACGTCCGGAACACCGACCGGAAACGCACCCGCTGGTTGAGCAGCATCGCCGCGCCGAGTGCGGTCACCAGGTTGAGCGGAACGCTGATCACGGTGAAGAACGCGGTGTTCCACAACGACTTGGCCACCAGCCGGTCATGCAGAAGCAACCGGAAGTTGCCAAGGCCCGCCCAGGTGGGTGGGCTGAACAGATCCCAGTCCAGGAAGGCCATCACCAGCGAGGCGAGCATCGGGCCCGCGACCAGGAACACGAACCCGACCAACCAGGGCGCGATGAACAGGTAGCCGTCGATCGCCTCCCGGCGCCGAGTGCCGAGCGGGCCCCGCGACCGGCGCATCCCGGCGATGCCGCGACTGCCGCGGAGTCCGCGCCGCCCACGGGTCGCCGGCTCCTCCCGCGGGTCGGCCGTCTGCGTGACCATCGCCGATCAGCCCTGCGCGAGAATCGAGTCCACCTGCGCCTTGGTCTGCGCGGCGGCACCTGCGACATCCTCGGTGGCACACGTGGTCCACAGGGGGTCGAAGTGCGTGGCGTAGATCTCCTTGATCCGCGACTGGTTGGCGGGGAACTTGAAGCTGATGACCGTACGGTCACTGCGCTCGCGCAGCGGGTCCACGTGCACCTTGACGAACCCGTCGGTCGGATCCTTCGGCACCAGCGAGTCCAGTGCCGACCGCACGCTCGGTGCCCACCTGTGCTGCTTGGCGAAACCCTGCTGCACCGGCGGGCTGGTGAGGTGCTTCAGCAGCTTCCAGGCGGCCTCCTTGTTCTTCGCCTGCTTGGGAATCGCCCAGCCGCTGCAGCCGACCGCGACGAACTGTCCGCCCGGACCCTTCGGCACGAACGTGATTCCCCAGGAGAACTTCGTCTTCTCCTGCCGCAGGAAGAAGTCCTGCGAATGGTGGCTGACCGCCATCGCGGTGAGGCCGGAGCGGAACGGGTCGCCCTGGCCGAGTTCCTGCGACGGCGAAGGCGTGCTGCGGTCCGTACACCGCATCGACCGGAAGAACTCGAAGTCGGCCAGCGCGGGCGGCCGGTCGATCAGCGTCTTCTGGTACTTCGCGTCGTACCAGTCGCCGCCGAACGCCCGCACGAACGACCGGCTGTTCTCGGAGTCGGTCGGCGTCGGGGAGAGCCAGTTCAGCCCCCACTGCTTGATCTGCCTGCCGTCGAAGCCCGGGTCGCCGGGGCTGCGACCCTGCTTGTCCCGGGTCAGCTTCCGCGCGGTCTCGCGAAGGTCGTCCATCGTCCAGTCGTCCTTCGGATACGCGACGCCGGCCGCGTCGAACATGTCCTTGTTGTAGTAGACGCCCCAGGCCGCGGAGTCCTTGGGAAGGCCGTAGACCTTGCTCCCGTCGGTGAACGCGTCCACCAGCGCCGGCACGAACGCCGACCGCTCGATGCCGTCCCGCTTCATCAGCGGCGACAGGTCCAGCAGCGCTCCGCGGTGGCCGTAGTCCTGCACGATGCTCTGGTGCTGGTGGATGAGGTCGGGTACGGCACCGCCGGCCAGCAACGTGGGCAGCTTGGCCATGTAGTCGTCCCAGGCCTCGAAGGTGACGGTGACCTTCGTACCGGAGTTGGCCTTCTCGAAGTCCCTCAGGTAACCCTTGTAGAGCGTGCGTTCCAGCCCCAGGTCGGCCGGAGTGATGAACCTGATCGTGGTGGAGCCGGACTTCTCGTCGTCCACCTCGCCACGAAACGGCGAACACGCCGCGGCCACGGAGCCGAGGCCGGCGGCGGCGAACCCCGCGCGGGCCAGGAAACCTCGCCGGGTCAGGTCAGGGCGAACGACATCGTGAGGTGCGGAGCTGCCGTGCACGGTCCACCTCTTTCGGGTGCTGGTCGGGCGTAGCCGTTGTCACCTGCTCACTGCGTCTGGTGCGTCTGGTGCCGTTGTTGCCGTTGTGTCCGTTGCCGCTGTGCCTGTTGCCGTTGCCGGCTCCTGCTGTGGCTGCTGGAAGCCGTGGGTGAAGGACCGCTCGCCGTGGTTCGCAAGAGCGTCCAGTACGGCGCCGGGGTCGCCGGCCTCGATCAGGTCGAGCAGGTCGCGGTGGCGGGCGACGTGGGTGGCGAGGTCCTCGTAGTAGTGCTCGCGGGTGTGGAGGTTCATCGCCATGCACCACAGGAGCTGCTGGTGCAGCGAGTCGTAGATGCCCTCCAGCCGCCGGTGATCCGCCAGGCCGACGATCGCGCGGTGGAACTCATAGCCGCGCTCGACCAGTTGGGCACGGTCGGCACGCTCGGCGCAGCGCTCCATCTCGGCCAGTGCCGAACGGCAGCGGGCGAGCCTGGCGGGGTCGGTCACAGGTATGCCCATCTCGACGGCCAACCGCTCCAGCGCGGACCGCAGCGTCAGAATCTCGACGACGTCGCTGTCGGCCAGCCGGGTCACCGACGCACCGCGGCGCGGAGTGATCTCGACCAGGCCCTCGTGCTGCAGCGTCCGCATGGCCTCGCGCAGCGGTGGCCGGCTGATCCCGAGCTCCTCGGTGAGCCGTTCCTCGATCAGACGCTCGCCGGGCGCCAGCTCACCGGCCAGGATCATCCGGCGTAGCTCCTGCGCGGCGAGTTGCACCAGGCTCGGCGGGTCGATGCGGCGACGTCCGGCCACGAAGCGTTCCCTTCGACGATTGTGGAAGGCGCTTGCCTGTTGTAGACAATAGTCACGAAGATCACCGCCGACCAGAGGAGTCCGCGCATGGCCGCGCTACCGAAATCGGCCCGGATCGGGTTCGTCGGACTGGGCAACCTCGGACTCCCGATGGCCACCGCGCTGGTCCGGGCCGGGTGGTCGGTCACGGCCTACGACGTGAACCCGGGCCCGGTCGCCACGATGGTCGAGCGCGGCGCGGACGGAGCGGACTCTCTCGGCGACCTCGCCGGCTGTCGGGTGCTGGCTCTCGCCGTACCCGACGACGACACCGTGACCGCCGTCCTGGACACCCCCGAGCTGCTCGACCAACTGGCCGACGACGCGGTCGTCGCCGTGCACAGCACCGTCCTGCCCGCGACCGCTCGGGAACTCGGCGACCGCGCCCGGGAGCGTTCGCTGGCGTTCCTGGACGCGCCGGTCAGTGGCGGCGCCGAACGCGCCGAGCGCGGGACCCTCACGGTCATGGTCGGTGCGGACGAGGCGGCGCTGGAACCGGCGCGGCCGTACCTCGACACGATCGCCGAGCAGGTGGTGCACGCCGGACCGCCCGGTGCGGGCGCCGCGGCCAAGCTCGCCAACCAGCTGATGATGTTCGCCTCCCTCGCCGGCACCCACGAGGCGCTGCGCCTGGCGCAGGCACACGGGGTCTCGGTCGAGACCGTCCTCGAGGTCGCCCGCACCAGCACCGGCGACTCCTGGTCGGCGCGCGAGTGGGGCTTCTTCGACCGCACGGCGCAGGCCTACGACGCCTCGCAGGTGCCGGTCCGGTCCCGGCCGTGGAGCAAGGACCTGTGGGAGGTGGTCGCCGCGGGCCGGGTCGCCGGGGTGACCATGCCGGTGGCCGGGCTGCTGGCCCAGACCCTCGCCGATGTCGTGGAGGAGCACGCGCGGTCCGTGCGCTCCGGCGGCGAGCCCGCCGACTGAACACGCTGGACCCGTCCACCCCGTACGCGGATCTCGTCCATGCGCCTGTGCGCCTGTACGGGTCGTTGGATCACCCGATCCGGTAGCCGACCCCGGGCGTCGTCGCGATGACGGGTGGGTCGCCGAGCTTGCGCCGAAGCCTGCCCACCGTCACCGCGACCGTGTTGGTGAACGGGTCGGCGTTCTCGTCCCAGACCTGCTCCAGCAGGGCCTCGGCGCTCAGGAAACCCGGACTTGCCCGCAGCAGGGCCTCCAGCACGGCGAACTCCTTCACCGAGAGGTGGAGGTCCCGCCCGTCGCGGACGGCCGTACGGCGCACCGGGTTCAGCTCTATCCCGGCCGCGTGCAGGTGCCTGGGCCGCGCATCCGGCCTGCGGCGGGCCAGTGCCCGGATGCGCAGGACCAGCTCCGGAAAGTGGAACGGCTTGGCGAGATAGTCGTCCGCGCCCAGGGTCAGCCCGCTGACCCGGTCGCCGGGGGCGCCGGCCGCGGTCAGCATCAGCACCATCGGCCGGTCCGCGCGCTCGCTGATCAGCCGGCACAGTGTGTCGCCGTGCAGGCCGGGCAGGTCCCGGTCCAGGAGAACCACGTCGTACACGGTGAAGTCGAGCTTGGCGGCGGCGGCCAGCCCGTCGCGTGCGAGGTCGACGGCCATCCCCTGGTCGCGCAGCCCTTCCGCGACGACTTCGGCGAGGGCGCGCTCGTCCTCGACGACAAGGATCCTCATGCCGCCGGGACCCCCGCGACGATCGCCGGAGGCATCGGGCTGTGGTCGGCAGGCCTCGCCGGGAGAGTGACCGACACGCGCAACCCGCCCTCCGGCCGGGCGAGCAGGGCGAGCCGACCGCCGTGGGCGGCGGCGACAGCGGCCACGATGGACAGACCCAGGCCCGAGGAGCCGGTGCGCTCGCCGCCGAGCCGCTCGAACGGCTGCGCCAGCCGGTCGACCTCACGCTGGTCGAGCACTCGGCCCCCGGTCTCGACGACGAGGACCGTCTCCTGCCCGCGGGCGGACCCGGTGATCGCGATCCACCCGCCGTCCTCGTTGTGGGTCACGGCGTTGTCGACGACGTTGCCCACCAGCCGCGCCAGCAGCGCCGGGCTTCCCTGGATGGCCGTCCCCGGTCGCACGTCCACCGTCACCCGGAGCCCCTTCGCCTGTGCGTCCGCGGCCCTTTCTCGCAGCGATCCGTCGACCAGCCCGCCGAGGTCGACCGCAGTGGCGTCGGGAGGCGGGCCGTGCTGCGCCCGCGCGAGCACGAGGAAGCCGTCAAGCAGGTGATCGACCCGGTCGAGCTGCGTTCGTAGCCGGTCCGCGAGTGCCACCGTCGCGGCGGGAGGGTCCGGCTTGGCGACCGCGACGTCCAGCGATGCCCGCATCGTCGCCAGCGGTGTACGCAGCTCGTGGGAAGAGTTGGCGACGAAGCGGCGCTGCGCGGTGAACGACGCCTCGAGGCGCCCGAGCAGCTCGTCGATGGTGTCGGCGAGTTCCTTCACCTCGTCGGCCGGACCAGTCGCGCCGAGCCTCCGATCCAGGCTGTCGGCGGAGATGCGCCGCGTGGCGCTGGTGATGAGCCGCAACGGCCGCAGAACCCGCCTGGCCAGCAACCGGCCCAGCAACAACGCGGCGACCGCCATCACGATCAACGCCATCAACGAGCCCACGAGGAGCTGGCGGGACTGCTGTGCGTGCACCGCACCCAGTTGGTCCTCCAACTCCCGGATGCGTTGCTGTGCTCCGGCCAGGCCGCCCTCGGCGGGGGGATTCCCGGCCGGGACCGACCTGCTCACGCCGACGCCGGAGAGCAGAAAGGTCAGGCCCAGCAACCCGACACCGGACAGGAGGAACACCACGGCGTACAGGATCGTGAATCGCACACCTACGGTTCCGCCGCGCAGCCTGGTCATGCCTCCAGCATGCCCGGCGGGACCTAACAGCAGCATGACAGCGTCGGTTCGGGCCATGTCACCTGCCGGCCCGTAGAACCGACGGCATGTCGACCACCGAACTCCTTCAGCGGGAATGGACCGCGTTCCGCCGCCCTGGCCGGCTGATCGCCCTGGCCGCCGCAGCCCTCACCGTCATCGCGATCAGCCTGGTCTCCAGCCTCGGCAACCGTTCGTCCTGCGACCCTGGCCCATGCCCGGCCGTTCCGACCGCCGGCGACGGTTCCACCGTCAGCGACAGGTTCTGGTTCCTGCATCGTGACCTGGGCCCCGAGGGCAGCATCACGGTCCGGATGACCTCGATGACCGGGACGATCACCTATCCTCCGCCGAACCACGACCAGATCGTCTCCGGTCTGGTGCCGTGGGCGAAGGCCGGGATCATCGTCAAGGACGGCTTGCGGCAGGGCTCGCAGTACGCCGCGCTGATGATGACCGGCAGCCACGGTGTGCGCTTCCAGTACGACTACAGGCACGACGTCGCCGGAAGCGCGGGCGGCATGTCGGAGCAGTCCCCGCGCTGGCTGCGCCTGTCCCGCTCAGCCGACACCATCACTGCCGCCGAGTCCACCGACGGGCGGCGGTGGCACACCGTCGGGACGGCGAAACTCGCCGGGCTGCCGAACACCGTGCAGGTCGGGCTCTTCGCCACCTCCCCCGGCGACCTCACCCTCCGCAAGGTCGGCCTCGGCGGCGCGGTCGAGGAGGTCCGGTTCACCCAGGCCGTGGGTAGCTTCGACAACGTCACCGTGGAAGGCGGCGCCACCGGCTCGTGGCACAGCGACCCGGTCGGCCAGATGAACCGCACGGACTGGGAGAAATACCACCTCGCGTCCGGAGCGGTGCAGCACGACGGGGTCATCACGGTCAGCGGCACCGGCGACATCGGACCACGCAGCGAGGAGGGGGTGCCGGCGATCGCGCTCACTTTGCTCGGCCTGCCGGTCGCGCTGATCGTCGTGATCGTCGTCGCCGCCCGACATGGTGCCCGCACGGCTCGTGACATGGACTCCCGGCAGGTGATCGCCGCCCGGGCGGCCGTCGTCGGGGCGGCCACCTTCGTCACCGGTCTGGTCGCTGTCGGCGTCGCATTCCCGGCGGGTCTGGTGATCCTCGAGGCCAACGGCATCCCCGTGCAGCCGGTGTCGGCCCCGACCGGCGCGCGGGTGATCGCGGGAGTCGCGGGGGTGCTCGCGCTGTGCGCCATGCTCACGTACGGGTTCGGTGTGTTGCTGCGGCGCGGCTGGGCGGCGATCCTCGCCGGAACGTCGCTGGTCGCCGTGCCCTACGCGGTCACGGCGCTCCCGCTACTGCCGGACACGGTGTCGGAATGGCTGCTGCGACTCACCCCGGCCGCGGGCTTCGCCGTCACCCAGACGATGGTGAAGTATCCGCAGGTGACCGCGCACTACGCGCCGTCGGCGGGGTACTTTCCGCTCCCGTGGTGGGCCGGGCTCGTCCTGCTCTGCGCGTACACGGCGGTCGTGGTCCGACTGGCCCTCGGCCCGCGGGTCCGGAAACCGCCGCGAACCCCGACTGGCGATAGCGCCGGAGCGGCACAGGTTTCGCAGTCCCACTGACCGCGTCGACGGACGGGTCTCGGCGGGTTCCCGATTCTTCCGCGGAAGAATCCGACCGGGCGGTCACTCGGTGGTGGACGCGGATCGTACATGATTCTCAGGACCGCCGGAGCCGGGTTCGTTGCGTGCTGTGGCGACGCCGACTCGGCCGTTCGAAAGGACACGAAGCAATGAAGTCTCCCCACGACTCGACCGAGTGCACCGAGCACCACGGCCTGGTCCGCGACTTCGGCGGCGACCGGCCGCGCATCGTGGTCCTGTGCGGCTCCACGAGGTTCTACGAGGAGTTCCGCCGGCAGAACATTCGCCTCACCTTGGGCGGCGCGATCGTCTTGTCGATCGGCTGTGAGACCGGGGCTGATGGTGACCTGTTGGGTGCGGGCGGCACGGACGAGGTGGACGAGTTGAAGGCACGGCTCGACGCACTGCACCTGCGGAAGATCGACCTGGCCGACGAGGTGCTGGTCCTGAACATCGACGGCTACGTCGGAGAGTCCACCGGCCGCGAGATCGCCTATGCCACCAGGATCGGCAAGCCCGTTGTGTACCTCCACCCTGTGCAGGAAGAGGCGCGGGCCTGACCTAGTCGAAGAGGTGAGCGTTGACCTCGCGGGCCGGCCCGGCCAACTCGGGCCGCTCCACCACCTCGACCCCCGCGTCGCGCAGGCGTTCCACGCCGTGGCAGTCGACGAACAGCGGGGGTTCGCGCCAGGCGAGCACCACCCGGCGGATGCCCGCGCGGATGATCAGGTCCGCACAGGGCACGGGATGGGAGGCGCGGGCGCTGCACGGCTCCAGGCTGGAGTACATCGTGGCCGAGGCGAGCCGCGGGTCGGCCGGGTCGACCCGGCTCAGCGCGACCTCCTCCGCATGCTCACGCGGGCCGGTCTCCCGGGAGTAACCCGTGGCGATCTCGTGCCCGGTGTCGTCGACCACGACCGCACCCACCGCGTACGCCGACTCGGTGGGCGGGCAGGCGCGGGACAGGTCTATCGCCTGCCGTAGCCAGTAGTCGTCGGCGGCGGCGAGGAGGTAGCGGGCCAGCACCACGTCACCGACCTGGCGGACCTCGACCAGCCGCATCCGGTCGTCCGCCCCATGTGGGAAGTCACCCGGCCCGACCAGCCGGGGCGCGTGCGGGTCGCCGACGAAGAACGGCGCCACCACCAGGTGGAACTCGTCCACCAGCCCGGCGGTCAGGAACCCGGTCAGCACCCGCCGGCCGCCCTCGACCAGCAGGCGGCGGACTCCTCGTCGGTGCAGGTCGGCGAGCACCGCGGGCAGGTCTGCCAGACCGTCGCCGGGGTCGTCGCCGACGTCGACGACCGTCGCCGCCGAGCCGAGACGGGTACGCAACTCCTCCGCCGAACCACCGGCCGCATAGACGAGTCGGGCTGCCGACCCGGCGGTGAAGAACGCCGCACCGGGATCGAGGTCGCCGGACCGGGTGAGCACCACCTTCGCCGGGTTCGGCGGAAGCCCAGCCGCGACCCGCGCCTGCCGGCGTTCGGGAGAACGGACCAGCAGCCGCGGGTCGTCCCGCCGGACTGTGTGCGCACCGACCAGGATCGCGTCGCACCCCGCCCGCACACCGTCGACCCGGTCCAGGTCCGCCTCACCGGAAAGGACCAGCCGGGCCTCGGCACGGTCGTCGAGGTAACCGTCGACCGACTGTGCCGCACTGGCGACGACGTACGGACGTTCGGGCACGACGCCGATCACCTGGCCGCGATCACCTGCTCAGGAAGGCAGGCTGGGCAGCTCGTGGTAGCGGCAGATCCCGGCGAACTCCTCAGGGTCCAGGCTCGCACCGCCGACGAGGCAGCCGTCGACGTCGGGCTGCGCCATGATGCCGGCCGAGTTGGCGGCCTTCACCGAACCGCCGTAGAGCACCCGCACCGCGTCCGCGACGTTGGCGTCATAGCGCTCGGCGACGGCCTGCCGGATGGCCGCGCACACCTCCTGCGCATCGTCGGGCGTGGCCACCTCACCGGTGCCGATCGCCCACACCGGCTCGTACGCGATCACGATGTCGGCGACCTGCTCGGCCTTGAGCCCGTCAAGCGCGGCTTGCACCTGGCCGACCGTGTGCTCGACCTGGCGCCCCTCGCGCCGGACCTCCAGGCCCTCGCCGACACACAGGATCGGCACCAGGCCGTGCCGGAACGCGGCCTGCACCTTGGCATTGACGAGCTGGTCGTCCTCGTTGTGGTACTGCCGGCGCTCGGAGTGCCCGGCGAGGACGTATCGACAACCCAGCTTCGACAGCATCTCACCGGAGACGTCCCCGGTGTAGGCGCCCTTGTCGTACTGGCTGATGTCCTGCGCGCCGTGCACGAGGTGCAACTTGTCGCCGTCGATCAGCGTCTGCACCGAACGGATCGAGGTGAACGCCGGAAGCACGGCCACCTCGACGCGTTCGTAGTCGTGCTTCTTGTCCTGCAGGATCCAGGTGAGCTTCTGGACCAGGTGGACGGCCTCGCGATGATCGAGGTTCATCTTCCAGTTGCCGGCCATCAGGACCCTGCGGCCGGTCTGCTTCGTCGCCACTGTCTAGTCCTCCAGGACCGCGATACCCGGCAGCGTCTTGCCCTCGAGGTACTCGAGGCTCGCACCGCCACCGGTCGAGATGTGTCCAAAGGCGTCCTCGGGGAAGCCGAGCGAACGCACCGCCGCGGCGGAGTCACCGCCGCCGACGACCGACAGGCCGTCGGTCTCGGTGAGCGCCTGCGCGACCGCCCTGGTGCCCTCCGCGAACGCGGGGATCTCCGAGACGCCCATCGGGCCGTTCCAGAACACCGTGTGCGCACCGGCCAGCTTCTCCGCGAACAGCCGGGCCGACTCCGGGCCGATGTCCAGGCCGAGCCGGTCGGCCGGGATCGCGTCCACGGGCACGACGTCGTGCTCGGCATCCCCGGACACCTCGGTCGCCGCCACCACGTCGACCGGCAGCACGATCCGGTCACCGGCCTGCGACAGGTAGCCCTTGACGGTCTCCACCTGGTCGGCCTCGAGCAGGCTCCTGCCGATCTCGTGGCCCTGCGCGGCAAGGAACGTGAAGACCATCCCGCCACCGATCAGCAGCAGGTCGGCCTTGCCGAGCAGGTTGTCGATGACGCCCAGCTTGTCGGATACCTTCGCACCGCCGAGAACCACGGCGTAGGGGCGTTCGGGCTGGTCGGTCAGCCGGCGGAGCACCTCGACCTCGGCGACCACGAGGCCACCGGCGGCGTGCGGCAGCCGCTGCGCCACGTCGTACACGCTGGCGTGCTTGCGGTGCACCGCACCGAACCCGTCGGAGACGAACGCGTCGGCGAACTTCGCCAGCTCGTCGGCCAGCGCGCCGCGCTCGGCGTCGTCCTTGCTGGTCTCCCGGGGGTCGAACCGGACGTTCTCCAGCAGGGCGACCTGCCCGTCGGTGAGCCCGTCCACCGTCTCCTGCGCGCTCGAGCCCACCAGGTCGGAGGCGAACGCCACCGGGGCGCCGAGCACCTCTCCGAGACGCTCGGCCACCGGCGCCAGGGAGTACTTCGGGTCGGGTGTGCCCTTCGGCCGCCCGAGGTGGGCGGTCACGACCACCCGCGCGCCCTTGTCCGAGAGCGCGCGGATGGTCGGGACACTGGCCCGGATGCGGCCGTCGTCGGTGATCCGCCCCTCGTCCAGCGGGACGTTCAGGTCGGAGCGGACCAGCACCCGCCGGCCACGGAGGTCACCCAGGTCGTCGATGGTCGCCAGGGTCACAGCGACCGACCAACGAGCGCGGCGAGGTCGACGAGACGGTTGGAGTAGCCCCACTCGTTGTCGTACCAGCCGACGACCTTGACCTGGTTGCCGTTGACCATGGTCAGTGACGCGTCGATGGTGCAGCTCGGCGCGGTGTTGACGATGTCGGAGGAGACGATCTCGTCCTCGGTGTAGACGAGGATGTCCTTCAGCGGGCCCTCGGCGGCCGCCTTGAACGCCGCGTTGACCTCCTCCTTGGTGGTCTCCCGCTCCAGGTCGACCACGAGGTCGGTGACCGAGCCGGTCGGCACCGGGACGCGGAACGCCATGCCGTCGAGCTTGCCCTTGACCTCGGGGATGACCAGGCTGGTCGCCTTCGCCGCGCCCGTGGTCGTGGGAATGATGTTGATGGCGGCCGCCCGCGCACGGCGCAGGTTGACCGTGCCCTTGCGGGTCACCGCGATCTGGTCGAGCAGCTGCTGCTCGGTGGTGTAGGCGTGGATCGTGGTCATCAGACCCTTGGTGATCCCGAAGTTGTCGAGCAGTACCTTCGTCATCGGCGCCACGCAGTTGGTGGTGCACGACGCGTTGGAGATGATCGAGTGCTTCGCCGGGTCGTACTTGTCGTCGTTGACGCCGAGCACGATGGTGATGTCCTCATCGGTGGCCGGCGCGGAGATGATGACCTTCTTGGCGCCCGCTTCGACGTGCTTACGAGCGTCCGCCGCCTTGGTGAAGCGCCCGGTCGACTCGATGACGACGTCGGCGCCGAGTTCCGCCCACGGCAGCTTCGCCGGGTCGGTCTCCGCGGTGGCGCGGAAGGACTTGCCGTCGACGGTCAAAGACGTGTCGTCGTACGTCACGTCGGCGTCGAGCCTGCCGAGGACCGAGTCGTACTTCAGCATGTGGGCAAGGACGTCGTTGCCGGTGAGGTCGTTCACACCGACGATCTCGACGTCCGCACCCTGGGCGAGTGCGGCCCGGAAGAAGTTACGGCCGATCCGGCCGAAGCCGTTGATTCCAACCCGAATGGTCACAGGACGCTCCCTCGCATGGGTCGTTGCTTGTCGTGCATCTGCGCTGCGGACAGGGGCCTGGCCTCGTTGCCTGGCGGCGATTCCCTGGGTGTGCGCCGAGGCATTCTCACCGCGGAGACTATCTGGTCTGCCCCACCCTCCCCCGACCCGGCCCGCGACGGACGGAGGCGCTGGTCAGGAACCAGGTGAGGCGCCCGGCCCGCAGGTGGCCGGCGATGCGGTCAGGAACTCATCATCTCCGCGGTGAGGTTGGCGTCGGTGCCGGGAATTCCGAGGTCGGCGGCTCGTTTGTCGGCCATCGCCAGGAGCCGCCGGATGCGACCGGCGATCGCGTCCTTGGTCAGGGGCGGCTCGTGGATCTGGCCGAGTTCCTCCAGCGAGGCCTGCCGGTGCTCCAGGCGCAACCGGCCGGCCAGCTGCAGGTGCTCGGGTACCTCATCGCCCAGGATCTCCAGCGCGCGCTGGACCCGGGCACCCGCGGCCACGGCGGCGCGGGCCGAACGCCGGAGGTTGGCGTCGTCGAAGTTGGCGAGCCGGTTGGCGGTGGCGCGCACCTCCCGGCGCATCCGGCGTTCCTCCCAGGCCATCAGGCTCTCGTGCGCACCCAGCCTGGTGAGCAACGCACCGATCGCGTCGCCGTCGCGGATCACCACCCGGTCGATGCCGCGCACCTCGCGGGCCTTGGCCGCGATGCCGATCCGCCGGGCGGCACCGACCAGGGCGAGCGCGGCCTCGGGGCCGGGACAGGTGACCTCCAGCGCGCCGGATCGCCCCGGCTCAGTCAGCGAACCGTGGGCGAGGAACGCCCCGCGCCAGGCCGCCACGGCATCACAGGTGGAGCCGTTGACCACCTGGGGCGGCAGCCCGCGAACGGGCCGGCCGCGACCGTCGAGCAGGCCGGTCTGGCGGGCGAGCGCCTCACCCTCCCGGACCACCCGCAGGACGAACCGGTTGGACTTGCGAAGCCCGCCAGGAGCGAGCACCAGCACATCGCTGACGTGCCCGAACACCTCGGCGATCTCTCTGCGTAGTCGCCGGACCGAAGCACCGGTGTCCAGCTCGGCCTCGATGACGATCCGGCCACTGACGATGTGCAGGCCGCCGGCGAACCGAAGGGTCGCGGACACCTCCGCTTTGCGACAGCAGGGTTTTGTCACCGTCGCACTGGTGAGCTCCGCCTTGACCTGCGCCGTCATCGCCATGGCCCGATCCTGCCACGAATGCGGAATTCGCACCGCGAATGGGTCGAGCCGGTGAGGCTTCTCAGGATCATCTACGCTACCCAGAGTCACGACGATAACACTTTGGCATACACGCGGGCGAGCCGCTGCGGATCATGCTTCGGCGAACCGTCGGTCCAGGCTACGTCGGCCATCACGAGTTCGGCGCCGAGCCGGGTGGCCGCGTCGACCAGCGCCGGGTGGTCGGCGACGAACGCGTCGTCGGCAACCACGACGTCCACGCGCAGGTCAGGAGCGTGCGCGGCAAGCACCTCCAGGTGCCGCTCGGGCGAGAAACCGCGCGTCTCCCCCGCCTGCGGGGCAAGGTTGAGGGTGAGGATGCGGCGGGCCTTCGTCTCGTGCAACGCGGTCGCCAGCTCCGGCACCAGCAGGTGGACGAGGACGCTGGTGAACCACGAGCCCGGACCGAGCACCACCCCGTCGGCGTCGCGAACGGCCGCTACCGCTTCCGGACAGGCCGGCGGGTCGGGTGGCTCCAGCGCGACGCTTCGGACCCGGCCCGGCGTACTCGCCACCTCCGACTGACCGCGCACCGTCCGCACCAGGGCGGGATTCTCCGGATCGAGGCCCTCGACCTGGGCGGTGATCCGCAACGGGACGGCGCACATCGGCAGCACCCGACCGCGGGCACCGAGCAGCCGGGCCACCCAGTCCAGGCCCGCGACATGGCGGTCCGCAATCGCGTCCACGCCCGACGTCTCGGGCGCGGCTCCGGACGAGCGCTGGGCCAGGCGTTCCCACAACGCCACGATGAGCAGGTTGCCGACCGCGTGCCCGGACAGCTCGCCGTCGCTGGCGAACCGGTGCTGCAGCACCTCGGCCCACGTACGTCCCCACTCGTCGTCGCCACACAGGGCGGCCAGCGCCTGCCGCAGGTCACCGGGCGGAAGCACCCCGAACTCCGAACGCAGGCGGCCGGAGGAGCCGCCGTCGTCGGCGACCGTCACCACCGCGGTGAGCTGGTCGGTGACCTGGCGCAGCGCCGACAGGGAGGCGGACAGGCCGTGCCCGCCGCCGAGAGCGACGACCTTCGGCCCGGCGCCCGGCGTCTGCACCGTCCCCTGGGGCGAACTCATTCGCGCCCCAGGTCGCGGTGCAGGACGAGATTGCCGATGCCACGCTCCCGCAGCCTTGCGCCGAGTTCTTCCGCCATCGCCACACTCCGGTGTTTGCCGCCGGTGCATCCGACCGCGATCGTCGCGAACCGTTTCCCCTCGCGCAGATATCCCCGCGCCAGCAGGGTCACCAGCCCTTCGTACTGGTCGAGGAACGGCAACGCGTCCTCCTGCTTCAGGACGTACTCCCGAACCTCCGCGTCCAAACCCGTCCGCGGCCGCAGCTCCGGCTGCCAGTGCGGGTTGGGCAGGAAGCGGCAGTCGACCACGAGGTCGGCATCGACCGGGATGCCGTACTTGTAGCCGAACGACACGATCGTGGCCTGCAGCGCCTGGTCGTCCGCGCCGCCGAACGCGTTGACGATCTTGGCCGCGAGCTGGTGGACGTTGAGATTCGAGGTGTCGATGACCAGGTCGGCGTCGGCGCGCAGCTCGCGCAGTGCCTCGCGTTCGCGGGCGATGCCGTCCAGGACCCGGCCGTCACCCTGCAGCGGGTGCGGCCGGCGCACGCTTTCGTACCGGCGGACCAGCACCTCGTCGCCGGCCTCCAGGAACAACAACATCGGGCGTACGTCACGGGACCGCAACGCCTCCAGCGCACCCTGCAGGGCGGCGAAGAACGAGCCGGAGCGGACGTCGACCACCACCGCGATCCGGGAGACGGACCGGTCGCCGCCGCCGACCAGCTTGACGATCGTGGGCAGGAGCTCGGGCGGGAGGTTGTCGACGACGAACCATCCGAGGTCCTCCAGGACGTGCGCGGCCGCGCTGCGCCCGGCTCCGGACATGCCGGAGACGAGGACCAGCTCAGGAGGGTCTATCGTCATCGGTTGCTCCCCTGGTAGGTGCGAGATCTCGCATCATCGCGTCGTCGGCGGCTTCCGCCGACGTCGGGTCGGTGCGTGCCGCCTGATCTTCCTGCCCGGCCTCGCCGGACAGCCGGCGCTGATCGAGCGGCTCGGGCTGCTCGGGCTGCTCGACCGGCCGGGCGGACGCCGGCTCGGGTGCGTCGTCGAGGATCTCACCGGTCGCGGTGTTGACGGCCGGCCGCCCGCCTGCCCGCTCGGGCTGGTGCAGGGCCGCCACCACCGACTCGGCCGTACGCATGCCGATGCCGGGCACCTCGGCGACCTCCTCCGCCGTCGCGGCCCGCAGCCGCTTGAGCGACCCGAACCTGCGCAACAGCGCCTTGCGCCGGGTCGCACCGAGCCCGGGTACGTCGTCCAGCAGGCTCTCCACCATCGACTTCGACCGCCGCTGGCGGTGGAACGTGATCGCGAACCGGTGCGCCTCGTCGCGGACGCGCTGGAGGAGGTAGAGGCCCTCGCTGGTACGCGGCAGGATGACCGGATCCTCCTGCCCGGGCAGCCACACCTCCTCGAGCCGCTTGGCCAGGCCGCAGACGGGTACGTCGTCGATGCCCAGTTCGTCCATCGCCCGGGCGGCCGCGGCGACCTGCGGCGGGCCGCCGTCGACGACCAGGAGGCCGGGTGCGTAGGAGAACCTGCGCTGCCGGCCGGTCTCCGGGTCGATGCCGACCGGCACACCGGTGGCTGCGCCGTTCGACCGTCCGGCGGTGCTGCCGCCGGCGCCACCGGTGCCGTTGGACGCTCCCGCCTCACCGGACGCGTCCTCGGCGTCGGCGGGCGAGGCAGCACCGACGTCACCGGACTCGGCGTGCTCGTCGAGGTAGCGCTGGAACCGCCGGGTGATGACCTCGTGGATGGAGGCGACGTCGTTGGAGCCGTCGCCACGACCGCGGGCCCGCACCGTGAAGCGGCGGTAGTCGCTCTTGCGGGGCAGGCCGTCCTCGAACACCACCATCGACGCCACGACGTCCGAGCCCTGCAGGTTGGACACGTCGTAGCACTCGATCCGCAGCGGCGCCTCGGGCAGGCCGAGCGCGTCCTGGATCTCCTGCAGCGCGCGGCTGCGGGTGGTCAGGTCGCTGGCCCGCTTGGTCTTGTGCAGCCCGAGCGCCTGGTGGGCGTTGCGGGCCACGGTCTCCATCAGCGCCTTCTTGTCACCGCGCTGGGGGACCCGCAGGTCGACCCGGGCGCCCCGGCGTTCGGCCAGCCAGTCGCCCAGTGCCGCGTCGTCGGCGGGAAGTGCGGGCACCAGGACCTCGCGGGGCACGGACTCCCCGCCCTCCCCGCCGTACAGCTGGATGAGCAGCCGCTCCACCAGCTCGCCGGTCTCGGCGTCGTCGGTCTTGTCGGCGACCCAGCCGCGCTGGCCGCGGATCCGGCCGCCGCGGACGTGGAAGACCTGGACGGCAACCTCGAGCTGGTCCTCGGCCAGGGCCACCACGTCGGCGTCGGTGCCGTCGGCCAGCACCACGGTGTTCTTCTCCAGCGCGCGTTCGAGCGCCTTGAGGTCGTCGCGCAGCTTGGCGGCGCGTTCGAACTCCAGATCGGAGGAGGCCTGGCGCATCTCGCGTTCGACCCGGCGGATGTAGGGCGCGGCGTGCCCGGCCATGAAGTCGCAGAAGTCCTCCACGATCTGCCGGTGCTCCTCCGCGGTGACCCGGCCGACGCAGGGCGCGGAGCACTTGCCGATGTAGCCGAGCAGGCAGGGTCGCCCGATCTGGCCGGCGCGGTTGAACACGCCCTTGGAGCAGGTGCGCGCCGGGAACACCCGCAGCAGCAGGTCGAGCGTCTCCCGGATCGCCCAGGCATGGGAGTACGGCCCGAAGTAGCGCACTCCCTTGCGCTTGCTGCCGCGCATCACCTGCAGCCGCGGGTACTCCTCGTCCAGCGTGACCGCCAGCCAGGGGTAGCTCTTGTCGTCGCGGTACTTGACGTTGAACCGCGGGTCGAACTCCTTGATCCAGGAGTACTCCAGCTGCAGCGCCTCGACCTCGGTGTTGACCACCGTCCACTCGACCTTGCCGGCGGTCTGCACCATCGCCTGCGTGCGCGGATGGAGTGCGGCGAGATCCTGGAAGTACGACCCGAGCCGGGACCGCAGGCTCTTGGCCTTGCCGACATAGATCACCCGGCCCCGCGGGTCGAGGAACCGGTAGACGCCCGGCTGGTCGGGAACCGAGCCGGGTGTGGGTCGATAGGTCGCGGGATCTGCCACTTTTCCGAGCCTAGGCGACGGCACCCCCAAACGGTCGCCGGGCCGCCCCGGTGCCTGCCGTACCGGATCGGGTAAACGACCCGAATCGACCTGCCCGGTCGCCGCCCGCTACTCCGCCCCTCCGCCCTCCGCCGGTCCTCGGCCTAGGCCGGCGGCGAGGTCGGTCAGCCGAGCTTGATCGAGCTGCCCTCGACCTCGATCTTCACCGGCGGCAGCGGCCTGGTCGCAGGCCCCTGCTTGACCGAACCGTCCAGCGCGCTGAAGGCACTGCCGTGGCAGCGGCACCTGATGGTGTCGCCGGTCACGTCGCCGACCGTGCAGCCCCGGTGGGTGCAGGTCGCGGAGAACGCCTTGAACGTCCCCTGCTGCGGCTGGGTCACCACGACCTTCTGCGCGGCGAAGATCTTGCCGCCCTTCACCGGGATCTGGCTGGTCGAGGCGAGGGAGTCGCCACCGCCGCCGCCCTTGGCCGCGTCGTCGTCGGCAGGCGTCCTGGTGTCGTCTCCCTTCGGCGTCTTCTTCGCCGTGTCCGGCGCCTTGTCGTCGCTGTTACCGCCGGCGGAGTCGCCGCCGCCGGTGCCGGACGTGTCGCCACCGCACGCGGCGAGCAGGGGGAACGCGGCGGCCGCTGCGGCCACCCCGCCCAGGGCGTGCCGGCGGGTCATCGGTGCCTTGTCGCGGCGCTCGGGTGTGTCCACGGTGTCCTCCGTCGGTGCGGCGAGTCGCTGGAGCGTCGTACTGAGCGATGTTCTCCCACGACACGCGGGAAGGACCCGGGTGGTTCAGCAGCACCGGATATTTCGGAACGCCCGGTGCGTCATGCCTCCAGCGGCGGCCAGGCCGGCAGCGCACCGTCCGGCGTACAGTCGAAAGGCACCGGCTCCCCGACGATCTCCAGCTGCGACTGCGCCTCCACCTCGGCGCGCAGGCTCTCCGCGACCAGGAGGTGAACGGTGTCCAGGGTGTCGTGCACCCGGACCAGCCGGACGTTCTCCGGGTCGGGCCGGCCGCACATCAGGATCGCCGCGGCCACCGTGGCCTCGTCGGTGGGCAACGCGATCGGCAGCTTCGCCCGGCGCACACCACCGATGCCGGACGTCATCGCGTTCACGTAGAGCGCGTGCAGGTCGATGTCCTCCAGCACCCGGAACGGCACGAAGTCGGCCAGCCCCACGCCGACCGCGTTCCCGTACGACGCCTTGCTGATCCCGTGCACGGTGATGTTGGTGACCCGGGGACGGTCGGGTTCGTCGACGCCCGCGATCCACATCCGGCCGATGACGTTGGTGTCCATGCCGGACCCGGACTTGTCCTTGCCGAGCTCGTCGACGACCAGGACGTCCAGTTCGTCGAAGGGCAGCCGGCCGAGCAGCCGGCCGGCCTCGGCGAGCAGTGCGGTCTCGGCCGGGCCGGCGATGCCGTCGGGCTCGACGAAGGCGATCCGGGCGGTCCGTTCGTGGGCGTTCTCGACGATGCCGATGCCGCCGAGGACGCGGCCGGTCTCGACGATGTGCCGGCCCACCGCGGGAATCCAGCGGGCCAGTCCGGTCGAGCCGTAGATGTGGATGCCCTCCGCGCCGCGCTGCTTGCCCAGGCCGATCGCGGCGATCTTGCCCAGGCCGGACTCGATCTCGCCGTGGAAGTCGGTGTGCGGCTTGATCCGGTTGACCAGCAGGATCCCGTCGGCCTGGGCGGCGTTGGCGTCCAGGTGGACCATCGGCCCGTCGGGCACCCGGCCGAGTTCGACGGTGTCCATGGTCGCCCGGATCGGGACGCCCATGGTCTCCTCGGTCACGCCGTACGACGCGAGGACGGCGACCTGCCCCTCCGCGGTGGCCCCGCCGTGGGAACCCATCGCCGGTACTACGAACGGCTCGGCCCCGGCCGCGCGCAGCCAGTCGCACGCCGCCCGGACCACCGTCGCCAGGTCGTGGATGCCCCGGCTGCCGGCCGTGACTGCGACGCTCATCCCGGGCCGGATCCGCGACCGCAGCGCTTCCAGCTCCCGGGCCGTCGCGGCGGCCACGTCCGGCTCCGCCGGCACGTCGTAGTGCTGGCGGACCGGGATCAACCGCGGCAGCGGTGCCTGCGGACTGAGTTCGCGTACGCGTTCGAAGGGCCCGAGTCCGGTCGGGCTGGTGGCGTCGCTCACGGCGTGTCCTCCCTGGATCGTGGCCTGGATCGTGGCCTGGACATGGGCTGGAGATCGTGGCCTGGATCGGCAGGCGTCGGCTTCGGCGTACCTGCTCACATCACCGCGCCGAGCTGCCACGGCACGAACTCCTCGTCGCCGTAGCCGAGCTCCTCGCTCTTGGTCTTCTCGCCCGAGGCGGTGGCCAGCACCCGATCGAAGATCTGCCGGCCGACCTCCGCGACGGACGCCTCCCCGTCGGCGATGACGCCGCAGTTGACGTCCATGTCGTCGGTCATCCGCTGGTAGACGTCGGAGTTGGTGGCGAGCTTCAGCGACGGCGTGGGCTTGCACCCGAACGCCGACCCGCGGCCGGTGGTGAAGCACAGCACCTGCGCGCCGCCCGCGACCATGCCGGTCGCGTTCACCGGGTCGTAGCCGGGCGTGTCCATGAAGACCAGGCCCTTCGCGGTGATCTGCTCGGCGAACTCCACGACGTCGGCCAGGTTGGTGGTCCCGCCCTTGGCCGCTGCGCCGAGGGACTTCTCCAGAATCGTGGTGAGCCCGCCCGCCTTGTTGCCCGGCGAGGGGTTGTTGTCCATCGAGCCGGAGTGCTTGGCGGTGTAGTCCTCCCACCAGTGGATCCGGCGGATCAGCTTCTCCCCCACCTCGGTGCTGACGGCGCGCCGGGCCAGCAGGTGCTCGGCACCGTAGATCTCCGGTGTCTCCCCGAAGACCGCGGTGCCGCCGTGGGCCACCAGCAGGTCGGCGGCGGCGCCGAGCGCGGGGTTGGCGGTGATGCCGGAGTAGCCGTCGGAACCACCGCACTCCATCGCCAGGATCAGCTCGCTGGCGGGCACGGTCTGCCGGGTGACGGCGTTCACCTCGGGCAGCATCTCCCTGATCCGGGCGATGCCCTCGGCCACGGTCTTGCGAGTGCCGCCGAGCTCCTGGATCGTCATCGGCACGGTGATCTTGTGCTCGGGGATGTTCCAGTGCTCGACCAGCGAGGCGACCTGGTTGACCTCGCAGCCGAGGCCGAGGACGAGGAAGCCGGCGAAGTTCGGGTGGTTGGCGTAGCCGGTGAGGGTACGCCGGAGAACCTCGAAGCCCTCGCTGCCCGGGCCGGCCATGCCGCACCCGGTGCTGTGGGTGAGGGAGACCACGCCGTCGACGTTCGGGAAGTCGTCGAGGACGTCGTACTTGAAGCGCTCGGCGATCAGCTTGGCCGCGGTGGCCGAGCAGTTGACCGTGGTGAGGATGCCGATGTAGTTGCGGGTCGCCACCCGGCCGTCGGGGCGGACGATGCCCTGGAAGGTCGCCAGGGCGTTCTCGGGTACGTACTCGGTGGGCCGGGCGTCGACGCCGAAGTCGTACTCCCGCTCGAACATCTGGAACGCCGTGTTGTGCGTGTGCACGTGCTGCCCGGGCGTGATCGGCTCGCTGGCGAACCCGATGACCTGGCCGTACTTGCGGACCGGCTCGCCCTGGGCGACCGGTGCCACGGCGAGCTTGTGGCCGCGGGGGACGGCGTCGGTGACCTGCAGGGTCCCGCCGGTGGGCAGCGCGTAGCTTCCGGGGGCGAGGTCGCCCATCGCGATCACGACGTTGTCGGTCTCGTGCAGCCGCAGCGTGGCCTCAGCGAGCGCGGGCTGGTCGGTGGCGGGCGTCACTGGCGGCACTGGCGTCACTTGTGTCACCTTCCAAGTCATCTGATGTTTCAATGTCGCGAATCGTACTCGCTCCGCAGCGGCGGCGGACCCTCGTAGGGCGTGTTCAGGGGGCGCGGTCAGGCGGGTGCCATAGGGTTGGCCCCGCAGTCGACCCACCAGCCTGTCCGATGGTGGTCACCTTGGCGGGCACCCTGGGAGGCACGGCGGACATGACCGACCGGAAACCACGACCGAGGAAGCCGGCCCGCATCACGACCGGCCGCGACGGGCGCGGACCAGGCGGCGACGGCGCCGCGGGAGACGCTCGGGTTGCTCGGAGCGCCCGGAGCGCTCGGGGTGTTCGGGGCGCCGGACACGCGGGGGGCGCTGAGGGCGCGCTCGCCGGCGTCAGCCGCTCCGGACTCGCCGACCAGTTGGCCGAACGCCTGCTGGACGAGATCGTCGCCGGTGTCTACCCACCCGACAGCCGGCTCCCACCCGAGCCCGTCCTCGCCGAACGCGCCGGCGTCAGCCGGCTGACGTTGCGCGAGGCGATCAAGGACCTCCGTCAGCGGGGCGTGCTGCGGGTCCAGCAGGGGCGCGGGACGTTCGTGAACCAGCCCGACACCTGGGCGCCGTTCGACAGCACGGTGCTCAACGCGCGGGCGCTGCTGGAATCGGGGTACGAGCTCGCGCACGAGCTCACCGAGCTGCGCCGGATCGTCGAGCGCGGGATCGCCGAGCTCGCCGCGGTCCGGCGTACCGACGAGGATCTGGACCGGATGGAGGCCGCCGTGGCCACCATGCGCGAGGCCTGGGCGGCGCAGGACCTCGACACCTTCAGCTCCGCCGACGTCGACTTCCACGACGCGCTGCTGCGGGCGGCCGGGAACGCGTTCGCGCTGACGTTGTTCCACTCCGTCGACGGCGCGCTGCGCTCGGTACGCCGGCGCACGGTCGAGGAGAACGCCGAACTCGCCGAACGCGCGATCGACTACCACGCCAAGATCATGAGCGCCGTACGCCGGAAGGCTCGGCGGTCGGCCGGGGCGCTGATGGACGAGCACCTGCAGGAGACGGAGGACTTCACCGCCGCGCTGGCGGCCGCGTCCTCCGCCGCCGCCGCGGCCCGGGCCGAGGAGGACGACGCCCGCACCCGCCGCCGCGCCTGAGTCTCGTCCTGCCGCGGACCATTCAGTGCAATCCAGCGAAGTGTGGAGACTTACGGGGGTCATAGCCCCCGTAAGTCTCCACACTTCGCTCGGGAAGGACCGCAGAACGCGCACGGAGCGGGAGTTCCGGGCCAGCCGCGTCGACGGAGCACCCGAGCCACCTGAGCTGCGACCTCGCATGGTTGTGCCAACGTCTCCGCCCAGCCGTACCTCAATGTCCAGTGCCGTCCTCGGCGGCACCGTTGTCCCGTCGGCGATCCCGAAACGCCCCCTCCTCCACGTGCCCGAGCCGTCCGTCGAGCTCCACCAGGAGGAGGTACTTCTCGTAGCACACGTCGGACCACTGTCGGCCCGCAGCAGTTCGGCGACTGGTCTGCCGAACGCTCCGCGGCAGACGGTGCGGGCGCTCCACGGACCGCAGGTAGGCCACTTCCAGTGGTGACTGGGCACCCTCCTCGACGTCTGAGAGCAGGGCCCGCAACTGAGCGCGCCATCGAAGGGTCGGGCGACCTGCGAGCGCGGCGAGAAGTCGCGCCGGCGTCGTACGCCGGCGTTGGCAGGCGCAGGTCACCAGACACACGACGTCGGCAAGGCGATCGGCGCCGGATGCCAGGTCGAGTATCGTCTCCTCCACACGAGTCCGCGGAGGCATCCGCGAGGGATGTCGGAGCGCGAGGATCCGCCGGGAACGATGCACACGCAGCCCGCGCTGCTGGATCACCCGACGACCGCTCGGGACCGTGACGTCTATCGGTTCGTCCGGATCGAGGGCGTCCAGAAGCCCCCAGAGTTCAGCTGCCGAGCGATGACTCAGTACTGCTTCGAGTCCGGCAAAGAGCACGGCCGCCCATTGCTGGGTCGACCGCTGCGTCGGACCGTCGTAGGTGACGTACACCCGTGGGTAACGCCGAAACCAACGGCCCGAAAGCACACGTGCTCGCACGCGCTCTCGGGTCAGGCCCGCAGCGATCACCTGGTCCAGGAGTACCGCACCGGCCTGAGCTTCGACCGTTGCCCGCAAAGACGGGGGAAGCGGGGTGGGCATGGCCGAGAGTCCCACGAACCGGCCTGCGCCAGCCCTGCCGCGGATGCCGGCTGTGGATGAAAAGGCCGAGCAGCCAAGTGTGGAGACTTACGGGGCTATCGACAAACTGGCCGGTGAGCTCCGGCCGGCCGCGCATCGAGACGAGGGGTCAGCAGATTTCGAGGGTGTCAAGGTCGGGGGTCGCAGGGCCCGAGTGCGACGTCTCACCGGAGTACCAGAACGCCGTGGAGGCGATGTCGTCCTGCAGCGGGAGGTACCGCCCGCCCGAACGCCAGCCCAGCGCCTGGACCGTCACCTTCAGGTCGGAGGCGAACCGGATCGGGTCGAGGACGTGCCAGCGGTACATACCGAACCGCTGCTGGCTCTGGTACAGCCCGTCCGGCGCGATGATCTGGTGCAGGCCGAGGAACGGTGTCGAGAACGCCGTGTAGCCCTGCCCCGGCACGTCGAAGTTCCACGCCCCGCCGAAGTAGTCCTCGGTGCCGGTGCCGCAGATCGTCGGGAACTCCTCGTCCCCGTCCAGGAAGAACTTCAGCTCGCCCTCACCCCACCAGCCGACGCTGTTGACGCCCCAGGCGAGATACGTGCCGACGTAGTGGCCCGCACCGGTCACGCCGTCCAGGATGGTGTGCACGTCCTTGCTGGGCAGCGGGTTGCTCCGCCGCCACTGGGAGTGGAAGTACGCCACCTGGTCGCCCTGTGCGCCGAGTTCGGTGAGCGTGTAGTCCACCTGGTAGTAGACGATCACGTCCTCGTCGGCGAGGTTCTCCAGGGTGACCCGCGCGTTGTTCAGGAACGGCATCGTCCAGTACGAGTTGAAGCCGCCGTTGGGGTTGACCGCCACCGGCATCGAACTCAGCTGGGCGAACTTCCCCCACCCCTGGCCGAAGAAGTCCCCCACCGGCACCTCGACCGCCGGGCGAGTGTCGTCGTCCCAGTAGAAGCGCAGCAGCAGGCGGCGCCAGTTGGACACGTGCGTGGTGAGCCAGATGTGCTGGATCGCACCGGGGCCGTCGATCTCTGCGAGGGACGCCGTCTCCCCCGCCCCGATCCGGATCGAGGGCGAGACCTTCCAGCCCAGGCCGAGGTCGCGGGCCGCCCTGGCACCCGTACCTTCGGTCGCAGCGCCGCCGCGCCCCTTCTCACCGGTGGGGTTCTCCGCACTGATCGACCGGGTGACCGCACCGGACAGGTGCGCCAGATCGCCGAGGCCACTCACGAGACCCGAATTACCGCTCACGCCATGCCTTTCCGCAGATGTTCGTCGTCGAGTCGTCCCGTCCTCCCCTGAAGGCGAGCCCGTCAGGAGCGAGTCGGGACCGACGCGACGACGCTATCGGGAAGACCGCCGGCAGCGGCAGGTCGTGAGGGGTGCGTCGGCCGGTCAGCGCGTCCGGTTGCGGACGCGCGGACCGGCCGTCCCGAGCCGGTCAGAACGACGGGAGTTCCTCGCCCTGCACGGCCTGGATGTTCAGCTCCACCCGGATCGTCGCGCCGACCGCCGCGACGCCGGCTCGTACCAGCTGGTTGTAGCTGATCGCGAAGTCGTCCCGCTTCAGCTCGGTGGTGGCCCAGAACCCGGCCCGCACCCCGCCGAACGTGTCCGGGCCCGCGCCGAGGTAGCGCAGGTCCAGGCTCACCGGCCGGTTGATCGCGTTGATGGTCAGCCCGCCGTCCATCGTCCAGCGGTTCTCGCCGGTCGCGGACAGCCGCTCGCTGCGGAACTCGATCGTCGGATAGCGAGCGACGTCCAGGAAGTCGGCGGTACGAAGGTGGTCGTCGCGCATCTTGTTGCCGGTCTCGATGCTGTCGGCGGTGATGACGGCGTGGACGCGGGACTCCTCGATCGGCCGGGCGATGTACATCCGGCCGCCGAACCGGGTGAACCGCCCCTTGACGCTGGAGAAGCCCAGGTGCCGAGCGGTCGCCTCGACACTGGAGTGGTCCGGGTCGATCACCCAGGGCCCCTCCGCCGGCAGCGGCATGCCGCCCGCCCGCGGCAGCGTGACCACCCCGAGCGTGGCGCCGCTACCGCCGACGACGACGGTCCGTGCGGCCGGGGTGTGGCCGGGCGCGGTGACGATCGCGGTGTAGGTCCCGGTCGGCAGCGGGCGGGTGACGACGGCGCCCTCGTCGTCGGCCTCGGCCCGGGCCACCTGCTGGCCGCGCAGGTCGGTCACCGTGACGACGCCGTGGGGCACCGGCCAGCCGTCGGGCGTACGCAGGTCCGCAGTGAGCACGGAGCGGTCCTCCGGTTGCGTTCGCATGCGGCTCCTCACACCTCCGGGTGACCGAGTTCGACGTCGTGCGCGCTGACGTCGCCGCCGCCGAGCCGCACCGAGCTGGTCACCGCCGGGTAGCCGGTGGCCACGACGGTGTAGTCGCCGGCCGCGAGGTCGTCGAGAGCGTAACCGCCGTCGTCGTCGGTGAAGACGGTGCGTACGACGTCGCCGTTCGCGTCGATCAGCGTGACCCGTGCGTCGCGCAGTGGCCGGCCGTACCGGTCGCGGGCGGTCCCTCGCAGGGCGGCCTTGGCGAGGAGTTCCACGTCGCGCCGGGTCTCGCCGAGCTCGGCCACGCTGACCGGCAACGCCGCCGGCTGGAACCCCTCGGCCCGCACCGCCAGCGTGTACGCCGCGGCGCCCACGTCGTCGAACCGGAAACCGCCGTCGGCGCCGGCGACACGGGAGGCAACCACTTCACCGCGGGCGTCGGCCAGCACCACGACGGCCTCGGCGACGGGAAGCCCGGAGTCGGCCGAGCGCACCTCGCCGACGAGGCCGCTGACACCGGCGAGTTCGACGTCGACGGTGACCGGCGTCTCGCCGACCGAGACGGTGGAGGCGCGCGGGTCGCTGGCCGGTGCGGACGCGATCAGGACGTACGTTCCGCCCGGGTCGGCGGGGAGCTGGTACCGGCCGTCGGAACCGCTGGCGGTACGCCCGACCTGGTGGCCGCCGAGGTTGATCAGTGTCAGGGCCGCGTTGGGGACGGGGGTTCCGTCCGAGCGACGGACGACACCCACGACCGCCGCAGAAGGTCCGGCCGGACGGCCTGCGAGAGCGCCGAAGTCACCGTCGCCGGAACCACCGTCGCCGGAACCACCGTCGCCTAAGCCGCCGGCACCGCCACCGAAGCCGTTGTCGCCGCCGGGGGCCTCGTCGCCGCCGTCCCCAACGGCCCCCTCGGGCGAACGGGCCAGGTGAGCGGGTGGGAAGGCGCCGGGCCGTCCGGACGAACCGTGGCGGCCGTTCTCGGGCCGGCCGTTCTCCAGCCGGTGGGACCCGTTGGCCTGCCATCCCAGGCCCGGACCGTCCGGACCGCCCGGGGCGGCCACGCCGACGAGGGAGTCCAGGTCCCGACCGGAGATGCTCTTGCCGCCCGCGCCGTCGGCGTCCATGCCGGCGAGATCGGCGGCATCGGCCGCGAGCCGGGAGCCAACGGGAGCCGGGTGGCCGTTGCCGTTCCGGATGCCGACAGGCTCCAGTCGCTCGTCCGCCGACACCGGCACGGGCACCTGGTCGGAGCCGTCGGCCTGCCCACCCTCCATGCCCTGCGCACCGTCGGCCCCCTGCGCGAGCCGCTCGGCCTCCAGCGTCTGCTGGATGCCGCTCTTCGTGCCGAGCGGTATCTCCTTGATGCACAGGATCGCGATCAGCGCGATCGCCGCGATCGGCGCGGCGACCATGAAGATGTCGGCGACACCCTGGCCGTACGCCTTCTCCACCAGCTCACGCACCGGCGGGGGCAGCTTCGCCACCTCCGGCACGGCTCCGCCTCCGGGAGCGGCCTTGATACCGAGCCGCGCCAGGCCGGCGGCGATGTCGGTCCGCACGTGGTTCTCGAGCACGGCACCGAGCGCGGCGACGCCGATCGCGCCGCCCATGCTCCGGAAGAACGCCACCCCGGCACTGGCCGCGCCCATCTCCCTGATGGAGATGGTGTTCTGCACTGCCAGGACGAGGTTCTGCATCACCATGCCGACGCCGAGACCGAGGAGCAGCAGCGAGACGCCGATCCGGGAGAAGCTGGTGTGGTAGTCGATCGTGCCCATCGCGACCGAGCCCGCGATCAGCAGGACGCCGCCCAGCACCATCCAGCGCTTCCACCGGCCGGTACGGGTGATGATCTGCCCGATCACGGTGCCGGCGACGAGGCTGCCGACCGCCATCGGGATGCTGATCAGACCGGCGACCGTGGGCGACTTGCCCCGGGCGATCTGCATGTACTGGCTGAGGAACACCGACGTGCCGAACATCGTCACGCCGACCGCGACGCTGGCGATGACGGCGAACACGAACGTGCGGTTACGGAAGAGCCACAGCGGCAGGATGGGTTCCTTCGCCCGGTGCTCGGCCACGATCGCGAGGATCAGGAGAACGACGGCGCCGATCACCATGACCGCGGTGGTCGTCGAGGCCCAGCCGAACTGGTTGCCGGCCAGCGTCACCCAGATCAGCAGCGTCGCCACGCCGGCACTGAGCAGGACCGCACCCACGTAGTCGATGCTCACCTTTCGGCGGATGCGCGGCAGGTGCAGCGTCTTCTGCAGTACCGCGAGGGCGATCACGGCGAACGGCACACCGACGTAGAACGTCGAACGCCAGCCAAGCGGGGAGTCGGTGAGGACACCGCCGAGGAGCGGTCCCGCGACGGTGCCCACGGCCATGGTCGCACCGAGGAAGCCCATGTAGCGGCCGCGGTCGCGGGGGCTGATGATGTCGGCCAGGATGACCTGCGACAGGGCGGTCAGGCCACCGGCACCGAGGCCCTGCAGGACCCGCAGGCCGATCAGCTCGCCGACGTTCTGCGACAGGCCGGCCAGCGCGGAACCGACGACGAACACGATCAGCGCGATCTGCACCAGAAGCTTGCGGCTGAACAGGTCCGCGAGCTTGCCCCAGATCGGCGTACTGATCGTCATCGCCAGCAGGGAAGCGGTGACGACCCAGGTGAACGCGGACTGGCTGCCGCCGAGCTCACTGACGATGCGCGGCAGCGCCGTGGACACCACGGTCGAGGACAGGATCGTGACGAGCATGCCGAGTAGGAGGCCGGACAACGCCTCCAGAACCTGCCGGTGCGTCATTCCCTCGGACGCGGGGGCTGCCGGAGCAGTTGCCGGAGCGGTCTGGGTCGTCATGAGAGAGCTTCAACTCCTGTGCGGTGCCGCTGGTGGTTCGGGTGGGCAGGGCCGACGCGGACTTCGGTGTCCGTGTCTGATGCCTGGCCGGATGCCTGGTCGGCACGGGCCCTGGATCTGCTCCGCGGTTCGGGGCGGTCCGGATGGCCGTCGTCGGGTTGAGCTTCCGGCCGGGTGAGGCCGAGGTCGGCCCGCAGTCGGTGCAGGTGTGCGGTCAGGGCGGCGACGTCCTCGCCCTGCCACTCGTGCAGTGCGGACTCGAAACGGTCGACCACGCCCGAGCGAACGGACTCGAGCTCCCGCCGGCCTTCATCGGTGACGAACACGAGGTGTGCTCTGCCGTCGGCGGGATCTGCCCTGCGGCCGACGTATCCGTGCGCCTCCAACTGGGCGAGCTGCCTGCTGGCGACCGACACGTCGACCATCAACGCCTCGGCCAGTTGGCTGACTCTCGCGTCACCGGACGCCGCCAGGGCGGACAGGACGCCGAGCGCCCCGAAATGACAGCGTGTGCTCGCCGCCAGCCGGGAGATGTCCTTGCGAATGAGTACGACGTCCTGGATCGCTCGGATGAGTTCCTCGAGCTGGGTGCGGGTCACATCCATGTTCACCCCCATCGTTGCCCCGGGCAACTATATGCCTATTAGCTGCCCTAAGCAACCATCTCGAGCGTCCCGTTGTTCCGGTCGAAGAGGGACGGCGCCCCCTTCGCGCGCCGCGTCGAGCCTCGTGTTGGTGTTCGGCGTCGAGTTCGTGATGATCGTCTGCGCGAGCGTTCCGGCGGTTGTTCCCCATGACCCACGGCCGAACCCCTCCGGCGCAGGGCCAACCAGAGCGCGCCAACCAGAGCCGCACGAACCAGAGCCGGGCCGATTGGCGCCGTACCGAACCCGGAAGACTGGCGAGCGAAGAAGACTCTGGGCGGGCCGAGCATTCGCAGCGGCCGGTCGGCTGTCGGTCCGCACGCCGGCGTCGTAGGGTCCCTAGGGTGACGACCGACCAGGCCGCGCCTCACGAGCCGGTGGACCCGTCCGGGCTGCCCCGGGCCGTCTTCGCCTTCCCCGGTCCGCTGCGCGACCGACTGGTGGCGGCGATTCTCGACGGCACGAAGACCACGACCACCAGCCTGCTCGCGGACTACGAGCGAGCCCGCGAGCCGCTACCGGCGGTCGGTGACCGGTCGGTGGTGATCGACTCCGCGGACCGTCCGGTGGCGGTGATCGAGACGACCGAGGTCCAGGTGGTTCCGCTGGAAGCCGTCGACGAGGAGCACGCGGCCGGCGAGGGCGAGGGGCACGCCACCGTCGAGGCGTGGCGGGCCGACCACGAGGAGTTCTGGCACAGCGAGCAGGCACGGGAGGCGTTCGGTGACCCGGACTTCACCGTGAGCGACTCCACTCCCGTGGTGCTCGAACGGTTCCGCCTGGCTGCCGACCTTCGGTCACGGTGACCCGAGCGGCGTGACGCCGGCGCATCGAAGGTGCCCCGTCAACGCGACGTTGCGCGGTGTCAACCGCGCCTTACCCAACGCGACGACGACGTGCTTCGGTGTCGCGCCGCTCAGACCTGGTGGGCGTTGAACCGGTGCAACAGCCGGCCGAGAGTCTCCACGTCCTCGCGTGGCCAGGAGTCCAGGGACGCGCGCAACCGCGCCCTGCGGGCCTCCTGGGCCTCGACCAGCCGTGCGGATCCCTCGTCGGTGAGCCGCAACGTCACCGCCCGGCGGTCGTCCGGATCCTCGACGCGCTCGACGAAGCCCAGGCGTTCCAGCAGACCGACCTGCCGGCTGATGGTGGGCTTGCCGACGCCGAAGTAGGCGGCGATGTCGGTCGTTCGGGCGCCGCCGGTCTGCTGGAGGTTGAACAGGATGCCGTACGCCGCGGCGCCGAGGTCGGGATGCAGCTCACGGGCGATGGTGCCAGAGGTCGACCGGGCGCGGCGCAACAACACCGCGAGCTCGCGCTCGACAGACTCGACCGGATCGTCGGTCCTCACCCATGTCCTCCCCGGCGCAGCGGACAGCGCGCCCACGCGACCGCGGGACGTACTGGTGACCACCGTAGCGGGCGGACGTCTGGATGCTCAGCAGCCGCTCAGCGGAAGTGCTGCGGGCAGTAGAACGAGTTGGAGTCGTGATCCCAGACCCAGCCCTTGTGGTCGGTGAGGTACATCCGCACCTGGCGGGGAGACCCGACCCACAGCCCGTGGTCGTCCGGCCGGAACACCATGCTGGTCTGGCACTCGTCGCAGGTCACCATGGTGTGGTAGCCGGCTTGCTCGTCGCCGCGAATTCGAATCATCGCCGGAAGATACTACCCATACCCTCCCGAATCGGAACCCCCGGCACAGCCTTGGCCTTTCCGGCCGGCGTCAGCCCTGCTCAGATCTGCCCGGGCGGCCGGTCGAGCTGTCAGCGGAAGCGAGCTTCTGCCACTGCCGACCGGACAGGTCGACGGCCCTGTGAACCTCCGAGTGCGATGTTCGTGTGTGCCATGCTGGACCACGATGGGACGCAGAAAGACCTACCTTCTCCTGATGGGCACCTGCGTCGGACTGTTCGTTCTCGCCTGGGTCGTCGTCCGGCACTTCTCGCTCGTGGCGGCTGTGGCGATGTCCGTCGTGGCGGCGCTGATGCCTCCGCTGGCCGCGATCGTCGCCAACTCCCGCCGCAAGCCGTAGGAACTCCCTCCTGTGCACGGTGAGGGCTGGTGGGCGCAGGAGTCGTCCGGAGTACGCCTGGAGTGGGGCCTGACCGGAGCGGAGCGGCTGGCACCGGGCCGCAAGGGCTGGCTGGTGGTGGTGGACGTGCTGTCCTTCACCACGGCGGTGGACGTCGCCACCGAACGCGGAACGCGCGTACTCCCCTACCCGTGGCGCGACGACACGGCCGCGGCCTTCGCCACCAGGCACCGGGCCGCGCTGGCGGTCGGGCGCCGGCAGGTCTCCCCCTCCGCGCCGTGGTCCCTGTCACCGGCGGCCCTGCGGGACGCACCGTTCGTGCCCAGGCTGGTGCTCCCCTCCCCCAACGGCTCCACCATCGCCGCCACGGCCAGCAGCCGCGGTTCGCAGGTGGTCGCGGCCTGCCTGCGCAACGCGGGTGCCGTCGCGCGGTGGCTGGCCGGGCAGGGCGCGGGCACCTCGGGGGAGCCGGTGACGTTGGTCCCGGCCGGTGAGCGCTGGCCTGACGCGAGTCTGCGTCCCGCCCTGGAGGACCTGCTCGGAGCCGGTGCGGTCGCCGCGGCCCTTTCCGAGCTCGGCGCCGGCCCACTGTCCCCGGAGGCCTGCGCCGCAAGGGCGAGCTACCTGGCCGTGGATCCGGCCGCCGCGCTCACCGACTGCTCGTCCGGACGCGAGCTCCGCGTTTGCGGCTTCGCCGAGGACGTCGCCATCGCCGCCGAAGTCGGCGCCAGTACGAGCGTTCCCTTGCTGGCCGGCGGGGCCTTCACCGACGCCGCGGCCGACCGCAACTGGTGAGCTCAAACCGGCGAGCTCAACCGGTGAGCTCAACCGGTGAGCTCAACCGGTGAGCTCAACCGGTGATCCTCAGCCGGTGAGGCGGTCGATCGCCTTCAGGATCCGCTTGTCGGAGATCGGACCGGGTGTGCCCAGGACCTGTGCGAAGTAGCTGACCCGAAGCTCCTCGATCATCCAGCGGATCTCGCGCAGCCCCTCCTCGGCCTCCGCGCTGATCGAGCCGGACACCCGGGCGTCACGGGAGAGCCGGGCACGAGCCTGCTCGTACGCCTCCTGCACCTGCTGCACCGAGCGCATGCGCTCGGTGTCGCGACGGGTTTCTGCGCCCACCTTGTCCAGCCTGCGGTCGATCGCCCGTAGGTAGCGCACCACGTCGGGCAGCCTGCGCCAGCCGGTCTCGGTGACGAAACCCGGATACACCAGCCCTGCCAACTGCGCCTTGACATCGGTCAGGACCGGCAGGAGTACCGGGTTGGACGTACGCCGGAGCCGGGTGTCGAGCTCGTGCGCGACGGCCAGGATGTCGGCCACCCTGGCAACGGTGTCGGCCACCGTGTCGTGCAGGTCCGCGCGTACGGCGTCCCGCAGCCGGTCGAAGCCCGCGCGGTCGCGGACCGGCCCCCCGTTGTCCGCCATCAGCTTGTCCACCGCACAGGCCAGGCAGTCGTCGAAGAGCGCGGCGGCGCTGCCGTGCGGACTGTGGCTCAGTGCGAGTTTCGTCTGGTAGGACTGGCGATCCAGGACATACTTCACCGGCGACGGCAGATTGAGCAACAGCAGCCGGCGGGTGCCCGCCCACATCGCGCGACGGGCGTCGGCCTCGGACTCGAACAACCGGATCGCGGCCGAGTCCCCGGCGTCGGCCAGCGCGGGATAGGCGCGTACGGACAGACCCGCCCGCTGCTTGGCGAACTCCCGTGGCACCTCGTCGAAGTCCCAGCTGCGGATGTTCGCGCGTTCGACCCCACTCGCCGCCTTGGCCAGCGTGACCTTCAGCTCACCGCGCAGCTTCTCCTTCAGGGCGGCGAGATCCTTGCCCTCGCCGAGTGTGCGTCCGCGGCCGTCGAGCACCCGGAACGTCGGCTTGAGGTGGTCCGGTACCTTGCCGAGGTCCCACGACTCCCTCGGGACGACGATGCCGGTGAACTGCCGCAACGCCGCCTCGAGGCTGTCAAGGAAGGGTTGACGGTGGGGCTGCATGCGTTCCAGCGCCGCCCGGGCGAAGTCCGGCGCGGGTACGAGTGTGCGCCGCAACGGCTTCGGCAGCGAGCGGATCAGCGCGGTGACCAGCTCCTGCCGCAGACCGGGGATCTGCCAGTCGAAGGTGTCCGCCCGCAGCTGGTTCAGGATCGGCAGCGGGATGTGCACGGTCACGCCGTCGGCGTCGGCGCCGGGTTCGAACTGGTAGGTGAGCCGCAGCTTCGCGCCCGGCACCTCCCAGAAGTCGGGATAGTCGGCCTCGTCGACCTGCTCGGCCGACTCGTTCACCAGCATGTCGATGGAGAAGGTGAGCAGGTCCGGCTCGCGCCGGCGGGTCTTCTTCCACCACGAGTCGAAGTGGGCCCCCGACACCACGTCCTTGCCGATGCGCTCGTCGTAGAAGTCGAACAGCGCGTCGTCGTCGACGAGGATGTCGCGCCGCCGGGCACGGTCCTCGAGGTCCTCGACCTCGTCCAGCAGGGCGCGGTTGGCGTGGAAGAACTCGTGCCGGGTCTCCCAGTCACCCTCCACCAGGCCGTGCTGGATGAAGAGTTCACGGGACAGTTCGGGGTCGATCCGGCCGTAGTTGACCACCCGCTGCGCCACCAGCGGCACCCCGTACAACGTGACGCGTTCGTACGCCAGCACCGCGGCCTGCTTCTTGGACCAGTGCGGCTCGCTGTAGTTGCGCTTGACCAGGTGCCCGGCCAGCTCCTCCACCCACCCCGGCTCGATCCTGGCCACGATCCGCGCCCACAGCCGGGAGGTCTCCACGAGTTCGGCGGCCATCACCCACTGGGGCGGGTTCCTGAACAACGCCGAACCGGGGAACACGGCGAAGCGGGCACCCCGGGCGCCGAGGTAGTCGTTGGCCGAGCGGCGACCGGAACCGCGGGCGTTCTCCTCCGACTTCTTCTCGCTGTCCTTCAGGCCGATGTGCGAGAGCAGCCCGGCCAGCAGGGACTGGTGGATGCGGTCGGAGTCCAGGTCGTCGCTGCGCCTGCCGACGGTCATGCCGAGCGACGTCGCGACCTGGCGCAGCTGGCTCTCGACGTCCTGCCACTCCCGCACCCGCAGGTAGTTGAGGAACTCGTTCCGGCACAGCCGGCGGAACTGGTTGGACGACAGGGCCCGCTGCTGCTCGCGCAGGTAGTCCCACAGATTGAGGTAGCTGAGGAAGTCGGAGGTCTTGTCCACGAACCGTGCGTGCTGCTGGGTGGCCGCCTCCTCCTTGCCCGTCGGGCGTTCGCGCGGGTCCTGGATGGACAGCGCGGCGGCGATCACCATCACCTCGCGCAGGCAGCCGTTGCGCTCGGCCTCGACCACCATGCGTGCCAGCCGCGGGTCGACCGGCAGCTGCGAGAGCGTTCGCCCGATCGCCGTCAGGCGGTTGCCTCCGTCGCCGCGCTCACCGCGACCCCGCGACCCGCGGCCGCCCTTGCCCGCTTTGCCCGGCCTGGCGTCCTCGTCCGGCCCAGCGTTCTGGACAGGCCCGATCGCCAGCGCGCCGAGCTCCTCCAGCAGCTGTACGCCGGCCTTGACGTTGCGGCTGTCCGGCGGATCGATGAACGGGAAGGCCGCCAGGTCGCCCAGCCCCGCCGCCGTCATCGCCAGGATGACCGAAGCGAGGTTGGTACGCAGGATCTCCGGGTCGGTGAACTCCGGCCGGGCGAGGAAGTCGTCCTCGGAGTAGAGCCGGATGCAGATGCCGTCGGACGTACGCCCGCAGCGGCCCTTGCGCTGGTTGGCCGACGCCTGCGAGATCGCCTCGATCGGCAGCCGCTGCACCTTCAGCCGTTGGCTGTAGCGGGAGATGCGGGCGGTGCCGGGGTCGATGACGTACCTGATGCCCGGCACGGTGAGCGAGGTCTCCGCGACGTTGGTGGCGAGGACGATCCGCCGCCCGCTGTGCCGCTGGAAGACCCGGTGCTGCTCGGCCGCCGACAGGCGGGCGTACAGCGGCGCGATCTCCGTCCGCGGGAGGTTCTGGCGCTCCAGTGCGTCGGCGGTGTCCCGGATCTCCCGCTCGCCGCTGAGGAACACCAGGATGTCGCCGTCGCCCTCCGCGGACAGCTCCTCGACCGCGTCGAGGATCGCCTGGGTCTGGTCCCGGTCGCGGTCCTCGGCGTCCTCCACGATCGGGCGGTAGCGCACCTCCACCGGGTAGGTCCGGCCGGACACCTCCACGATCGGCGCGTCGTCGAAGTGCCGGGAGAAGCGCTCGGGGTCGATGGTCGCCGAGGTGATGATCACCTTCAGGTCGGGCCGGCGCGGCAGCAGCTGCTTGACGTACCCGAGGATGAAGTCGATGTTGAGGCTGCGTTCGTGCGCCTCGTCGATGATGAGGGTGTCGTACTGCCGCAGCATCCGGTCGGACTGGATCTCCGCCAGCAGGATGCCGTCGGTCATCACCTTGACGAGGGTGTTGTCGCCCACCTTGTCGGTGAACCGCACCTTCCAGCCGACGGTCTCACCCAGCGGGGTGTCCAGCTCCTCGGCGATCCGCTCGGCCACCGTCCGGGCCGCCAGCCGCCGTGGCTGGGTGTGCCCGACCAGGCCGCTCACCCCGCGGCCGAGTTCGAGGCACATCTTGGGCAGCTGGGTCGTCTTGCCCGAACCGGTCTCACCGGCCACGATCACCACCTGGTGGTCGCGGATCGCGGCGAGGATGTCGTCCTTGCGCTGGCTGACCGGCAGTTCCTCGGGGTAGCTGACGGTCGGCACGCCGGCACGCCGCGCGGCCAGGCGCTGCTCGGCAGCGGCGATGTCGGCGGCGATCTGGTCGAGGATCTCTCCGGAAACCTGCTGGTCGGCGCGGCCGCGCCGGTTGCGTACGCCGTCGATGCGGCGCTGCAGCCGGCGCCGGTCGGGGTGCATCAACTCCGGGAGGCGGGCCTGCAGCTGGGCGAGCGATGATCGCGACGGCGTGTCCATACGGAGGTCAAGGATAGGCAACGCCGCCAACTGCGACACCTCGTTATCCCCCGGGAGGCTCCCGGGCGGCGGTCCACCGGGCGGCGCCCGGCGCGACCACCAGTACGCTCAGCGGCCATGACTTCTTCCCCTGCTCGGACCAGGCCTGCGCACGTCGCCGACGAACGCACCCAGCTGATGGGGTGGTACGACCTCCAGCGCGCCATCGTCCACTACAAGTGCGAGGGCCTTGGTCACGACGACCTGCACCGGTCGGTGCTGCCGGACTCGCCCCTGATGACGGTGGCCGGCATCCTGTCCCACCTGCGCTGGACCGAACAGCTGTGGTTCGAGGTGGTCTTCGCCGGCGGACCGGCCGACGGGCCGCAGTTCATCGAGGATCCCGCGGACGCGGACATGATCGTCGATCCCGGCGTGACGCTCGACCAGCTGCTGGCGGAGTACGACCGCCAGTGCGCGGCGTCGAACGACATCATCGCCGCGCACTCCCTCGACGACGTGGGCAGCCACCCCGACTTCGACGCCGCCGGGGCGACCCTGCGGTGGGTCGTGCTCCACATGCTCGAGGAGACCGCCCGCCACGTCGGTCACCTGGACACCATCCGCGAGCTGCTGGACGGCCGGAAGGGCTACTACTGACCGTTCGGTGGTGACCCGTCCGGGTTCGTCAGGCCGACCGGAGGTAACCCATCCATTGGCTGAGCAGGTACGCCGCGCCGGTGTTGCGGGCCAGTCCCCGCGGCTGGTCGCCGACCGACCCCTCGAGCCGCAGCGTGGACACGATCAGCCGGCCCTCACCCCAGCGGACCTCCGCGGCGTAGTCGAGCACCTGTGCCGTACGGGCGTCCACCCGGCGCAGGATCGGGCTGACGTCGGCCTCGGCTGGGATCGATCCCAGGTCGAGTGCGAGGTCGGTGGCGCAGCCGGCGAACTGCAGCGACACCCAGCCGTCGTGCGGGAAGTCGCCCCAGGCCGGGTGGGGCTCGGGCACCTTCACCGCCTCCCGCCAGAACGGCGCGGCGACGGTGCCGAACGGACCGCCTGCCGCCGCGTCGACCAGCAGCACCGCCCGGCCGCCGGAGCGCACGTGGTCGTCGAGTTCGCCGCTCCACCGGGTGGCGATCACCACAGCCGTGGGTGACAGGTCGGTGCCCACCTCCGGCGCCACCTTCGGCAGGTCGGCCAGCCGGCCGCCCGGGTCGACCAGGGCTAGTGCACCGGCGTCGTCGAACGGCCGTGCCGGGAAGAACCACAACGGCCAGGAGTTGACCGTCTCCTGGGTCGTGCCCTGCGTGCCCACGCGAGTCCGGTTGCGCAGCACCGCCTGCCGTGGGCGGTCCATCGCCGGCGCGGTGAACTCCGCGACGGCGAGTTCCCCCACCGTGCCGGGTGAGCGAACGCCTGCCGGTGCGTACGTGCCCTTTGCGAACGGCGTTTCTCCCTCGAACCCGGCCGACCACTCCCCCGTCACCGTGCCCTGCTCACGCCCGTGGTGGGCGAGCACGAGGTGTGCACGGACCAGCGCACCCGCCGGGTGGCACCACGGGTCGCCGTACGCCGGACGGTCGCCACCGGCCAGCCAGGTCCGCCGCCGGTCCCAGCCGAGCCCCACGACAAGGTTGTCGTTGAACCCGCGGAACTCCTTCGGGTCCACCTTCAGCTCGCCGAGGTCGTCCCACAGGCCTGCGGTACTGATCGGGGTGTCGCGTTCACCGGTGATCACGTAGCCCGACGTGTCCGCCCGCAGCCGCACGGTCTCCAGCGTCACCTTGCGGTGCAGCAACGCCTGCTTGCGGGAGATCTCCTCGAGCTGGGTTCCCCTGTCCCAGAAGCCGTTCGAACGCAGCCTGGCCTCGTGCAGGTGGGAGTCGTACTGCCAGCGGGCACCCTGGGGGTTGACCGCCGGGTCGCCACTGACCCACCAGGGCCGGGGGCCCGCCGCGTCCAGCCGGCGCAGGTCGCGGAAGGTGTCCAGGTCGCAGAACTCCCCGAACAGCCAGGGCTTCGGCTCCCGCCACCCGGGCGCGAAGTGTTCCAGCGTCTCCCGGAAGTGCTGGAGCTCGCAGTAGAGGTGGTGGTCGTAGAAGTCGGCGTACTCGGTGAGCAGGCCGCCGTACGCCTCACCGGAACCGCTGTTGTCCCGGACGAGCGCGTCGCCGACCAGACCTTTCACCTTCGCGTAGAGCGGCCCGAGCACGTCGTCGCCGACCACCGCGCTCAGCTCGCAGCCTAGGGTGTAGAGCACGACCGACGGATGCGTGCGCGCCGCCCGGACGAGGCGTTCGGCCTCGGTGTCGAGCTGGCCGCGGAAGTGTTCGGTGGGATGCGGCAGCCACATCGGCAGCTCGACCCACACCAGCATGCCGAGTTCGTCGGCGAGGTCGAAGTAGTAGTCAGGCGGGAACCACAGGCAGAGCTTCACGCCGTTGAAGCCCATACGGCGCAGCTCCAACAGGTCCGCGCGGACCCGGTCCGGCCCGGGGTTGGCGTACAGCACGTCGGGATACCAGCCCCAGGAAAGGATCATCCGCGGGTGGACCGGCGCACCGTTGAGCAGCAGGTGGGACCCGTCGGCGGCGAACGTGCGCAGGCCGACTCGTACGATCCGCTCGTCCCATTGCACGTCGTCCACGTCGTCCACGTCGTCCACGTCGTCCGCGTCGCCTGCGGTACCGCGCGGACCGTGGGGCGGCAGGAGCCGGACGCGAACGGTGTAAAGGTGGGGTTGCTCCGGCGACCACGGCCGGGGACTCGGCAGCGTGACGTCGAACCGTACGGCGGGCCCTCCGCCGGAGTCGCCTGAGCCGCGGGCCTCGCGTACGTCCTCGGCCACCACGGCACCGTCCGGGTCGGTCACTGTCAACGCGACCTTGCCCCTGTCGCCCACACCGGACAGCGTCGTCTGCACCGTCAGCGCACCGCCGGGTGTGCCCCGGGCGTACACGTCGTCGAACGCCACCGGCCCGGTCGCCACCAAGGACACGTCCTGCCAGATGCCGCCGTGAACGTGGCCCCAGACGTACGGCAGGAAGCCGGCCAGCGTCTCCCGGGTGGGATAGTTGCCCGGCACCGGTGGCGCGTCCGGCCCGCCGGTCAGGCTGGCGGGCTTCTCCGCCCGGACCCGCAGCGTGGTGCGCACGCCGGGTCGCACCGCCGAGGTGACCTCCACGTCGAAGGCGTCCCACATGCCGACGTGCTCGCCCACCGACTGCTCGTCGACGTACACCGTGCAGGCGTAGCTCACCGCGCCGAACCGCAACCAGAGCCGCTCTCCGGGCGCGAGGTCGGGAACGACGAAGCTGGTGCGGTAGTCGACCGGACCGGGGTCGTCCTTGGCGATGCCGGTGTCCTCCCAGCAGCCCGGCACGTCCACCGGATGCCAGTCGGTCGTACCGACCCGGCGCACCTGCCAACCATCGCTCAGCCGCTGGTGAGTTCGTGCCAGTGCCACCGAGCCTCCTCGCCCCACGTGAGCTTCGCCAACCGGTCGTTGACAGTGACCTCGACGCCGTCGGTTCTCGGTTCGAGCCGAACCCGCACGGGGATGTCCCGTACGGTCAACTCCACGCCGTACGCCCGGCCGGGCACGCGCAGGCCTGCCGGAAGGTTGGGCCGAATCCGCAACCCTTCGTCCTCGGGACGCAGACCGGCGAGCGTGCCGAGCAGCAGGTGCGTGGTGAACGCGCCCCAGCCGTACCCCTCGCCGCCACACCGGCCCGACAAAGGCCAGTACTCGCAGGCCACGCCGGGCAGTGTGCGGCCCGGCTCGTGCCGGCGCGCGTCCCAGAACCCGTACGCCCGGTCCACCACTCCGCCGGCCACCCGGGCAGCGGTGTCGTACTCCCCCGCCGCCTCGGCAGCGTCGACCGCGGTCCAGGCGAACATCGGCCACACGGTCGTGTCCGGGTCGGCGGCGCGTACGGCCTCGCGCAGGGCGTCCACCTGCTCGGCGCCGGCCTGGCCGAGCGCCAGCGGAGCCAGCAGCATCACGTCGTCGACCGCGGTCGCCTCTCCGGTGCGGGCGTCGACGTCGGCGTACCGTTCGCCGGTCCACATCCGCGCGGTGCGGTCGGAGAACTCCGCGGCGAGGTCCCGCCACCGCTGCACGTCCTGGTCCCGGCCGAGCACGCCGGCCAGGTCCGCCATCGTCGCGGCGGCGTCGGTGAACGTCGCCTGCAGGTCCACCGGGCGGACGGACCAGGTGGGATGCCCGCCGCCGAGCGGCTGGTCGCCGAACCGCGGCGACAGGTCCTGGCCGGACTCCCAGCTGCACGCGTGCACCAGCCAGCCGTCCGCGTCCCGGCGGTGGGCGAGCCACCAGTCGAGGTAGGCCGCCATCGGCGGGTAGATCCGTGCCAGCCAGGCGTGGTCGGGTTGGGCCGCGAAGAGGTGGGCGACGACCGGCCACGGGTATCCCCACTGCGGGCCGGTGCCGCACACCGTCCCGTCCGCGGACACCATGTTGTACGAGCCGTCCTCCCGCGAGCACGGCACGTTGGGCAGTGGCGCGTCCGCGAACACGCCGAGCAACAGCTCCTGGGCCAGCCTCGGATCGGCGTACGACAACAGCAGCGCGTCGATCGCCGCCTCGCCCAGCACCACCCGCGGCGCCTGGATCTGCATTCCGTCCCACACGTGGTGGTAGATGCCGACCGGCGGCTTCACCATCATCCGCAGGGTTTCCAGGTCGTAGACCAGGCCCCGGCGCCAGTGTGCGGGCCAGTCGCCGGTCAGCCGCGGAGCGCGGGACCAGAACGCGTCGTCGGAGCGGAGTCGGGTGGTCCGCACCCGCAGGGCTGACGCTCGTGCCTCGGCCAACCGGGTGGTGGCCTCGTCCGCGGTGCGGCCGCGGGACAGCAGCACGAGGAGCCGGTGCCGGCCGTTCGCCGGGACGCTGACGACCGCCGACAGCGTCACCTCCTGCCCCGGCTCGCCCAGCACCGTCACCGGCGCCCCAACCGTGTCTTGCGGACCGCCGGCGGTCCACCGGTCCGATTCTGCACTGTCCGCGGTCACTCCGGCCACGAACTCGGTCACGTCGGCTGTGGTGTCCGGACCCTCGCCGCTGCCCGTCGGCAGGACCGCCAGCGCGAACGCCTCGCCATCCTCGAATCCCTGCAGGACAAGGAGGTCTCCCTCCCGGCGGCCCACGAGGCCCGACTCGCCCCAGCCGTGGTCCGCGCCGACCAGCCGGGTGTAGTCGACCCGGACGGTCGTGTGCCGCTCCGCGGTCGCGTCGACGAACGCCGCCACCACGTCCGAGCCCACAGCCACGAAGTCGGCCTCGCAGCGGGCGGGTCCCCGCTCGGCGACGAACCGCACCAGGTCCTTGGAGTGGTAGGGCGAGCGCACCTCGTCGAAGTCGGCCAGTGCCAGCGCGCCGTCCACCCCGACGCGGACGCTGGTGCGGTAGGTCTCGCGGCGGCCTCCGTAGGACGTCGCCAGCGCCGGGAAGTGCCAGCCGAACCCGACGTCACGCGACCGCAGCACACCCTTCGGGGTCAACCGCCGGGTGTGCTCGGGAACGTCGAGATAGCCGTACGGCGTGTAGTCGTCGAGCGGGAACGACGCCTGCGTCTGTCTGGTCATCGCCGTCTCATCCCTTCACGCCGGACAGGGCGATCCCCGCGACGAAATAGCGTTGCGCGAACACGTAGACGAGCAGTACCGGCAGCAGCACCACGACCGAGGCGGCCATCATGAGCGGCCAGTTCGGCTGCTGGAACGCCGAGGAGCTCGCGTTGAAGTAGGCCAGGCCGAGCTCGAGCGTGCGGTGCTCCTCGTCCCGGGACACCAGCAGGGGCCACAGCAGGTCGTTCCAGGTGCCCATGAACGCGAACACCGAGACCGTGGCCAGCGCCGGCTTCGCCAGCGGAAGGAAGATCCGGAAGAACACCGTCCACTCGCGGGCACCGTCGATGCGGGCGGCGTCCTGGTAGTCGCGCGGGATCGTCATGAACGCCTGCCGGAGCAGGAAGATCCCGAACGCGCTGGAGATCCCCGGCGCCACCAACCCGACGTAGCTGTTGACCCAGCCGAGCTTGAACACCAACAGGAACAGCGGAATCATCGTCACCTGGAACGGGATCATCATGGTGGCGAGGAACAACACGAAGAACGCCTTACGGCCGATGAACGACAACCGGGCGAAGGCATAGGCCGCGGTGGAGCAGAAGGCCACCTGGCCGACCACGGTGAGCGCGGTCACGATGAGCGTGTTGAGGAAGTACCTCCCGAACGGCACCAGGGTGAACAGCCGCTGGTAGCTGCCGAAGTCGAACGTCGTCGGGAAGATCTGCGGCGGGTAGGTGAACACCGACCCGGCCGGCTTCAGCGAGGTGGTCACCATCCACAGGAACGGCACCAGCATTCCCGCGGCGACGAACACCAACATGGCGTAGAAGACCACCGTGCGCACCGGACGCAGCGCGTCCCAGACCCTGGTCATCGTCATCGTCGCGCTACCCCAGACTCGACTCGCCGCGGCGCCTGGCATACCACAGCTGGATCAGGGTTGCCGCGAAGATGACGGCGAAGAGCACCCAGGCCTGGGCCGAGGCGTAGCCCATCGAGAACTCCTTGAACGCGCGTTGGTAGATGTGGAAGACCGCGACGTCGGTGGCCCCCATCGGCCCACCTTCGGTGATGACGTACATCGGGGTGAACACCTGGAAGCCGCCGATCACGCCGGTGACGACGAGGAAGAACGTCGTCGGGAACAACAGCGGCAACGTCACGTGCCGGAACGTCCGCCAGCGGCCCGCACCGTCGATCTCGGCTGCCTCCAGCAGCTCCTTGGGGATCGACTGCAGACCGGCCAGCCAGATCACCATCTGGAACCCCGCGCCCTTCCAGATCGTGATGACCACGACCGCGAGCATCGCCCAGCGCGGGCTGTCCAGCCAGGCCTGCCGAGGCAGCCCGACCAGGCCGAAGAAGTAGTTGAGCAGGCCGGCGTCCGGCGACAGGAGGGTGATCCACACCACCGACACCGCGACCCACGAGGTGATCACGGGCAGGAAGAACACCGCCCGGAACACGTTGATCCCGGGCAGCCGCCGGTTGACAGCCACCGCCATCGCCAGGCTGACCGCCATGCCCAGCGGGACCGACAACAGCGTGTAGACGGCGGTGTTCTGCATGGCGTGCCAGAACGGCGCGTCGCCGAGCAGGTCGAGGTAGTTCTGCAGTCCGACGAACGGAGCGCCGAGAAAGCCCGGCGTCGACCACTCGTGGAAGGACAGGTAGAGGCTGAAGACGATCGGAATCAGCACGAACAGTACGAGGTGCGCCGACGCCGGCAGGATGAACAGGTAGCCGGCGCGTTCGTTCGAACGGCCCCAGAACCTCCGCCACAGCCCCGGCCGGACCGGCGGCCGGGAGGGGCCCGGCCGCCGGGTCTCACGGAGTTGGACCGTGGTCACTTCGCCTTCAGCTCCTGGTCGACGAGCTTGACCGTCTTGGCCGCCTCGGCCTCCACCGCACCGCCGCGCAGGATCCGGTCCATCATCTCGTCCAGCCGCTTCTCGACCGTGGGGTACTTCGCCACCTTCGACCCCGACGGCGGCCGGCCCTTGGCGGTGGCGGCGACGAACACCTTGTCCAGTTGGGCGAACTGCGACTTCGGGTTGTCAAGAGACGCCTTCGCCGCGGCCTGGTTGGCCGACAGCGCGATCCCGGTGATCGCCTTGGTGTCCTGGTACCCGCGGTTGGTGGCCGCCTCGACGAACTTCGCCACCGCCGCCAGCTTGTCGTCGGGCAGGTCGTGGCGGACGACGAAGCTGGACTCGTACAGCACCGTCGCGTCGGTCTTGCGGCGGGGCTGCTCGACCACGCCGACCAGTTCAGGCTTGTAGCCCTCGCTGTCGGACAGTCCGACCAGCTCCCAGTGGCCGCTGTCGTACATAGCGAACTTCCCGGCCACGAACTGCGCGGCGAAGCTGGACTTCTGGGTGAGCGAGTCGAGCGTGGAGGGGTTCGGCGCGACCTTGTGCTTGCGCACCAGGTCGGCGTGCCACTGCAGCGCCTCCAGGGTGGCCGGTGAGTCGAGGTAGCCGCTGGCGGTGGTGCGGTCCGGGGACAGCACGTCGCCGCCGTTCTGCCACACCTTGAACACCCACTGGTAGGCGTACTTCCCAGCGCGGTAACCCCACTGGGTGACCTTGCCCGGATCGAAGCCGGCGTCGGTGCTGGCGCGGCCCTTCTCGTCCCGGGTGAGCTGCTGGGCCAGGGCCAGGTGGTCCTCCCAGCTCCAGCCCGCCGCCGGCGGAGTGGCACCGGCCTTCCTCAGCAGGTCGGCGTTGTAGTAGACGACCATCGGGGTGAAGTCGTTGGGCAGGCCGTAGATCGCGCCGTCCTTCTGCTTGTGGATCGCGAGGACGGACGGGAAGAACCGGCCCAGGTCGAGCGAGGGCAGCTTCTCGCGGGCCTTGCGCATGTCCAGCAGGAGTTGACGCTCGATCAGCGGCGCCAGGCTGGAGGCGTCCTGCGCCCACAGGTCGGGCGCGGTCCCGGAGGCCAGGTCGACGATGATCTTGGTGTCGAACTCCGGCGGCGTGGGCAGCGACTCGATCTTGATCGTCGGGTGCTTGCGCTGGAAATCTGCCAGGAACTTCTTGTAGGCCTTGTCGAGCGCGCCGCCCTTCTCGTCGGGGTTGACCTCGAAGCCCACGACCTTCAGCGTCACCTGGCCGCCGTCCTTTGTCGACCCGCCTCCGCCGGAGGAGCCACCGCACGCGGCGAGCAGCGGTGCGGCGCCGGTCGCGGCGGCGCCGGTGAGGGCCCAGCGGAGTACCGACCGACGGCTGGCTAGCCCGGCGCGCGTCGGAAAACCGGAATGGTTGAGGTCGTTCATCACATGCTCCTGCCACGTACCTGGCGACGGCTGAGGTGGGGACGAGCAGCGACGCTAGTCCGCGCGCCGAACGAACGTCAACGGTTCAACGGTTGAGAAAACTGTTTCTCAAAGATGGCGCGGTCGGACGACCACACTCTGCCATCAGAGGACATTGCACTGGCCCACCCTCTTGCCAGCATGGCATTCCGGCGGGCATGCTCAGGGCCGCGACAGCGACTAACCGTTTTCTCACCCGTGTACCCGGAGGAACCGTGGCCCCGACCATCCGCGACATCGCCCGCGTCGCCGGCGTCTCCGTCGCCACGGCGTCCAAGGGCCTCAACGGCAAGGGCCGGATGCGCCCGGAGACCCGGGAACGCATCGTCCAGACCGCCCGCGACCTGGGGTTCCGGCCCAACCGCAACGCCCGCTCGCTCACCAGCGGCCGCACCTACACGGTCGGGTTGCTCACCCGCAACGGCTACGGCCGGTTCACCCCCGCCCTGCTCGGCGGGGTCGAGGACGCGCTGTCAGCGGACACCTGCAGCCTGCTGCTGTGCGACGCCCGCCGCGACGCCGTACGCGAACGCCACTACATCGACGCGCTGACCGCCCGGCGCGTGGACGGGCTGATCGTCACCGGCCGGGAAACCGACCCGGCGCCGCGGGTCATGCGGGACCTGCCGTTCCCGGTCGTCTACGCCTACACCGTGTCCGCGGATCCGGCCGACACCAGCGTCACCGTCGACGACGAGCACGGCGGCCGGCTCGCGGTCCGGCAGCTGACGCGGTACGGCTGCCGGCGGATCGCCCACCTGACCGGACCGCCGTCCTACGCCGCGGTCCGCGACCGGGTCACCGGCGCCCGGGCCGCCCTGGCCGACGAGGGCCTGGACCTCCCCGACTCGCGCGTGGTCTACGGGCCGTTCAGCGAGGAGATGGGCTTCACCCAGGTACGCCGGCTGCTGGAACGTGAGCCGGAGATCGACGGGATCTTCTGCGGGAACGACCAGATCGCCCGCGGCGCCGCCGACGGCCTCGCCGCGATGGGGCGCCGGGTGCCCGAGGACGTGTCCCTGGTCGGTTTCGACAACTGGACGCTGCTCGCGGCCTCGACCCGACCGGCTCTCGCGTCGGTCGACATGAACCTCTACCGGCTCGGCCGCGTCGTCGGGGAGACGCTGCTGGCATCGATCGACGGCACGGTGACGCCGGGGATCAGCCGGCTGCCGTGCTCGATTGCCGTACGCGCGTCCTGCCCCGCCCCCACCGGCGACGACCCGGTCTGGACGAGCGACGCCCCGCTGGTGCCCGACGCCTGAGATCCCCCTGACCACGCCTCACCCACGCCCGCTGCAGCCGACCGACGGAGTAATCCCGATGACCACCGAGACATCCAGCCCGCACGCCCCAGTCGTCGACACGACGCGCAGCCCGTACGCCCGGCTGCGCCCGGTCGGCGTGGGCGACGTCGAGGTGCACGACGCCTTCTGGCAACCCCGCCTTGACAGAAACCGGGAGCAGACGATCCCGGCACAGCACGAGCAGTGCGAGACGACCGGTGCGCTGACGAACTTCCGCCGGGCGGCCGGGCACACGCCGGGCGAGCCCTTCCACGGCATGTACTACTCCGACTCCGACGTCTACAAGTGGGCCGAGGCCGCCTCGTGGAGCCTGGCCTCGACCGACGACCGCGCGGTGGCCGAACGGCTGGCCGAGGTGATCCGGTTGTTCGAGGCCGCCCAGGACGGCGAGGGTTACCTGAACACCTACTTCTCGGTGGACCGGGTGGCCGAACGCTGGACCGACCTTGTCGTACGCCACGAGATGTACTGCATCGGGCACCTCACCCAGGCCGCGGTCGCGCACTTCCGGGCCACCGGCAGCCGGGCCCTGCTCGACGTGGCCGAACGCGCCTGTGGTCACATCGAGGCGCGCTTCGCACCCGGCGACGTTCCCGGCACGTGCGGCCACCCGTGCCTGGAGATGGCGCTGGTCGAGCTGTACCGCGCCACCGGCGACGAGCGGTGGCTGCGGCTCGCCGTCTGGCAGCTGGATTCCCGGGGCATGGGCGTCCTGAACGGCAGCGAGTACCTCCTCGACCACGCGCGTCTGCGGGACCAGTCGTTCGTCACCGGGCACGCGGTTCGCGCGCTCTATCTCTACGCCGCGGCCGCCGACGTCGTACTCGAGACCGGAGACGAGGAGCTCTCGGCGGTCGTGGACCGGCTGTGGGCCGACCTGTCCAGGCACAAGACGGCCGTCACCGGAGGCGTCGGCGCGCGCTGGGACGGCGAGGCGTTCGGCGACGCGTACGAGCTCCCGGACCGCGCGTACAACGAGACCTGTGCAGCGATCGCCCACATCTTCCTCGCCTGGCGGCTGCTGCTGCGCACCGGCGACGGGGCCTACCGCGACGCGGTGGAGACCGCTCTCTACAACGGCGTGCTGCCCGGACTCTCCCAGTCCGGCACCGAGTTCTTCTACCAGAACCCGCTCGCCGACGAGGGCCGGCACCGCCGCTCACCGTGGTTCACGTGTGCCTGCTGCCCGCCCAACATCGCCCGGCTGCTCGCCTCGCTGCCGGGCTACGTCTACACCACCTCCGACGAAGGACTGTGGGTCCAGCTGTACGTCGGAAACTCCGCCCGGGTGAGGCTGCCCGACGGTAGCTCGGTCGGCGTGGAGCTCAGCTGCGGGCTGCCCTGGGAGGGCACTGTCCAGCTGCGGTTGACACCGGTGGAGGCGCGGGAGTTCAGCGTGTTCCTGCCCGTACCCGCGTGGGCCGGCGAGGCCACCGTCCGGGTGGGTGAGGAGGTCGTCACCCCCGAACGCCGTTCCGGCTACCTCGTGCTCACCCGCACCTGGCAACCCGGTGACGAGGTGCGGCTGGACTTCACCATGCCTGTACGGCAGATCGGCACGCATCCTCGGGTGGCGGCCGGGCACCGGCGGGTGGCAGTCACCCGGGGCCCGCTCGTCTACTGTGTCGAGCAGAGCGACCACGCCGACGCCGCCGTCGCCGACCTGCGCCTTGCGGGCGAGGAGACCTGGCGCCCGGAGTTCGCCGCGGACCTGCTCGGCGGGGTGGTCACGCTGCACACCACCGGCTCCGCGCTGAAGGTGGACGAGGACGAGCCCTTGCACCGGCCGTACGTGCCTGCCGAACCGCTGCCGACCCGGCCCGCCGAGATCACCGCGGTGCCCTACTACGCGTGGGCCAACCGGGAGGCCGGGCCGATGCGGGTGTTCCTTCCGTTGCTGCCCTGAGCCGCGGACCCCAACCCGGTCCGCATGCCCTCGGTCACTCCGGACCCGGAGGCAGCAACCTCAGGTCGGTGCGGTCCGGGCCCAGAGCACCGTGTGGTCCGGCGGCAGGTGCACACCACAGTCGAAGAACTCCTCGCCCACCGCCTCGCGTACGACCATGAACACCGCCCGGGCATGCTCCAGCGCCCTGTCGGGCGGAGCATCGTCGCGTTCGGCGATCAGGGCGAGGAGTTCGGCGAGGGACATCCGCCGGCCGGGGCCGGGATTGTGGCGAAGGCCCCGGCGCAGCGGCTCGTGCAACGGAACGGGAAGCCGGCCGACCAGGTGGTTGGCCTCCCCCACCGACACGCGCTCTGCCAGCGTCTCGAGTACGGCGTCGATGGAACGGCGGGCGGCCTGATCGTCCAGGCCGGTGCGTTCGGACACCTTCGCCACGAGTTCCTCCGCCGGGACCACCGGCGGGCCACCCGGCAGCAGGTAGGCGTAGTCCTTGGGAAGCTGGGCGACCAGGTTGGCGAACTCGCGATCTCCGAGCGCCTGCGCGAGTGCGGTGAAGACCGCCTCGGCGTCGCGTTCAGCCGGTTCTGGGGCGGTTCCCTCCCGCTCGGCCACCCTGCGCAGGAAATCGTCCACGTCGAATCGTTCGGGCGGAGCCTCGGTGGTCACCAGCGGACCCAGCTGCGGCGGCAGCGCACTCGCCAGCTCGCGGGCCTTCTGCGAAGAGACACGCTCGGCCAGGGTCTGCAGGGTCGCCGTGGTGGCGCGCTCGGCGCCGTCCCGGCCGAGGCCACCGGCAGCGTCCACGACAGCGAGAAACCGCTCATATTCCATGGGGATCTCTCCGGCCTGTGGTAGCGGTGTCGTTCTCGACTCTACGCGCCGCCGCCGATGCGAGAGTGGGAGTGGAGCGGCGTCAGGACGCCGCCTCGAGCGTGGAGGAGTCCTCCCCGTGCGTGATCTCCTGACCGTCCTGCCGCTCGCGGTCGTCAGGTGGCCGGCCCGCAGATCGTCAGTGCGGTGTTCCTCGCCACCAACCCGCGGTGGGGCCGGTGCTCGCTCGCCTACGTGGCCGGTGCGGCGCTGTCCATCCTCGCGGTGTGCACGATCGCCTACCTCGCGGCGAGCTTCGTGCGGGACCTCGTTGGTGTCTCGGCGCCCGGATCGTCGCGCCCCTGGTTCTGTTGCCGGCCCTGTGTGTGCTGGCGCTGGGCGAGCGCGGCCGCCACCTGCTACCGCGTGTGCGGGACTGGATGAACAACAACTCCTGGATCATCAGCGAGGCGGTGATCGTGTTGTTCATCGTCCTCACCGCCCAGAACCTGTGAGTACGCGCCACGTGCAGCGGAACTGTCCCCCGGGGGCGGGTGTGGTGTGGCGTAATCGGGAATACCCGCTCAGAAGCGCTTAAGCTACCAGGAAGGATGCACGACACCAGATCTGCGTATAACGGCATTCGGCGACTAAGGAAGATAGGCTGTCTGTACTAATAATGATCGATTGATCAATTCGAGGCGGTCATGCCCGACTGCACACTTCCGTGCCCGCTGTTGCTCTCCAGAAAGACCGAGGCCGATATCGAGCAGGTCCTCGATGCCGTGAGAAAGATCATGCGATGACGAAACGGCTCTTCGACGTCCTCGTCGCCGCCATCCTCCTCGTCGTCCTCTCGCCGGTCTTCGTGGCGATAGCGACCGTGAGCCTGCTCGACGGCGGACCAGTGTTGTTCCGGCAGGAACGGGTGGGCCGGGCGGGCCGGGCGTTCCTGATCCACAAGTTCCGCACCATGCGCAACGCCCCCGGCGTCAGTGTGACCTCCGATCGAGACCCGCGAATCACCCGCCTCGGCCGCATCCTCCGGGCCACCAAACTCGACGAGTTGCCGCAGCTCTACGACGTTCTGACCGGCACCATGAGCCTGGTCGGGCCGCGGCCGGAACTCCGCAAGTACGTCGCGCACTGGCCGGCGGCCGTGCGCGACCACATCCTGTCGGTGCGGCCGGGCATCACCGACCCGGCGTCGATCACCTATCGGAACGAGTCGGCCGAGCTCGCCCTGGCCGCCGACCCGGAGGAGCACTACGTCTCGGTGGTCCTTCCGCGGAAGGTGCAGATGTACGCGGCCTACGTCGACACCCGGTCGTTCCTCGGCGACCTGAAGATCCTCGCCGGCACGGTCAGGGCCTTGGTCGCTCCCAGTCCGTCCGGACCGATCGGGGCCGTCGGTGCCTCCCCGGAGACCCGTCGAGGTAAGCGAGGTTACGCCTAGTACGTGCATGGCAACACTTCGGGCAGGCTGACCTGCCCGACCCCCAGCGCCGGGAGTAGAGACCAGCCCCACCCGCTACAGAGAGAACGGACTGTCTTCGTGGAGCTTCGCGACTACCTCAAGGTTCTGCGACGCCGGTGGCGTCTGATCGCCACCGTAGTGCTGCTGGCGATCGCCGCCTCCGCCGCCGCAACGGTGCAGATGACGCCGAAGTACGCCTCGACCGTCCGGCTGTTCGTCTCCGCGCAGTCCGGGGACACCGTCGATGCCTACCAGGGCAGTCTGCTCTCCGAGCAGCGGGTGGCGTCGTACGCGGACATAGTGACAGGACCCGAGATCGCCCAGCGGGTGGTCGACCGACTCGACCTCGACGAGAGCCGGGCCGCACTGAGTCGGCAGATCAAGGCCGAGGTGGCGCCGAACACCGTCATCCTCCGGATCACGGTCATCGACGCCAGCCCGCGGCGGGCACAACGCCTCGCGATGGCGGTGGCCGCTGAGTTCACGTCGTTCGTACAGCAGTTGGAGACAGCGCCGGGCAAGAAGCAGCCACCGATCAAGGCGAGCGTCCTTGGCCCGCCCGAGACCCCGAGGAACCCGGTGGAGCCACGGCCGATCCGCAACCTCGGCATCGGCGCCGTCCTCGGGTTGCTGCTGGGAATCGGCATGGCGGCCCTGCGCGACAGTCTGGACACCTCGATTCGCCGCGCGGACGACCTGACCCAACTCGTAGGTGCGCCCAACCTGTCCTCGATGCCGTTCGACCACCGGGCCGGCAAACGACGCATCATCACCGACCTCGACGCGAGCGCGCCGCGGGTCGAGGCGTTCCGCGTACTCCGGACCAACCTGCAGTTCACCAACGTGGACCAACCGAGCAAGGTCTTCGTTCTCACCAGCTCGGTCCCTGATGAAGGTAAGACCTCGACCGCCTGCAATCTGGCCATCACGCTGGCCCAGGCAGGCAAGCGGGTGGTCCTGGTCGAGGGCGACCTGCGTCGGCCCAGAATCGCCGAGTACCTCGGACTCGAACCCGCCATCGGCCTGACCACCGTCCTCATCGGCCGGGTCGCTTTGAGCACCGCCCTGCAGGAGTGGGGAACGCCTGGTCTGTCCGTCCTCACCAGCGGCCAGCTTCCACCCGACCCAGCCGAACTGCTCCAGTCGAAAGCGATGGCCGGTGTGGTCGACGAGCTGCGGCGCAGCTTCGATGTCGTCCTCATCGACAGTCCCCCGCTGCTGCCGGTGACCGACGGCGCGCTCCTCGCCGCACAGGCCCACGGTGCGCTGCTGGTCGTGAGGTTCGGCATGACCACCCGAGATCAGGTACGCGGCTCGGTCGAGCGCCTCAACTCCGTCCATGCCCGACTGGTCGGCACAGTGCTCAACCGGTGCCCGCAACGCGGCACCGCCGAGTCGTACGGCTACGGCTACGGGTATCAGCGCCGGACTCCGGCGATCACCGGCCGATCTCCCTCTCCACACGCGAAGGTGCCCTCGCCCGGGGGCCACGCCCTCGACGTTGTCGGCGGAGGCCGCCGCAGCAAGAAATGACCGGGGTGAAGTGAAAGAGGTGACTAGTTCGGCCTTCCCCGGGAACCCGAGGAAATTCTTTCCCCTCTGTCTCCGGTAGCGGCGAAGCGGGCGCTACCGGAGACGGCGCTATCGGAGATGGCCACCGGCTCCGTCCCGGATACCGGTGATCTCCCGGTAGGCGTGGGCCGTACCGAGGATGAAGCGGACCGTTCGCTCTGCGCAGTCGACGACGAGGTACTCCGGCGTGGCGATGCTCGGCGCACGGTTTCGCGATCCCGACGTCACCAACTCCACGGCAGCCACCACGGTGAGCGGGTCGATCCCCGCTGTCACGATGGTGCCGGCGTCCAGCGCCTCGGGCCGTTCGACCGAGGTGCGCAGGGTGACCGCGGGGAACCCCAGGATCGACGCCTCCTCGGAGATCGTTCCCGAGTCGGACACGACGCAGAACGCCGCCAGCTGCAGCTTGACGTAGTCGAAGAAACCAAAGGGTTCGCAGAAGTTGACCCGGTCCGGTGACGACCAGCCGTCGAGCGCCTCGATCCGCTTCCTCGTCCGCGGATGGGTGGACACGATCACAGGCAGCGCCCATCGATCACGAAGGTCGGTGATGCACTCGAGAAGTCCCCGCAGCCGCTGCGGGTCGTCGACGTTCTCCTCGCGGTGGGCGCTCACCAGGAGGTACTCCCCGCTTGCCACGGAGAGGCGATCGAGCACCGTCGACGCATCGATCTGCGGACGGTAGTGGTCGAGGACCTCCTTCATCGGGGAACCTGTGAGGAGGACACGTCGGGGGTGGATGCCCTCGGCGAGGAGGTTGCGCCGCGCGTGCTCGGTGTAGACCAGATTGAAGTCGGCGATGTGGTCGATGAGTCGACGGTTGGTCTCCTCGGGCACGTTCTCGTCGAAGCACCGGTTTCCGGCCTCCATGTGGAAGACCGGTATCCGCAGTCGCTTCGCCATGAGCGCCGCAATCGAGCTGTTGGTGTCGCCGAGAACCAACAGGGCATCGGGCCGCTCGGCAACGATTGTCTCCTCGACCTTGATCAGGGTGTCACCCAGCATCCGGCCGAGCGTCGAGGTGTCGACCCCGAGATAGTGGTCCGGTCGTCGTAGCCGGAGCTCGTCGAAGAAGATGTCCGACAGCGTGTAGGCGTAGTTCTGGCCGGTATGGACGAGCACGTGACCTACCGCGGAGTCCAGGCGCGGAATAACCCGGGAAAGCCGAATGATCTCCGGTCGCGTTCCCACAACCGTCATGACCTTCACGTGCGACTCCCTACCCGCCGCGGGTCCGACGGCTCCGAACTGTGGGCAAATCCGGGCGCGCCCAACCGGTACTTGCTCCATATTACGGACATCAGCGGCATTCTTGTCGGGACTTGGCCGACGGCTCACAGCAGAGTGAGATTTTCGTAACATGCGTCCCAAAGAGGAGAACAGTTGAGTTCGGACAACTTTCGGCCTACGTGGGTGGTAGCCATATTCCGAAGGGGAATTGCATATATGGACCGTAACCTCTTCACCGTATTCGCTCACAACGCCTCGTGGGGGCTGGCATGGCCGATCACACTCTCCCCTTCGCGCTACCGGACATCGGCGAGGAGGAGATCCAGGCCGTCTCGGACGCGCTGAGGTCCGGCTGGTTGTCCAGCGGGCCCAGGGTCGAGGAATTCGAGCGCCGGTTCGCCGCTCTGTGTGGCGACGGTGCGCAGGCGGTCGCGCTGAACTCCGCGACCGCCGGGTTGCACCTGGCGCTGGAGGCCGCCGGAATCGGCCCCGGCGCCGAGGTTCTCGTACCGACGTGGACGTTCACCGCGACCGCCGAGATCGTCGTCCACCTGGGTGCCAGGCCCGTATTCGTCGACAGTGACCCGGTGACCCTCAACATCGATCTGGCCGACGCCGAGCGCAAGGTCACCGAACGCACGCGAGCCGTCCTTCCGGTCCACTTCGCGGGCAGGGCGGTATCACCGTCCCGGCTTCACGAGTTCGCCGTCCGGCATCACCTGCACGTCGTCGAGGACGCGGCTCACGCGTTTCCCAGTGCGAGCGAGGGCGTACCCGTCGGTGCGGGGCACAGTACGGCGACCGTCTTCAGCTTCTACGCGACGAAGACGATCACGACGGGCGAGGGCGGAATGCTGGTCACCCGAGACCTCGACCTGGCGAAGCACGTTCGAATGACCAGGTTGCACGGCATCGACCGCAACGCCTTCGACAGGTATCGCAGCGACCGTCCCGCCTGGCGCTACAACATCGCGGCGGCGGGATACAAGTACAACCTCACCGACACCGCGGCCGCGATGGGGCTGGTTCAACTCGACCGCGCGGAGAAGATGCACCTGCGACGCGAGCAGATCGCCGAACGTTACCGGACCGCTTTCACCGATCTTCCGCTCGATCTGCCGGAGGAGGCCCCGGCCGGTGACATTCATTCGTGGCATCTGTTCGTCGTCCGGCTCTGGGACGACGCCGAGCTCGGGCGAAACGAGTTCATCGCGGAGATGTCGCGTCGCGGGGTGTGCTGCAGCGTCCATTTCATTCCGTTGCACATGCATTCGTACTGGCGAGAACAGTACGACCTTCGGGATGAGATGTTCCCGGTCGCCAGCAGCGTTTTCGAGCGGGTGGTGAGCATCCCGCTGTACTCCGGAATGACCGACGAGGATGTCGACCGGGTGATCGAGACGGTTCGCGACGTCCTGCGCTGATCCCGAGCGGAACTGCTCATACGACTGACTCGACCTGGGCGTCGCGGCGGTGCTGCTCGTCGTCGCCTCACCCCCGGGCATCCTGGCTCAGACCGTACGCGCGGCGCTCACCGGCTGACCCAGGGCACCGAGCGCGTGCTCACGCCGGCACTCATCTTCTCGCAGGTCTCCCGCAGTGTCTCCACCACCTGCCCAGGGCCGCTCCACAGGTCGATGGCCTGGACGGTGGCCGGCTCCACGGCGGGTACCGCGATGTGGGAGACAAGCGGATGAACAGGCCGACGGTCTGGTTCGCCGTCGCCGAACAGCTCCTCGTGCACCTTCTCGCCCTGCCGCAGTCCGGTGTAGACGATCTCGATCCGCCGACCGGACATCCCGATCAACCGCCGGGCGACATCGTCGATACGAACGGGCGCGCCCATGTCGAGGACGAGCGCTTCCCCCGCCTCGCCGATCGCCGCCGCCTGAATCACCAACTGCACGGCTTCCTGGACGGTCATGAAGTAACGCGTGACATCCGGATCGGTCACCGTCACCGGACCGCCGGCCTCGATCTGGGCGGTGAACGCGGTGAGCACCGACCCTCTGCTCCCCAGCACGTTGCCGAACCGGACACTGAGAAAGGTCTCACCTGTGTCCATCGCGGCGGCGGCCGTGAGCCCCTCGGCGATCCGTTTCGAGTAGCCGAGCACACTGACCGGATTCGCGGCCTTGTCGGTCGAGATGTTGACGAAACGGCGTACGCCGGCAGCCTTCGCCGCGTCGAGAACCGCGAGCGTTCCCCACACGTTGGTCTTGACCGCCTCGGCGGGGTACTGCTCCAGCATGGGAAGGTGTTTGAGCGCCGCGGCGTGGAACACCACCTCCGGACGTCGCTTCTCCATGATCTCGAGGATCTGCTGGGTGTCCCTGATGTCGGCCAGAACGACGTCCGGTGTGTCCAGCATCGCCCTGCCCTGGATGGACAACTGGACGGCGTGCAGAGCGGACTCGTCGCGGTCCAGCATGATCAGCTGGGCCGGCGCGTAGCGATGGATCTGTCTGCACAGTTCCGAACCGATCGAACCGCCTGCCCCGGTCACCAGAACCCTCCGGCCGGTGAGGTAGCCCGCAACCGCACCGACGTCGGTGTCGATCTGGTGGCGGCCGAGCAGATCGCCCACCTCCAGACTGCGCAGGTCCGAGACCGCCACCTGGCCGTTGAGCAGTTCGGCGACACCGGGCAGCACCTTGAGGTCCAGGTGGAGGGCCGCCGCGCGACTCTCGACCGTACGCATCAGTTCCCCACCGGCGCTGGGGATCGCCACCACCAACGTGCGACAACCGGTCTGCGCGACCACGTCGGCGAGGTCGTCGAAAGTACCCATCACCGGAACGCCGCGCAGCCGCCGGTATCGCTTGTGCGAATCATCGTCCAACAGGCCGACCGGTCGCCAGGTCCGCCGGGGGTCCCGCATCATCGAGTTCACCAACTGGCATCCACCGTCCCCGGCACCGAAGATCAGGACGGGGGTGCTCCCGGTGTCGGGCTGGTTTCGGCCTCCGAGCTCCCGGATCCGCCGCCACCCGGCACGCCACCAGGCCACCAGGGCGAACGTCATGAACGAGGCCGCGACCGGAACCGTCCTCGGGACGAGCGGTTGGGCGGCGACCGCGTCGGCGATCACGATGACGATCCCGACGGATCCGGTCACGCCGCCGAGTAGGAGCATCTCCTCGAAGCTGCCCATCATCGCGCGTCCCTGGTGCAGACGCACCACCCAGCCGAAGCCTGCGTGCAACACGGTCGCCGACAGCCCGAGAGTGATCACTCCGCCCCACGGGACAGGACCACTGGCGATGTCCATTCGAAGAGCGGCGAACGTGACCATCGAAAGCAACCAGGCAGCACCGTCAAGGCCGGCGAGTACGACCGGCCGGCGGGCAAGAATCCTCACCCCACGCTTCACCCTGATACCCCCCGTATCCGGCCGCGTCATCGTGAGTTCCTCGCAGGACACGACCCTCGGTGGCCAGTTAAGCCGATGAACGTGAGCTCGGCCGCCAGACCGGGCGATCTGAGAGAATCCCAATCCCGACGAGGAATCGCACGGCTTCTCCGGGCGGAACCGTGGTCGGAAAGAGGATTCTCAGCCTGGCGGCGCCGAGATCCGGTAGCAGTTCATCCGGCGTCCTCCGGCCACGCGATAACTGCCCAGCAACTCCCAGCCGGCCCGTTGGTAGAAGCGGTTGACCCGGCCGTTCCTTTCGGCGTCGGTGCTCAGGTAGGCGTCGGTGACACCACGGGCCCGTACGGCAGACCACCAGGCCTCCAGCAGTCGGCGACCGATGCCGGAAGCCTCCAGGACGGGATCGACACAGATGGAACTCAGCAGCGCTCCCCGCACCCTGAACGGGACCCCACCTCGATAGCACAGCCCGCGGAGGAGGCGCGCCACCGTGGTCGGACGCCGGAGCGCTGCCAACAGACTGGCCACCAGCAGAGGAATCAGTTGCCTGCGAAGCATGCGGCGGAAGAACTGGTCGGGCGCCACCGACCCGACCACCGCCCCGACGACTCTGCCGGTCGCGTCTCGAGCCACGACCGTCACCGCGGCGGGATCCTCCACGAAAGCTCGGTAGAACTCCCTGAGGAAACGCTCACCGAGACAGGTCAGGAAGAACCGGGTGAACGACCGAACGTGCAGACGGGCGACCGCGGCCACGTCTTCTGGCTGCAGGACCTGCACGTCCGGGTGGATGGCCGCATCCTCCCGGACGTCCGGGTAGCTCACCCCGGGCTCCCGAGTTGCGGCCGGACCCGCTCGGCGTAGGTGTCCGGCTCGATCGGGTCGTGCAACGTGTGGGTCCAGAAGAACGTGACGAGCTCGCCCGGACCGGTGTTGACGATGTTGTGTGCCCACATCGTCGGCATGTCGACCATCGCGGGCGCATCGGCGGACACCGCGAACGAGATCGGCTCCGGGTGAAAGAGCCGGCGGAGATTGATCAGCGCCTGGCCGCGGACGACGAGGAACCTCTCGATCTTGCCCAGATGGAAGTGGTCTCCCCTCGTCACGCCGGGCATGCTGGTGGACACGAAGCTCTGCCCGGTGCCGCCGTGTGATCGTACGCACTCGACCAGGCTTCCGCGCTCGTCGTGGTGGGAGGTCGGCCGCATCGGATAGGTTTGTGGAAACATGGCCGCGCGAAGTGTGTTGAACAAGTCAACTTCATGTTGCGTCGTCAGCGGAGGTAACTCACCACCCCTGTACAGGTGGTGCATTCCGCGAAGCAATTCCCACACCTGGGCGACCGACGTGTCCTCACCTCGCGGCCGGACCATCTCCGGGTGCTCCGGGTCCAGCGCGTCGATGAGGTCCGCCGAAGCGCGCTGGGCATGGAGCAACTCCACCGGCCGGTCGTCGATGGTCGGGAGCCTCTCGTCCACCAGAGCACGAACGAAGGTCGCGACGAAGGAGTTGTATGCCGGGCGGCCGTGCTCCCCGAACAGGTTGGGCAGGACGGCGTCGACGAACCGGGCTCCGCGAGTCGTCGCACTGTCCGCCAGCAGGATTCCGGCCTGTGCCTTGCCCCGTCCGTAGGGTGTGTCGGCGCCGGCGTGGACGGAGTTGGCGAAGATCACGCGCGACAACTGTCCGCTGTCACGGACCGCCCGGCCGACCATCTGCGCCAGCGCGACGTTACCCTGCTCGACCTGCTCGTCCGTACCCCGGTTGACGCCCGCGAGATGTACCAGTGCGTCGGCGTCCTTGAGTTCTGCATCAAGCCGGTCCCACTCGGCGTGGCCGATCGAGACGACCTGGTGGTCGGTGAGCGCATGCAGGCGGACCCGAAGGTGCCAGCCCAGAAATCCGTTCCCACCCGTGACGACGACCTTCACAGCGGGATCCGTTCCGTCATCGACCGGATCTCCGGGATGGTCGCGAGGAGAGCCATGGCCTGCTCGACATCCATTCGCTCGGCGTTGTCCGAGGAGTAGTCCTCCACGACTGCGGCCTCCGGTGCGCCCTGGTCGAAGTAGACCTCGTAGTCGAGGGACCGTGTGTCCAGCGGTACACGGAAGTAGTCGCCCTGGTCGCTGACGCGCACCATCTCCTCCCTGCTGAGCAGGGTCTCGTGGAGCTTCTCCCCGTGACGAGGTCCCAGCACCTTGATCTCCGGCTCGCCGTAGCCGAGAAGCTTCGCCAGGGCGCGTGCCAGCACCTCGACGGTGCAGGCCGATGCCTTGCGTACGAAGAGGTCTCCGGGCTCGGCGTGGACGAACGCGTGTTCCACCAACTCCACCGACTCCGTGAGCGTCATCATGAACCGCGTCATCGTCGGCTCGGTGATCGTCAACGGCCGGCCCGCGCGTAGCTGATCCACGAACAGCGGGATGACCGAACCGCGGGAGTACATCACGTTGCCGTACCGGGTCACCGAGACGACCGTCGCGGATCCGGGGTTGTTCCTTGCGAAAGCTTGAGCGGTCTTCTCCATCAGAGCCTTGGACATGCCCATGGCGTTGATCGGGTAAACCGCCTTGTCCGTACTGAGGCAGACCACCGACCGCACTCCTGCTGCCGCGGCGGCCTCGATGACGTTCCGGCTGCCGAGCACGTTGGTGCTCACCGCCTGCTGCGGGAAGAACTCACACGAGGGCACCTGCTTGAGGGCCGCCGCGTGGAAGACGTAGTCGGTGCCGGACACTGCTTCCCCGACACTTCGCGGATCCCGCACGTCGCCCAGGAAGAGCTTCAGCCGATCGTCGGCGAAGCGTCGCCGCATGGCGTCCTGCTTGGCCTCGTCCCGACTCAGCACGTGCACGGCGCGCGCGTCCCTGGACAACAGCCGTTCGACCATCGTCGCTCCGAAGGAGCCAGTCCCGCCGGTGATCGCGATGACCGCACCGGCCATGTCTGCTGCCGGATCAGCCGGCATGGGATACCTCCTGTCGTGCGATCTTCCGCAGGGCGCTCTCCACGCGTCCCACCCCCGTCGCCGCGGAGAAGGTCCGGTAGTAGTAGTCGCGGCCGCGCTCGCCGAGAAGCCGCAGGTTTCTCCGTCCGAGAATCGCCGCCTGCCGGATCCCCTCCAGCACCAGCGCGGTGTCGGCCGACCCGACCGCGATTCCGGCTCCACTCTCACGCGCCACGGACGCGACGTCTCCGTCGGCGGCGACGAGCATGGCCTTGCCGGCGGCCAGTGTCGCCTGCACCTTGCTCGGCATGGTGTATGCGGCCATCGCGGACGGACGAAGGCTCACGTAGTGAATGTCTCCGGTCGCCATCAACGCCGGCATGCGCTCCTTCGGGACCCGGCCGAGAAAGCGGACGTTGGTGGCTCCGACGTCTCGAGCCCGCCGGCGGAGATCAGCTTCGGATACTCCCGACCCCGCGACCAGGCAGCAGAAGTTGGGATCGTCCACTTTCGCGCAGGCGTCGACGAGCGACTCCAGTCCCTGTGCTCCGCCGAGCGTCCCGGCGTACACGAGCACGAGGTGGCGCTCGTCCAGGCCGAGTTCGGCTCGCATACTCTCCACCGGACGGCGGGTGAGGTGCTCCTCGGCCCACAGCGGAACGTAGGTGAGCTTGTCCGCCGGTACGCCTCTGTCCTGCAGGAGCCGGCCCACTCCGGGAGAGATGTAGGCGACGCTGCTCGCGGAGCGGTACATGCGTCCGCACCAGGAATTCAGGGTCCCTTCGACCGCGCGGAACTTACCGTTGCTCATGAACCCACTCGCGGCGACGGTGTCCGGCCACAGGTCGAGAACATGCAACAAGATGGGTATCCGGTAGCGATACCGGATCCACCACATCGGCGCCGCCACCGTGACCGGTGAGTTGCCGACCCACACGGCATCCATCCCCCGCAGTCGTTCGACCCCGGACAGCAGGGCCGAGGCGGCGAACGAGCCGTAGGTCAGTGTGCGCCGAATCGCCGACGAATCATGACTCGGGTACAGCGCGACGCGCCTGACGTGGACATTCTCTAATGTTTCGTCGAAGCGCCGGCGGATTCGGTATCCCGCGGCGACACGACCGTCGGGATAATTGGGGAAGCCGGTCACGACCTGAACGTCATGACCCCGCGCTGCGAGACCTCGTGCAAGCACACCGGGAAGGCTCGCCGGACCTGGTTCGGGATCGAACCACTGACTCAGAACACCGATCCTCATAATTTCCTCGGGCAGCAGTGTACGCATATCAGGAAAGCCGACCCGGAGTTCGGACACGTGTCGGCGCAGATCTCCGACGACTTTCAAGATCAAGAAATTCCGCGCCCGCGGGTCGTGAGTTATTTTGCCGATGTCCTCGTAACAAACGGACGGAGATGTCACTATCTATTCCGCACGAACGACAGGCGGCCTCGGCATTCCTCCGCCGATGGTTCGCGATCTGCTATGGCCGACGGGACCTCAACCCCTGCCAAGAACGAGATGAGGCTTCGTGGATCTTCGCGACTACTGCTACGCCGGGACGGCCGGGGACGACCTGGTGCTCCCGACCAACGCCAGGGTGCAGTCCTCCGCCGCCGCCCGGGTCACCGAGTCGGTGTGCAGCCGACGCGCCGGAGACGGCAGCACCGGCGACGCGCCCGCCAACGGTGCCGGCTGAGCCCGCGGGGTATCCCTTCGATGTCCACCACAGTGTCTTCGACCAGGTCCTCGACGGCTCGGCGAACCGGCGCCGCCGGCGAGACGGTCACCCAGACCCACGAGCTGTCCATTCTCGGCGGGGTGGTGCACAAGCGGTACCGCTCCTGGGACCGGGGCGAGCACCTGCGCGAGTGGTCGGCGTTGCGGTTGCTGCACGCTCACACCGTCGACCTGGCGCCCGCCCCGCTGGCGGCCGACCTGGAGGCCAGCGTTCCGAGTCTGACAGTGGGTGAACTGCCCGGCCGTCCTCTCGGCGGCGCGCTCACCGGCCCGGAACTCGACGGCCTGGAAGCCGCGCTGCGAATCCTGTGGTCGGTGCCGGTCGGGTCCATGCCCCGGCGCCGGTTCGCACCGCGCGAGGCGCTGTCGGTGGCCCGGACGCGGTTCGCGCGCGCCTCCCGCCCGCCGGGGCCGCTCGGCCGGGCCGTCGACGCCGTACGCGAGTGGCTGGTCGACGTCCGGCTGCCGGGTGGAGCGGCGAAGGTGCTCGGCCACGGCGACCCGAACCTCGCCAACTACCTGTGGGACGGCAAGCGGGTGCGGATCGTGGACTTCGAGGACGCCGGCCGCTCCGACGTGTCGTACGAGCTCGCCTCCCTCGTCGAGCACCTCTCCGCGCAGGGAACCGACTGGGACGGGTTCTGGACCCGGTTCGACGTGGACCGGGAGCGTTTCCTGCAGAGCAGGCGGCTGGCCGCGGCCCTGTGGTTGTACACCTTGTTGCCGGGCGGCCCGTCGGTACGCCGCAACCCGCCGGGTACACCGGAGCGGCAGGCCGAGCGGGTGCTCTGGCTACTGGAATGTCCCCGGTTACGGGAGTGAGCCAGGGGTAGGAGAGTCACCGGACAAACGATCATTTGCGTCAACGCAACGATTGCAGGTATAGAGGGACGCATGAGTCCTCAGGTCGTCGTGGTCACCGGCGCGAGCGCCGGGGTCGGGCGCGCCACCGCCAAGGCGTTCGGTGCGCGCGGAGCGAAGGTGGCGCTGCTCGCGCGTGGCGACACCGGGCTGGCCGGTGCCGCCCGCGAGGTCGGCGAGGCCGGCGGGCGGGCGCTGCCGATCCCCGTCGACGTCGCCGACGCGGACCAGGTGGAGGCGGCCGCCGCCCGGATCGAGGACGAGCTCGGCCCGATCGACGTGTGGGTCAACGTCGCCTTCACCTCGGTGTTCGCACCGTTCCACCAGATCGGGGCCGACGAGTTCCGGCGGGTCACGGAGGTCACCTACCTCGGCTACGTCTACGGCACCATGGCGGCGCTGCGGCGGATGCGTGACCGTGACGCGGGCACCATCGTCCAGGTCGGGTCCGCGCTGGCCTACCGGGGAATCCCCCTGCAGTCGGCGTACTGCGGCGCCAAGCACGCCATCCAGGGCTTCAACGAGTCGCTGCGCTGCGAACTCCTGCACGAGCGCAGCAACGTGCACGTGACGATGGTGCAGCTGCCGGCGGTCAACACCCCGCAGTTCACCTGGGTGCTGTCGCGGCTCCCCCGCCGTGCCCAGCCCGTCCCCCCGATCTACCAGCCGGAGGTCGCCGCGCGCGGTGTCGTGTACGCCGCGGACCACCCACGCCGCCGCGAGTACTGGGTGGGCGGCAGCACGGTGGCCACGCTGATCGCGAACGCCGTGGCGCCCGGCGTACTCGACCGCTACCTCGGGCGTACCGGCTTCGGCTCCCAGCAGACCGACCAGCCCCGCGACCCCGACCAGCCGGTCAACCTGTGGGAGCCCGCCGATGGCGCCGATGGACAGGACTTCGGCGCGCACGGGCCGTTCGGCACGCGGGCGACCGGGCAGAGCATGCAGCAGTGGGCGTCGCACCATCCGAGGCTGTCGGCGGCCGGGGCGGCCGGTGGGCTCGCGGGGCTCGCCGCCCTGGCGGCGAAGGTCGTCCGCCGGTGAACGCGACGAACGCCGGGAACGCCGGGAACGCCGCAACCGTCGGCACCACGGGCAACACCGGGAACGCGGTCAGTGCCGTCGGTGGCCTGTGCGCGAGGTCGGCGAAGAAGGCGGCCACCGCACTGGGCGCGGTGACGGCACTGAGCGCGGTCCGGTTCACGTACGGCACGGCGGAGGCGACGGTCCCCGACTTCGTGTCCCGGCACCTGGCGGGCCGCCCGCTGGACCGGCACGAACGCTTCGCTGCCCGGGTACTCGGCGTACGCCACACAGTCCAGGCCGGTGCCGCCACCGCGCTCGCCTCCCCGTCCGCCTACCGCCTCGGCGCAGGTGTCGACGCCCTGCACGCGCTCAGCATGGTGGGCCTGGCAGCGGTCGACCGCCGGCGGCGACGGCTCGCGCTGACCGAGACGGCGATCGCCTCGGCGATGGCGTTCGCCGGCCTGCATGCTGCGCGGAGGGCCGGCCAGGCCCAGCAGGCGAACGACGCCTCGGCCGGCGGGCCAGGAGAGCCCGGCCAGGGGATCAGCTCTCCTGCCACCCCAGCATCGAGGTCTCCACGTCCGTGACCTCACCCGCCGCCGACGCGAACGCGTCCAGCGCGCCGGCCAGGCGCCGGCGCTGGACCTCCGGCATGCGCGCCACGACCTCGGCGACCGCGGCCCGCCGGTGCCGCATCATCTGGTCGACCAGCCGCCGGCCCTTCGGGGTGAGGGTGAGCGCGAGGTGCCGCCGGTCGTTCGGGTCCTCGTCGCGCCGCAGCAACCTCGCCGCCACCAGCCGGTCGCAGATGCGGGTCGCGTTGGACGGGTGGACGCGGAGTTCACGGGCGACGGCACCCAGATTGACCGGGCCGCGGGTGGCGATGACCACCAGCACCCGGAGTTGGCTGAGCGTCACCGAGTCCCCGACCTCGGCGACCGAACGCGCCACCACCGCCACCCACACCCGCGCGGCCCGCAGCACGGAGTCGACCTGCCGGTCGCGCTCGGCCAGGTCGGCTGAGTCGGCGGGGTCGTCCTCCCACCCGAGCCGTTCGCCGGCTTGGGCGTCCCCCTCGGCCACGCCGCCCTGGTCGGCTTCGACGTTGCTGTCACCGTGGCCGGCATCCCCTGAGCCCATCCGCCAAGTATCCGCGAAATAGTTGCGCCTATGCAAACGTCGCCCTTGACGAACGACTTCCCGCCCACCGTGCTCCGCGAGTACGCACTGATCGCCGACGGTGAGCGGGGTGCGCTGTGCGGGCCTCACGGAGAGCTCACGTGGCTGTGCGCGCCCCGATGGGACGACGAGGCGGTCCTGTCCGGCCTGGTCGGCGGTGGCGGCGTCTATGCCGTCACCCCGACCGAACGCCATGTCTGGGGCGGCCACTACGAGCCGGGCTCCCTCGTGTGGCGCAACCGCTGGGTCACCACCGCCGGGATCGTGGAGTGCCGGGACGCGCTCGCCGTCCCCGGTGACCCGCACCGGGCCGTCGTCCTCCGCCGGGTCGAGTCCCCGGAGGGCACCGCCCGGGTCCGGGTCGTGCTCGACCTGCGCGCCCGCTTCGGCCAGGAACCCATGCGCGACGTCCGGCGTACGATCGACGGCCGGTGGACGGCTCGGACCGGGCCGCTGTGGATCCGCTGGACGGGGGCTCCGGCCGCCCAGCCGGACGAGGACGGACGGCTGGAGCTGGAGCTCACCGTGCCCGGAGGTGACCACCGCAACCTGGTCCTGGAGATCAGCGACCACGAGCTCCCCGAACCCGTCGATCCGGACCAGGCGTGGGCGCGTACCGAGGAGGAGTGGCGCGCGACGGTGCCGGAGTTCGCGAACTCGGTGGCACCGCGCGACACCCGCCACGCGTACGCCCTCCTGCGCGGGCTGACCACCGGGACCGGCGCCATGGTCGCGGCCGCCACGCTCGGACTCCCCGAGCGGGCCGAGGCCGGCCGCAACTACGACTACCGCTACGCGTGGATCCGCGACCAGTGCTACGCCGGGATCGCGGTCGGCGTCGACGGGCCGCACCCCCTGCTCGACGACGCGGTGAAGGTGACCACCGCCCGCCTGCTCGAACACGGTGACCGGCTCGCCCCCGGCTACCGGACCGACGGCTCGGCCATCCCCCGCGAGCGGAAGCTCCACCTTCCCGGTTACCCCGGCGGCGCGGACATCGTGGGCAACTGGGTGAACGGTCAGTTCCAGCTCGACGCGTTCGGCGAGATCCTCCAGCTGCTGACGGTCGCGGCTCACCACGACCGGCTCGACGACGACGCGAGGCGCGCGCTGTACCTCGCCGTGGACGTGATCGAACGCCGCTGGGACAGGCCGGACGCCGGGATCTGGGAGTTGCGCGACGACTGGTGGACGCACTCCCGGCTCGCCTGCGTCGCCGGGCTGCGGGCGGCCGCCGGCGTCGTCACCCGCGGCGAGGCGGACCGGCTGTCCGACCTGGCCGACACCATCCTGCGAGAGACCTCGAGACGCTGTACGCGACCGGACCAGGCGTGGCGGCGCAGCCCGCGTCACGACGGCACCGACGCGGCCCTGCTGCTGCCGCCGGTGCGGGGAGCACTCCCCCGCGACGACCCGCGGGTACGCGCGACGATCGCCGCCGTGGAGAAGGAGCTCACCCAGGACGGCTACGCCTACCGGTTCGCGCCCGAAGACGACGTACCACTCGGGGAGGACGAGGGCGCGTTCCTGCTCTGTGGCTTCGAGCTGGCGCTGGCCCACTGGCACCAGGGGCGGATCGATCAGGCCGTCCGCTGGTTCGAGCGCAACCGTGCGGCGTGCGGGCCGCCGGGACTGTTCGCCGAGGAGTACGACGTACGCCAGCGGCAGCTGCGCGGGAACCTCCCGCAGGCCTTCGTACACGCGATGTTCCTGGAGACGTCCCTGCGGCTGGCCGGCGATCCCGGCCGGTGAGATCCCCGCTGCCGCCCGCGCGTTCGTCGGCCATGATGGCCCGATGCGCCACGAAGACGCCCGGGCCTTCGCCGACCGGTGGGTCCGCGCCTGGAACGCCCACGACCTCGACACCCTCCTGGAGCACTTCGCCGACGACGTGGTGTTCACCTCGCCGGTCGCCGCGCGGCTGCTCGGCGGTGATGGAGTCATCCGTGGCAAGGAGGCCCTGCGGGCGTACTGGACCGAAGGCCTGGCCCGCATTCCCGACCTGCGGTTCGAGGTGCTCGGCGTCTACGTCGGCGTCGGCACCCTCGTGATCAACTACCGCAACCAGGTGGGCGGAGTCGTCAACGAGGTCCTGACGTTCGGCGGGGACACCGGGGATGGCGGAGGCCTCGTGACCCACGGCGACGGGACCTACCTCGACGACGGCGACAACCAGGCGGGGCTACGCGTCGACTGATCGGCCGGGCTACGCGTCGAGCGACCCGGTGGGCTCGGCCTCCAGGCGGCCCCGTGCCGACGGACAGATCTCCTCCGCCGACGGCAGGCCGATGAGCAGCCGTTTGACCTCCAGCAGGAACATGCCGAGCGCCGACGGGTCCGCGGCGGAGCGGGCGTCGAGGTCGGCCTGCAGCTCCGCACTCAGCGAGCCCGCGACGCTGAGGGCCTCGGCGTAGCCTGCCCGGTCCTCGTCGGTGCAGCGCCCGGCCACGTGGTCAGAGTACGTTTGGCAGGCCTGGGCCAGCCGGTCGCACAGGTCGGCGTACGGCCCGGCGCTTTCGGGGCCGGGCAACTGGCTCCGGAACGCCTCGTCGGTCCCCTCCAACAGAACCCTCACCAGGCCGTTCACCGAACCGACCACCCGGCTCACCACCCCGGCGACCTCCTCCGGGTCAGGGCCGGCCGACTGCCGACGGACGGGTTCGTACCGAGGGTTCCACCGGCGGCTCTCGGCGCTCCATCCGCTGAGGGTGCGGGCGCGGTCGGCCATCCGGGTCAGCTCACGCCCTCGTTCGTCCCACCGGAGTACGGCGTCCCGGTCGACACCCGACCGCAGGCCGTCCGCGATCGACCGGAGGATTTCGCCCGCCTCCCAGCTCACCGCCTGCGTCGCCTCCAGGCCGCGACGGTGATAGACGGGCGGGAGAATCACCGCGTTGACGACCACGCCGATCACCGCCCCGATCGCTGCCTCCCGCAGCCGGTCGACCACCGCGCCGAACGACACCGTGCCGTACACCAGTACGAACAACGCCGTCGTGGCGCTGTAGACGCCCTGGTCGCCCACCCGCCGCCACAAGGTCAGCGCCAGCGTCGCCGGGAGCACGAGGCACATGGCCGCCAGCGTGTTCGGCACGAAGACATGTACGCCGGTGGCCACCACGGTGCCGATCGCCATGGCGCCGAGCTGCCACAGCCCGTCGCGAACGGAGCGGTAGACGGTCGTCTGTACGGTGACGATCGCCACCCAGGGTGCGATGACCGCAAGTGGTGAGTCCAGCCACCAGCCCGCGACGAGCCACGCGAGGATGCCGGCGAGGGCGGCCTTCGCGGACTGGGCGGCCATGGTGGAACGATGACCGCGCCCGGCCGGGCGGGCCGCCGGGATCCGGTCCCGCACCCGGTCGAACCCCGACCGGGTCGAAGCCAGTGCAGTTCGCAGGCCGATCATTCACCTCCGGAGGCTGGGGAGGTCGATACGAGCGTGCCGGACAGCCGCCCGGGCTGACCCTCAGGTCTTCCGGCCGTCCTCGATGCGCTGGAGGATGCGCCGGGCGGCGGCCTCCTCCTCGTCGGTCTCGGCCGGTGACGCCCCGCCGGACCCGCCGCCGGCGCGCCGGATCTCGACGCGCTCGAGTACGAGCTTCGCCTCGCGCTCCAGCAGTTCGGTGATCTCCCCGCCGGGGGCTCCCGGCCAGAACTCAGCCGGCTCGGGCATGTCCTTGGCCAGCGGCTCCTCCTTGCTGGGATAGAACTCCTGCCGACGGGTCCGAACCTCCGCGAGCTCGGCGGAGACCTCTTCCTCTGTGCGCACGGGTCCTCCTTGCGGTCGGGGTCGCTTGATCGCAAAGCGCGGGTGTTCTACCCCGGTGGGTCCACCCTGACACGTTGGGGCGGGGTTCGAAGCGGGCCCTAGGGTGGTGGCGGCTCGGCCGGGACGGCGGCGATCCGCTCGAGTCGCCGAGCCAGGGTCGGGCACCCGGCCGCCGCCCGCCGGGCATGGCGTACCTCCTCCTCGGTGAGCAGTCGCTCGTCCACGATCGGGTAACCCCACTCGTCGAGCGTGACGGCCTCAGGGAGGAGTTCGGCGCACAGACCGTGTGCCACGCAGGCGATCGGGTCCACGTGGAGCGCCATCGCGTCCTCGCCGAGAGCCCGCGCGAGCTCCCGCCTCGCCGACCTTCGCGTCCTCGACATCCTCGCCTTCCCCCACGCACGCGGCTTCCCCGACACCCCTGGCGCGCTCATCGGACCTGGAGGCGCGGGGCGTTCGGCACCGGCAGGACCGCCGGGTGTCCCACTCCCCGGCAGGGATGGTCGGTCGCATGCCGGTCGACGTCCGTCGCGAACGTCCGCAGCGCGCTGCGCGCGAATCCCACCGCACCGTCCGGGTGCCGGCAGGCACCACGGCCGGGGATCACCTCCAGTCGCCGGTGCAGCCGACGCACCGGAACGTACGCCGAACTGCTGGCCGGAGCCGCGGCCTGGTCGGAGCCCTGCTGCGGCGCCGTGTCGGGAGCCCGCAGGAAATCGTCATCGGTGGACCCGCTGGCCGAGCCGTCCGTCGAGGAGTTCGTGTTTGTCGTACCGCTCGTTCCGTCGGCGGCCGAGTTGTTCGCCAGCGGCACCCCGATTCCGGCCGCGAGGGCCCTCGCGGCGACGCCCACCAGAGGGTGAGCGCCCTGATGCGCCCCAGACCCCGGTCCCGGGTCGTCGGGGCGCCCGCGCCCGGTGATCTCACCTGATCCATCGCATCCGCCCGAAAGCTCGTCCGGTCGCTCCGAAAGCTCGTCCGGTCGCTTCTAATGCGGCTCGGCTGACTTCGCGCGTGCGTTCGCGGGTTGAGAACCTCCTTTGTGCCAGCCGTGAGATTGCTGTGAGAGCTTCCCGGGGAGTCGATGCTCCCCGGGGTGACCTGGTTTACGGGCGGAGGATGCGTCGCTTCGGATCGGACCACTCGGGCGGTACGTATTCGGGGCGGCCGTGGCTGCCCACCCGCACCTGCCAGCCTTTGTGGTGGACGGTGACGTGGTGGTAGCGGCAGAGCAGTACGCCGTTGGCGAGGTCTGTCGGGCCGCCCCGGTCCCAGGGCTTCATGTGGTGGGTGACGCAGCGTGGTTCGGGGATCTGGCAGCCGGGGAAGTTGCAGTGGTGTCCGTCGCGGATGGCCAGTGCACGGCGTTGATGTTCTTTGAAGAACCGGTCGGAGCGGCCGAGGTCAAGGACCTGCCCGTCCCCGCCGAGCACGACCGGAATCAGGTCGGCCTCGCACGCCAACCGGCGCACGGTGGCGACCGAGATCGGTTTGCCGTCGACACCGAGGTAGCGGGCTGACCCGCCACCTCCACAGGCCGGGCACCCGTCATGCGGGTCGACGGCAGCCTCCGGCCCCGCCACACCCTCCGGAGCGGCGTCAGCCTCCGGCCCGGCTGCCGGGTCGGCGGTCCCCTCCGGATCCGGTCCGGTAGCCGGCTCCGGCCCGGTGGCCGGAACCCTTCCCGTAGTGGCCCCCGGTCCGGGCTCGGGTTCGCTGTGTGGTTGTGGGTGCTGCCCGGGTTCTCGCGGTGGGGGTATCCCGTCCGCGGCCGCGCCGGTGCCGGGTGGTCGCCGTTTCTCCTTACCTGCTTGTGCTTCCGGTCCTCCGGCGCCTCCTTGGTCGCCCGCCGTCCGCCCACCGGCCTCGGCGGGCTTCTTGGTGCTCTGTTTGGCGTACTTGGGGTCTGTGCAGGGGCAGGTGCACGGCCTGGGACGCACAACAGTTGCGGTGTCGTCGACCGTCCCCGCACCCGTGCCCTTCAGGAGCGCCTCGAGTGGGATGGTGACCGCGACCTGGGGTGGTCTGCCGCCACGGACGGGCGCCTGCGCCGCAGCAGCCAGCAGGCTCAACAACTCAGCGAACGCGTCGCCTCGACGTTGGTCGATCGGCCGCCTGTCTGGGTCTGCCCCCTTGACGGGTTCGGCGAGGGGTTCGATGAGTTTGCGGAGCAGTTCCATCTCCCACACCGGCAGGCTGATGTGCACCGACTCCGACTGCGGGACCCCGTTCGGGGAGTAGCGCAGGGACCGTTTCTGTTCTGCTGTGCGGTCCTTCCTGGCCAGTTCCTCGCCCAGCTGCCGGTAGTACTCCTCCGGCGCGACCCGCTCCAGAAGCTTCGTACCCAGCACCCGCAGCTCATCAGGATTGTGGAACCGGGCCTTGCCGATCAGGAACCCGCCCGCCTCGACCCGTTCCTCCGGACCCACGTAGTCGGGGAGCTTCTTGACCGCATCAGCGATGACCTGCGCCTGCCGCACCGACACCGCACCCCGAGCCAACGCCTCCCCGGTCGACGGGACCGCTATGTCCAGGTCGCGCGCCAACCCCACCACAGCCGAGGACTCGTGCCTGCTCATCCGCAGAGCCGTCCGCAAATACACCGCCGCGTTCGGCGCCCCGGTGAGCTTGCCGACGTCACAGGCCTCGGCCTGACGGACCAGCCGCAGCAGTCCCGCGTTGGTTCGGGCGATCTCCCTACCCAGTACCTCCAGCGCCTGACCGACCTGCTCGGCCGTCAACGACACCACAGACGTGGACAACACGACGTCGTTGGCGGCGGCCAGCAACTCCAGGGCAGCCAGCAACGGATGCGGCGGCCTACCGCCACCCCCAACACCGGAAGACACCTGGAAGCTCGAAGACATGTTCGAACCCTACCGGCAACCACCGACAACGATTCGTTCTCCACAGAGCGGGATTCCCTTCGTAACAAGGAGAACTCAGCGCGCCGCGGCGCTCGACCCGGGCCCTGCCAGGCAGCGCGGTCAGGTTGACCCGGTAGAGGTCTTTCACTGCCAGACCAGAAGCAGATCGTCTGCAACGGGACTATCTGCTACGGTCTCTCCAGACCGCACGTCAGCCTCATACGACAGAGGGAACACCGTGTCCGCGACCGCAGCATCGCCATCGCACCCGTCTCCACCTCCGCCGCCTCCTGTGACCGAGGCGCCATCGGCTCCGTCCACCTCCCGCCGTCGGCTGGCCCTGGCCGTACTCGCCGCCGGGATGTTGATGAACATCCTCGACGGCAGCATCGTGACCGTGTCGATGCCGGCGATCCAGAGCGACCTGGGCTTCTCCCCCACCGGACTCAGCTGGGTCGTCAACGCGTACCTCATCGCCTTCGGCAGCCTGCTGCTGCTGGCCGGACGACTCGGCGACCTGCTCGGCCGTAAACGGGTGTTCGTCGCGGGCCTGGCCACCTTCACCCTCGCGTCGGTCGTGGCCGGGGCGGCGCACACTCCGGTGATGCTCATTGCCGCCCGCTTCGCCCAGGGTGTGGGCAGTGCACTGACAGCCGCGGTGAGCCTGGGCATCCTGGTCACGTTGTTCGTCCGGCCGCGCGAGCGCGCCTCGGCCATCGCGGTGTTCAGCTTCACCGGGGCCGCGGGAGCCTCGATCGGACAGGTTCTCGGTGGCGTCCTCACCGACCTTCTCAGCTGGCACTGGATCTTCTGGATCAACCTGCCGATCGGTCTCGCCACCCTGGTACTGGCGGGGAGGGTGCTGCCCGGCGAGCGCGGCCTCGGCCTGCGGGCCGGAGCCGACGTCGCGGGCGCGTTGCTGGTCACCGCCGGACTGACCGTGGGCATCTACGCCGTCGTCACCATCGAACGGCACGGTGTCACCTCGCCGGCCACGCTGGCGCTCGGCGCGCTCTCGGTGGCGCTGCTCGCCGCGTTCGTACGCCGCCAGGCCACTGCCGCCACTCCGCTCATGCCCTTGCGAATCCTCAACTCGCGGGCCGTCAGCGGAGCCAACCTCGTTCAGGTGCTGATGGTCGCCGCATGCTTCGCGTTCCAGATCCTGGTGGCGCAGTATCTCCAGCGGGTCGTCGGATACGGCGCCTCGGCGACCGGACTGGCGATGCTGCCCGCCGCCGTCGTGATCGGTGCGGTCTCGCTCGGGCTCTCGGCGCGGCTCAACGCCCGCTTCGGTGAGCGCGCGGTTCTGCTCACCGGCCTGGCGCTGCTGATCGGGGTGCTCGCTCTGCTGACGCGAGTGCCGGTCCATCCGCACTACCTCACCGACCTGCTTCCGGTGATGCTGCTCGCCGCCGGTTTCGGGCTGGCTCTGCCGGCACTCACGTCGCTGGGCATGTCCGGCGCGAGCGACGCCGATGCCGGGCTGGCCTCCGGGCTGTTCAACACCACCCAGCAGATCGGCATGGCAGTCGGGGTCGCCGTCCTGTCCACACTGGCCGCCGCCCGCACCGCAGGCCTGCTCGACGCCGGCGCGCACGAGGCCGTGGCACTCACCGGCGGCTACCACCTCGCCTTCGCCGTCGGCGCCGGGCTCCTGACGGCCGCGTTCCTCGTGGCGTTCACGGCCTTGCGCACACCCGCGCGCGAAGCCGACGACTGAGTGGGAAAACGTTTCCCACATTTGGCTGTGCAGCGCCTAGGGAAACAGGTTTCTCAGCCGAATCCGCAGCCAACAACGGTTAATTCCGCAATCGCACCTTGACGACGCGGCGAGCGGCGGACTAGAACGTGCCGGAATCGCTTGTCGATGTTGATCCACCGGTTGTTCTTCCCATCGCTCGACCGTGCCAACGAGGGAGTCGACAATGCCCGTATCCCGTCATGTGGTCGCAGCCGTGGGGGCAGCCCTTCTGCTCGCCACCGCGAACGTGTTACCCGCGTCTGCGGCGACACCGCTGGTTGAACCCGAACCCGGCATGGTGATCACGCAGGACACCACGTTCAAACCCGGCGTGTACGACTTCCCCTCGGGCCAGGGCATCGTGATCGGCGCCGACGGCGTTCGTGTGAACGGCACGGGCGTGACGTTGCGCGGCCCCGGCCAGAAGGGCAAGCCGGACAGCTTCGTCGGCACCGGCGTGTCGGCGACCGGTGTGTCCGGCGCGACACTGACCGGCCTGTCGGTGTCGGGATTCGAGACCGCCCTGCACGTGCGGTCCGCGCAGGACTGGACGATCAACCAGAACACGTTCTCCGGCAACTACACCGACCCCGACTTCGGCTGGGGTGACGGCAAGCTTGCCGGCGCGGTGCTGCTGGAACACGTGAGTCGCTCCCGGATCGAGAACAACACCGCGCACGAGAACTGGAACGGCCTCGCTCTGCACTACGCCGACGACAATCTCGTACGCCACAACGACTTCTCGCACTGCTCCAACGTGTGCCTGAAGATGTGGTCGGCCTCCCGCAACCGGATCGAGGACAACAACTTCAGCTGGGGAATCCGGATCGCCCCGGGCGAGACCCACGCCCGCGACTCCACGAGTGCGCTGATCGAGACCGGCTCCGACGACAACCGCGTTCTGCGCAACGACTTCACCTACGGCGGCGACGGCGTCTTCCTGCGCCCGCTCAACGGTGTCGTCTCCACCGGCAACTACTTCGAGGGCAACGACGCCTCCTGGGCGCACAACAACGCCTGGGAGTCGTGGTCGCCGGGCAACACCTACGTACGCAACAAGGGCAATCACGCGAGCTACGGGTTCTGGCTCGGCAGCTCCGACGACACGGTCCTGATCGGCAACGAGGCTGCCTACAACGGCCGGGACAACCACAACGCGCCCGAGCCGTTCGGCAACGCAGGCATCGCCGTGGTCAACGGGTCCTCCAGCCACTTCGTCCTGGACGGCAACCACGTCCACGACAACACCTCCGCCGGGGTGGCGATCGGCTACCTCGCCGACTACCCCGCCTACCACTGGGTGATCCAGCGGAACAGGATCGAGAACAACACGACGTACGGCATCTACATTCGCGACGCGCGCTGGCTGACCCTTGCCGGCAACACCGTCACCGGCAACGGTTCGGGCGCGATCAAGCAGGACGCGCACGTGTCCGGTGTCTTCACCCTCGACGGCGCGGCCAGCGCCAACGCGCCGGTTGCGAAGGCGGCGATGACGCCGGCGGTTGTGCACGCCGGTGACGAGGTGACCTTCGACGCGTCCGGATCCACCGACGCCGACGGCGGAAAGCTCTCCTACCGTTGGGAGTTCGGCGACGGCGACGTCGCAACCGACGCGAGGGTCACCCACCGCTTCCTCGACCCGGGCTTCCACCGGGTCGGCCTGACCGTCGACGACGGCGGGCTGGCCGGCCTGGACCACCGCGACGTCTACGTGCTGGCCCCCGGAGGCGAGCAGGGCACCGACGTGGCCGACCGGGGCGACTGGTCGGCGCGCGTCACCTCCGACGACGCCGGCAACCCCGGCACCACCGCGAACATCGCCCCCGACCCGACGCGCGCACTGCTCGGCCGGTCCTCGATCCGGCTTTCCGGCACCGCGCACGACGTCACGTGGCGCTACCAGCCGCGCCGCGCGATCGACACCGCGAACGCGGACCGGCTGGAGTTCTGGATGGCGTCGGAGCAGGAGGTACGCGACGGCTTCGACGGCAACCAGCCGACCATCCGCCTGGTGCAGGACGCCGGCAACTACATCGAGTACACCCCGGCGAAGAACTACCTCAGTCCCTGGTCGCTGGACTACGCCGAGGCCCGCGGCGGCTGGCAGCGGGTCGTCGTGCCGCTGGGCGGGGACAAGGCGTGGACCCGCAAGGTGACCGGCAACCCCGACCTTAAAGCCCTGCACGCGGTGGAGGTACGCACGTCGGCTGTCGGCGGCCCGTACCGCGTGTGGCTGGACGCGCTCGCCTTCACCACCACACCGGTCACCCCCGACGTCGCGCCCGACCTGGCCCTCAACCCCGCTGCGCAGGGTGACCCGTCGCCGCTGGCGTCCACCGGCGACGACGCGTCCCGGTGGGCTCCGCTGGACGGCCGGACCGACGGCGCGGTCTGGTCCACCGCGGGTTCGCCGAACGCCACCGACTTCTACGGCGTGGACTTCGGGTTGGCGCGCACGGTCGACGCCCTGCGGCTGGACCTCCGCTCCGGTGACGGGTACGCCGCCCCGGCGAAGGCGACCGTGGAGTACTGGACCGGCGACGCCTGGCAGCCGGTCGACAACGCCCGCCCGTCTCCGGCCGGTCCGGCGACGGGGCACGACGAGATCGCGTTCGACCCGGTGACCACACAGCGGCTTCGGGTCGTGCTGGGCAACCCCGGTGGCGGCAACGCCGTCGGTCTGGCCGAGTTCGCCCCGGTGTCGGCCGGCAACCTCGCCGGTAACGCGCTCGGCACGAAGGCACCCTTCGGTACGCCGGTGCCCTCCGCCTCGGCCGGTTCCGGTGACCCGTGGTCGCTCGTCGACGGGTCCGTACGGGCCGACAGTGCCTGGCGTTCGGCCGCCGGCACCTCCGCCTGGGTCGCGGTCGACCTGATGCGGGCCCGCCCGGTCAACACCGTCACGCTGTACGCCGGATCCGCCGACACCGCGCCGGCCGGCATCCACGTCCAGGCCTGGACGGGCAGCGACTGGCTGGACGTCTCCAACGCCACCACCAGCCCGGCAACGCCGGGAGCCGGCCGCACCACGGTCCGCTTCGACACCGTGAAGACGCGCAAGCTCAGGTTGACACTGGACGCCCCGTCCGGTGGCAGCGTCGAGGTGCGCGAGGTGGAGGTACGCAACGGCAACCTGCTCTCCGACGCGTCCGCACTCGGCCTGACGGTCACCCCGACCGCGTCGTACACCTATCCCGGCGACACGGTGCTGGGCCCGCTGGACGGCTCCTACGCCGCCTCACCGCGGTGGACGTCGTGGAACTCCAAGAACGCGCAGGACTGGTACGCCGTCCGCTTCGACCGGGCGGTCACCGCGAGCCGGATCACCCTGCACTTCTACAACGACAACGGTGGGGTCAAACCGCCGAAGGACTACGCCATCGAGTACTGGAACGGCTCCGGCTGGACGCCGGTGCAGGAGACGGGCCGCTCCCCCGAGCAGCCGGCGGAAGGGTTCAACGCGGTCGACTTCGCTCCCGTCCGCGCGTCCGGGTTCCGGATGGTCGGCACCAACCAGAACCCGGTCAACTACGGCGTCTACATCGGCCTGACCGAACTGGAGCTGTGGGCGCCGTAGCCCCCGAACCGCCGCGACCCAGGCCGTACGACCGAACCCGGTCGTACGGCCTGGTCACTTCCTACGGCAGGTCAGGTGGCCGGGTTGGTGAAACCGGCGAGGAGTTCCACCACCTTGTCGTGCACGGTCTGCTTGTCCGGCCCGAGTTCGGCGAGCACCTGGGCCGCGACCGAGCCGGAGTCGTGGTAGAGCCCGAGGAGCAGGTGCTCGGTGCCGATGTAGTTGTGGCCGAGCTGCAGGGCCTCGGTGACCGCGGCACCGAGGGCGGCGTTCGCTCGTGGTGTGCGGGGCAGTTCCTGTCCCGCCGCCTTGGCCGGGGCCGCCCCTTCGGGCGGGGTGAACGCGGCGAGCCGGGTCCGGACCGCCTCGTGGACGGCCGCCGGCCCCGTGCCCGCCTCGGTGAGGATCCGGGCGGCGATGCTCTGGGGTTCGGCGTACAGGCCGAGCAGCAGGTGCTCGGTGCCGACGTAGTTGTGGCCCATCGCCCGGGCCGTGTCACCGGCCGCGGCCAGACAGGTGCGGGCCCGGGCGGTGAAGCGTTCGAAGCCCTCGATCGACGGCCCGGCCCACCGCTTGTGGACGGCCTGTTTGGTGACGCCGAGCACGTTGCTGATCTCGGTCCATGACCGGCCGCTGCGGCGGGCCCGGTCGACGTAGTGCCCGAGCAGCGCGTCGCCGGTCTCGCTGAGGTCGTTGACCATCGCGCGGGCGGTGGCCAGTTGGTCGAGTTCGTCGTCCCCGGCGTCGCGGCGGACGGTCTCGATGAGGTCCTGAAGGCTGGGTGCGGGTGTCATGCCGTCAACCCTAGGTTGACCCACCATGTGCGTCAACCCTGGGTTGATGGCAGAAAGTGACGGCCGCACGTCGGCCTGCAGCAGTCCCGAGCCCGGTTGGCCACCTCGACGACTCGCCGGTCCCTCGTGATGGGCTCGTGATCGTCGACGGCCTACCGGATCGGCCGGTACCGCATACTCTTTCGGGCGTGCCAGCCACCCCGCCGCGTTCCTACCCGTACCTCCGCTCGGAGGTGCCCCTCGCCTTCGCCCACCGCGGCGGAGCGAAGTACGCACCCAACGTGGGCATCGAGAACTCCATGCGCGCGTTCGCCAACGCGGTCGCGCTGGGTTACCGATACCTCGAGACCGACGTGCACGCGACCAGTGACGGCGTGCTGGTCGCGTTCCACGACGACCACCTCGACCGGGTGACGGACCGGACCGGCCGGATCGGCGACCTGCCCTACGCCGAGGTCGCCAAGGCACTGATCGGCGGGCGGGAGCAGATCCCGACCCTGGAGGAGATCCTCGGCACCTGGCCGTCTGCGCGGGTGAACATCGACGTCAAGGAGGCCAACGCCATCCGCCCGCTGGCGGAGGTGATCGCCCGCACCGCCGCGCACGACCGGGTGTGCGTCTCGTCGTTCTCCGGTGCCCGGCTGGCCGCCGCCCGCAGCCTGCTCGGCCCACGGGTGGCCACCGGCCTGTCGCCGCTCGGGGTCGGCCTGCTGAAACTCCCGCTGCCGGTCTTCCTCGGCTCGCACCTGGTCGGCCCCGCGCCATGTGTCCAGGTGCCCACCGGATACCACGGCCTGCGGGTGGTGACCGAAGGGTTCGTCGACCGGGCACACGCCCTCGGCAAGCAGGTGCACGTGTGGACCATCGACGACGCCGAGGAGATGACCGCACTCCTCGACCTCGGCGTCGACGGACTGATCAGCGACCGCATCGACACTCTTCGCGAAGTGCTCCTCGCCCGGGGCCTTTGGGCGTCATGATCGGTCGTATGGCGGCGACGACTGCGGCGGCACCGGTCCCGGACGCGGGGGCCCGGCGACGTGAGCAGCGCGCCTGGTACTTCTACGACTGGGCCAACTCCGCGTACGTCACCACGGTCCTCACCGTGCTGTTCAGCCCCTACCTCGCCTCGATCGCCGAGACGGCGGCCTGCGGGGCGCCCGGTACGCCGGAGAACCCCTGCACGGCCAATCTGCGGGTCCTCGGCATCCCGGTGTCCCCCGGCTCACTGCCGCTGTACGTCATCACCGCGACCACCCTGCTGTCGGCGCTGGTGCTTCCGGTGGTGGGCGCCGCCGCCGACCGGTCCCGCCACCGCAAGCAGCTGCTGGCCGGGTTCGCCTGGGCCGGCGCGGCCGCCGCGTCCGCCATGGTGTTCGTCACCGGGACGAACTGGCAGCTCGGCGTGGGCCTGCTCTTCGTGGGAAACCTGTGCCTGGCCTCCTCCATCGTGGTGTACGACGCCCTGCTGTGCGACATCTCCACCCCGGACGAACGCGACCGCGTCTCCTCCAGGGGCTGGGCACTCGGCTACCTCGGCGGGGGGCTGCTGCTGCTTGTCAACCTGGTCATCGTCGAGGGCCACGGCGTGCTGGGCATCTCGACGTCGACCGCGGTCCGGATCAGCCTGCTGTCGGCGGGACTGTGGTGGGGAGCGTTCACCCTCGTCCCGTACCTCGGGCTGCGCAACCGGCCGCCGGTCGCGGTCGTGCCGGAGCGGGGGTCGTTCGTACGCCAGAGCGTCGGGCAGCTGTTCACCACCCTGCGCGAGGCCCGCGCCTACCCGATGACGCTGCTGTTCCTGCTCGCGTACCTGTTCTTCAACGACGGCGTGCAGACGGTCATCTACGCCTCCTCGGTCTACGCGTCGGGCCAGCTCGGGCTCGGGGAGAGCGTCCTGATCGCGACGATCCTGCTGGTGCAGTTCGTGGCGTTCGGCGGCGCGCTGTTGTTCGGCCGGATCGCCGCGCGGGTCGGCAGCCGCCGCACCATCCTCGCCGCCCTGTGGGTGTGGGTGGCCGTGGTCGTCGCGGCGTACTTCCTGCCCGCCCGCCAGGTGGCACCGCTGCTGATCCTCGGCGTACTCATCGGCATCGTGCTGGGCGGGACCCAGGCGCTGTCGCGTTCGCTGTACAGCCAGTTCGTCCCCCGGGGCCGGGAGGCGGAGTACTTCAGCCTGTACCAGGCGTGCGAACGCGGGACCAGCTGGCTCGGCACCCTGGTGTTCGGTGTCGTCCACCAGGTCACCCACTCCTACCGGCCGGCGATCATCGCCCTCGCGGTCTTCTTCGTCGTCGGGTTCGTGCTGCTGGCGAGGGTCGACCCGCAGCGGGCGGTCCGGGACGCCGGCAACGAGTCCCCCGCGGTGATCTGAGGCGCGGCAGGTACGCTGGCCGGCTACTGCGGGGCCGGTCACCGAACAGGCACGAACCGGTCACGCAGGGTCGTCCCGAAAGGGGCGAACCGGTACGAAGATTCACTCACAACCGTCCGGGGAATCCTGGGTGGGGGCCCAGACGTTAGGCCCATCGAGGTCCATACACGATGGAGGGGGATGGAGAGCTTATGTCGGAGCGAGCACTACGAGGCTCGAGGCTCGGGGCGGCGAGCTACGAGGACGACCGGGAGATCGCTCCCGCGCCGCGCCAGCTGGTCAGTTACGACTGCCCGCATTCCCACCACTTCGATCTGCCTTTCGCCGCTGACGCCGAGGTGCCGTCGGTGTGGGAGTGCCCGCGATGCGGCGCCGAAGCCGTCCGCGTCGACGGTGACCGTCCGGAGTCCAAGCAGGTGAAGCCCCCGCGCACGCACTGGGACATGCTGCTCGAACGCCGCAGCATCGACGAGCTGGAGCAGCTCCTCTCCGAGCGCCTGGAGCTGCTGCGGTCCGGCCAGATCGGCCCGGAGCACCTGCACCGCGAGGCATCGGCGGGTGGCAAGACCCCCAAGCCGCCGCGCCAGCGCAAGGGCGCCTGAGCCCGGTCCGCGTGGGCCGCTGCGCAACGACGCGTGCGCCCCACCCGGCCGGTTCCGGCCTTCGCACGTACGTACGTCGAACCGTGCCGCACCCCCGGCGGCACGGTTCGACGCTGTCCGGGGTCGGCGCTGTCGGGGTGAGGGCCGGTCAGCGACCCTGGCGCGGCCGGCCCGGCGTGTCGCCGTGGCCGGAGTCGCCGGAGACGACCTCCCCCTCGATGACCGGCGGCCGCCCACGGTCGGCTTCACCGGAGCCGCCGGCGCCGGCCGAACCACCGGGCCCACCCGGCCCTCCTCGGAGGTACCGGCTCACCTGCCAGCTCTGACCGGGAACGACTCCGGCCCGGCGGCTGACGCCCCGCCCGACACCCCACCGCAGGGCGCGCCGGGACAGCGGCCGGAGGAACGGCGCCAGCAGGAGGAAGCCCACCACGTCGGTGACCAGCCCGGGAAGCACCATCAGCACTCCGCCCGTGAGCACCAGCCCGGCGTCCAGCACCTCACGGTCGGGGACGCGACGGTCCTCGACCGCCGCCCGCAACGCCGCCCAGGTGCGCAGGCCCTCCCGCTTCACGAGGTAGGCGCCGAGGCCACTGCCGGCGAGCAGCAGCGCGAGGGTCCACCACCCGACGAGGTGCCAGACCTGCACCGCGACGTAGATCTCCAGGGCGGGTACGGCCATCAGGGCGAGAACGACGAGCAGCGCCACGAGCTCACCTCCGCCTCTCTGACAACACCTGGTGACCGTTCGTCCGGCCGCGTACCTGCTTGAGCCGGTGCCGGATCCCCCACACGGCGACCCGGCGAAAGGACTCGATCATGATCGCGAGGTCCATCTTGCTGTCGCCGAACTCGCGTTCGCGGAACACGATCGGCACCTCGGTCACCCGGAAGCCGGCCTGCAGCGCCCGCCACGCGAGGTCTATCTGGAAGCAGTAGCCGAGCGAGGCCACGTCGTCCAGGCCGACGCCCTCCAACGTAGCGCGGCGGAACGCCCGGAACCCGGCCGTCGCGTCCCGCAACGGGACGCCCAGGACGATCTGCGCGTAGCGGTTGGCGCCGCGGGACAGCAGCTCACGCGACTGGGACCAGTTCTCCACCCGGCCACCGGGCACCCAGCGCGAACCGATCACCAGGTCGGAGTCGGCCAGGCCCGCCAGCAGCTTGGCGAGTTCCTCCGGCTGGTGGGACCCGTCGGCGTCCATCTCGCACAGGACGTCGTAGCCGCGGGAAAGGCCCCACGCGAAGCTTTCCTTGTAGGCGGTGCCGAGGCCCTCCTTCGCCGCGCGGTGCAGGACGTGTACCTGCGGGTCCTGCGCGGCGAGCCGGTCCGCGATCTGCCCGGTGCCGTCCGGTGAGGCGTCGTCGGTGACCAGGATGTCGGCGGCCGGGACCGCACGCCGCAGCCGGCCGACGGTGCGCTCGAGGTTCTTGGCCTCGTTGTACGTGGGCAGCACCACCAGGATCGAACCGAGTCCGGCAGCGTACTGCTCGCTGGTTCCGGTCACCGATCTCCCCCGCTCGTCGACCAGGTGAGCTCGTCGTCGTCGGCTTCCACTCCGCGTCGCCTGCGGTCGACCGCCACGGCCAGCGCCGCCAGCCCGGCCAGGGCGAGCACCCACTCCGGGACCGGTCCGAGCCGGGCCGCGAGCGTTGGCTGGGTTCGCAGCGGCACGCGTTCGACGAACACCTTGCGGGTGGCCTCCTTCGACTGCGCCACCACGTGCCCGTCGGGGGCGATGTAGCCGCTGATGCCGTTGGGTGAGGCCACCAGGACAGCCTTGCCGTACTCGACCGCGCGCAGTCGCGTGATGGCGAACTGCTGCTGCGGCTGGCCGGTCCCGGTGTAGGTCGCGTTGTTGGTCTGCACGGTGAGGAACTGCGACGCCGCGCCGTCGGCCACCTGCCGGACGATCCCGTCGTAGGCGATCTCGAAACAGATCACCAGGCCGGGGTGGTAGCCGGCGATCCTGATCTTGCCGGGTTCCTTGCCGGCGTAGGTGTCCCGGCCGACCAGCCGGAGCCGGTCGATGTAGGGCAGCAGCTGACGCCGGAAGGGGATGTACTCCCCGAACGGCACCGGGTGCTGCTTGGCGTAGATCTGGCCCGGCCCGGTGGTGGGGTCCCAGACGACTCCGGTCGTACGCCGGTAGTTGGGCCCCGGCCCGTCCAGAATCGCGCCCACCAGGATCGGGACTCCCGCGTCCTGCACGGCCCGGTCGACGATCGTGCGGGTGGGCAGGTCGTGGAACGGGTCGATGTCGGTGGAGTTCTCCGGCCAGAGAACGAACGCAGGCTTGGCGACCTTGCCGGCGCGCACCTCCCGCATGAGGTCCTCGGTGGCGGCGAGGTGGTTGCGGGTCACCGTGCGGGCCCGGCCCAGGGCCTCCATCCCCCGCGAGGGCACGTTGCCCTGGACAACCGCGACGGTGGCGGTGCCGTTGCCGTCGGTGGGCAGCGGGACCAGCGCACCGCAGAACGCCAGTGCCGCGGCCACGGCCACCGCGCCCAGCCGCACGACGAGCCGCCGGCCACTCGTCACCACCGCCCACAGCAGGAGGTTGCCGGCGAGCACCACCACGAACGTGACGAACGGCACCCCGCCCACACTGGCCAGCGCCGCCAGCGGTGTGTCGGCCAGGCCGTAGGCGAGCCGGCCCCAGGGGAAGCCGCCGAGCGGGAACGAGGAACGGGCGAACTCGACACCCACCCACAGCGTCGCCGCCCACAGCGGCCACCAGCGCAGCCGGGTGATGAGAGTGAGCGCGGCGCCGAGGACGGCGACGAACAACGCCTCCACGAGGCTGAGGACCAGCCACCCGTCGGCACCGATGACGCGGACCCACTGGAGCAGCAGGACGAAGAAGCCCAGGCCGAAGCCCAGCCCCAGCAGCGCGCCGGTGCGTATGCGGGTTCCCTTGCAGACCAGCGTGAGCGTGGCCACCGCGAACGGAACGGTCCACGTCCAGCCGAATGGGGGGAACGCGGCCGCCAGCGCAACTCCGGACGCCACCGCCAGCAGGAACCGTAGCCAGCGGGTGGCACGACCGTCCGGCTCCGCCGTGGTGGAAGTGGCCGTCTGGGAGCGGGACGCTATGCCGTCCTCGAGCCTCAACGCACCGCCCTTCCGCGAGGTGGGTGACCGCGCCTGGCCGGGCGTCGGTCGCGAACGCCGAAGTCGCACCCGGGGACGCACTGGACGGGCCGCTTCACGCAGATGTCAGGACCGTACAACGCGCACGCCGGGGCTGGGGTGCCCGGGCCGGTGACGGACCCGGCATCGCGGACAAACCGGCGCCCCAACGCCGGGAGGAACGGCGACGGAGCACCGGCTGAAGCCCCGGAAGGGGCAGAAAGCCAGAAGGAGCCAGAGAAGACGGAACGGTCCGCCCGCCCTTCGGACCGGCCCGCGACGCGCAGGCTGCGTGCCGCGTGACCGTTGTCTACTGGGCGGCGGACCGCTCCGTGGCCACCCCACCGCACGGATCGCACTCCGGGTCGACACGTGACAAGAGAACTGGCGCCGGACTCCTCACCCATCGCGCCGGAGAGCGAACCGAACCGAGCCTGGCCTGCGGTGGACAGGAGACGACGATGGCGATCCGGACAGGCACGTGTCAACCGCCCGCTGACCTGCGAAGATGGGCAAAACGCGCAGGTCAGCAGCCATCTGCCGGTCATCGGTTCGACGCCGAGAATTTGCTTGCGTACGGCGTGTCGGCGTCTGGGCGTGTCGGGACCGCGCAGGTCCCCGCCGAGAGCGGCTAGAGGCTACCGCAGTCCGCGACCAACCCCCGATCAACCTGCCACCAACCGCTGAACTCAGCCGGGCGGGACGACCACCGTCGCCTGGGCGGTCACCGCGACGGTCGGCGGCTCGAGCACGCCTGCGGCGGACTCGCCGCGCTCGGGTTCGCCCCGGGCCACCACCCGGGCCGCCAGGTCGAGGTCGCGGCTGCGGTTGCCCACCCGGACGACCGTGGCGCTGACCTCCAGCACATCGCCCGCGCGGACCGGCGCCAGGAACCGCACCTCGGCGTACGACGCGAGCAGGCCCTCGTCGCCGTCGGTACGGATGCAGACCTCTGTGGCGACGTCGCCGAACAGGCCGAGCACGTAGCCGCCCGCGACGAGGTGCCCTGCGTAGTGGGCCTCGGCGTACGACACGTACCGGCGGTGGGTGATGGTGAGCCCGAGGCGAGGATCCGTCCCGGTGGCCAGCTGGTCGGTCATGCGGTCCTCTCCGTCGGGTCGGCGCCCCGGGTGGGTGCGTGACTGGGTGCGTGACTGGGTGCGTGACTGGGTGCGTGACCGGGTGCGTGACCGGCTGCTCGACCGCTTGCCGCGCGCTCGCTCACAAGAGCGTGCACGAGGTAGCTGGCCACCTCCCCGGGTGTGGTGCCCCGCCCGAAAACCCGGTCCACGCCCAACTCGGCGGCCATCGACTCGGCGAACCTCGGACCGCCCACCACGAGCAGCGGCCGGTCCGGCTCGTCGTAGGCCTCCCGGAAGGCGGCCGACGTCTCCTGCGTCCCGTGGATGTGGGCGTCCCGCTGGGTCACCACCTGCGACACCAGGATCGCGTCCGCGCGTTCGGCGAGCGCGCGCGCCACCAGGTCGGGCACCGCCACCTGGGCGCCGAGGTTGACCACCTTGATCTCCCGGTAGTACTCCAGGCCCTTCTCCCCCGCGAACCCCTTGACGTTCAGGATGGCGTCGATGCCCACGGTGTGCGCGTCGGTCCCCACGCACGCCCCGACCACGACAAGTCGGCGGCGCAGCCCGCGTCGGATGGCGAGGTTGACCTCCTTCGGGCCGAGCATGGGATACTCCCGCTCGACCACCTCCACCTGGTCAAGGTCGACGAGGTGGCTCACCCGCCCGTAGACGACGAAGAACGTGAAGTCCGGCCCCATTGCCCTGGCGTGCACCACCATCGCCGGGTCCATCCCCATCCGCCCGGCGAGCTGGAGGGCGGCACCCTCGGCCCGCCGGTCGTGCGGGATCGGCAGGGTGAACGACAGCTGCACCATCCCGTCGCCGGTGGTGTCGCCGTACGGCCGGACGACCGGCCCGCTGGTGACTGGGCCGTTCGCAGCACCGCCGATCACTTGACCGTTCATGACCGGGCCTCCTCCAGCAGATCCGTGGCCGGGTTGAGGTAGGCGGGCGACTTCCGCGCCACGCCGGAAAGGCCCTTGCCGCCGTTGGCGGGCCGGCGCATCAACCCGAACGTGCCGTCGGCGATCGCGTCCAGCAGGCCGTCGTCCCCGATTCGTTCCAGCAGGTCGACTGCCTCGCCGAGCACCTGGCGGGCTCGCTGGGCGATGAAGCCGTTCGGAGCCGGCCGGAAGTCCTCGTGCAGGTTGCCGGCGGCGTTCATGACGTAGCGGACGTTGCGCAACGCGAGGTCGCGGTCGGACAGCCAGGGGGTCACCACGGCCTCGGTCATCATCCCCACCAGCAGGATCTGCTGGCCGGTGAGCACACCCGCCAGGTTGAAGAAGCCGTCCAGCAGGTAGCCGCGGAAGATGTCGCCGTCCATGTGCCGGGTCGGCGGCATCCACTTCAGCGGCGCCTTCGGGAACAGCTCCCGGGCCAGCAGGGCGTGCGCCAGCTCCAGCCGGAACGACTCCGGCCGGTCGGGGTCGATCTCGAACGCGTGCCCGAGGCCGAGCTGCCAGTCGGCCAGGCCGGCTTCCTTGCCGAAGAACTCGTTCAGCAGCTGGGAGACCGTGACCGTGTGCGCGGCGTCGACCGCGTCGGCGGTGGTGAGGTAGTTGTCCTCGCCGGTGTTGATGACGATGCCCGCCCGGGCATGCACCTGCCGGGAGAACCGCTGGTCGACGAACGTGCGCACCGGGTTGATGTCGCGGAACAGGATGCCGTACATCGAGTCGTTCAGCATCATGTCCAGGCGTTCCAGCCCGGCCAGGGTGGCGATCTCGGGCATGCACAGACCGGACGCGTAGTTGGTCAGCCGGACGTAGCGGCGCAGCTCCCGGCTCACGTCGTCCAGGGCGGCGCGCATCAGCCGGAAGTTCTCCTGGGTGGCGTACGTCCCGGCGTACCCCTCCCGGGTAGCGCCCTCGGGCACGAAGTCCAGCAGCGACTGGCCGGTCGACCGGATCACCGCGATCACGTCGGCTCCCTCCCGGGCGGCCGCCTGCGCCTGCGGAATGTCCTCGTGGATGTCGCCGGTGGCCACGATGAGGTAGATCCACGGCCGGTGCGGCGGGTCGCCCCAGCGGCGGACCAGCCGGTCGCGTTCGCGCCGGCGGGCGTCGATCGCGCGCAGCCCGGCGCCGACCGCACGGCGGGAGGAGCGTTCGGCCCGGCGGGCCTCGGCACCCTCGGGCACGTGGAAGCGGACCGAACCCGCGGCCGCCTTCTGCGCGAGCGCCGCCAGGTCCTCCGCCTCACCCCGGGCGAGTGCCGCCCACACGGGTCCGGCAACGCCGTGTTCGAGGCCGACGTCGGCGCGTACGGCATCCACCAGCCGGTTGACCCACGGCGTGCCGTCGGGGTCGGCACCGCGCAGTCCGGACAGCCGGAGCACGGCCCGCTCGACCGACACGGTGGTGTGCGCCCGGGCGAGCTTCACGATCGGCCGGCCGGCGCGACGGGCCAGCGTGCGCGCTTTCCGGACCGTCACCGGATCGAGGTCGAGGTGGCGGCGGTACGCGGTCGTACTCATGCCTGCTCCCTGTCTTGCTGCTCCCGTTCGAACACGACCTCACCCGCTACGACCGTGCGCACGCACCGGGGCAGCGGCGCGCCGGGACGCAGGTCCGGCAGGCTCGCACCGTCCGTACCGGCTGCAGCCGCGCCGCCGTCCGGTACCGCGCCGTCCCAGACGGCGTACGTCGCCTCGGCTCCCGGCGCGAGGACGCCGCCCTCGTCACCGGCCGCGTGGTGGCCTCCCATGGTGTGCGCGGCGAACGCGTCGGCCACGCTGATCCGCTCGGCCTCGTTGTGGTGCCACGCTGCCGCCCGGACCCCGCCCCACGGGTCGAACGGCGTCACCGGCGCGTCCGACCCGAACGCGAGCGGTACCCCGGCCCGGCGCAACGTCGCCCACGGATTGGCGGCGAGCGCACGTTCGGTGCCCAGCCGGGTGGCGTACATGCCGTCGGTGCCACCCCACGCGGCGTCGAACGCCGGCTGACCGCTGACCACCACGCCCCAGCGGGCCAGGTCACACGCCTGCCCGGCGGTGACCAGCTCGACGTGCTCGAGCCGGTGCCGTGCGCTGCTCAGCCGGTCGCCGCCGACCCGCTTCTCGGCCAGCCGGAAACCGTCCACCACCGCGGTGACGGCGGCGTCGCCGATGCAGTGGAAGCCCGCCTGCAGGCCCGCCTCGGTGCAGGCGACCACGTGCGCGGCGACCTCCTCGGCGTCGAGGTAGCCGTGTCCGGTGTGCCCGGGCCGGTCGGCGTACGGCGAGGACAAGGCGGCGGTACGCGAGCCGAAGGCGCCGTCGGCGCACAGATCACCGGCCGCGCCAAGGCAGCCCAGCTCCCGGGCGCGCTCCACCCCGCCGGTGCGGGCAAGCTCGCCCCAGTACGGCACGACCCGCACCGACGGCCGCTCGGCCGCGATCCGGGCGCAGACGGCCAGGTCGCCGGCGGCGTTGACGTGCGGTGCCGACATCTCGTGCAAGCTCCCCAGCCCGGCGGCGGCCGCAGCGGCCAGGGCTGTCTCGATCGCGGCCGTCCGCTGCGCGTCGGTGACCAGCGCCGCCGCCGCGTCGCGGGCGACGTGGTGCGCCTCGCGTTCGACCCGGCCGGTGCCGTCCCAGCCGGGCTCGGCCGCCATGGCAGGCGCCCGGTCGTACAACGCACCGGACACCAGACCGGAGTGCACGTCGACCCGGGCGAGGTAGACCGGCCGGCCGGGCGCCGCCCGGTCGAGTTCGGCGGCCGTCGGCAGCCCGGGATCGGCCCAGGTGGTCTCGTCCCAGCCGAAGCCGAGCAGCACCGCGTCGGTGCGGGTGCGGGCGTGCCGGGCCACCGCGTCCAGGACGTCCGTACGCGACCTGGCAGCGGCGAGGTCCAGCCCGGAAAGGCGCAGCCCGGTCTGGGAGACGTGCACGTGCGCGTCGACGAACGCGGGCGTGACCAGCCGCCCGGCGAGCTCGACGATCTCGTCCGCCCCGGCCGCCCAGGTGTCCGCCTCCGCCGCGCTGCCGACGAACCGGACCGTGCGGCCCTCGATCGCCATCGCGGTCGGCGGGCCGGAGCCGACGCCGGAGCCGACGGCGGAGCCGACGGCGGAGTCGGTACCGGCCGCGGAACCGGCCGCGGAACCGGCGGCGAGGATCCGTCCGCCGCGGAGGAGGACGCGGCGCGGGCGGGGGTCGCGGGGCAGGAAGGTCATGCGTCCATCCTGGCCTCGAACAGGGCCCGGACGCCGCCCTCGGCGCGTAGCAGGTCGAGCGCGTACGCCGCGTGCCCGGGGACGTAGCCGTTGCCGACCAGCATCGTCACGTCGGCGGCCAGCCCCTCCGCGCCCAGCGCGGCCGCGCTGAAGGACGTGGCCATGGAGAAGAAGATCACCGTCCCGCCGGCCGCGGTGGCGAGGACGGCGCCGCCCTCGCAGCCGGGCACGTCCACGCAGACGACCGTCACGTCGGCCGGTCCACCGGCCCTCTCCACCGCCTCCGCCAGCGCCACCGGGTCGCGCGCGTCGGCGATCGTCACCACATCGGCCAGCCCGGCGCGTTCCAGCGCCCGCGCCTCGCTGTCCACCGGTACGACACCGATGGTGCGGGCCGCTCCGGCCCGCCGAGCGGCGGCCAGGGCCAGGGACCCGGACTTGCCGGCGGCGCCGACGACGCACACCGTGGGTCCGGGCCGGCCGTCCGCCTCGCCGGCGCCGGGTCTGCCCGCGTGGTCCGCGACGACGCGGGCGGTCAGCGCCGGTGCCCCGCACACGTCCAGGACGGCGAGGGACAGCGGCGCCGGCAGGTCGTCGGGCAGCTTGGCGGCGATGGACCGGCCGAACAGGATGGCGTACCCCGAGCAGGGCACCTGCTCCCCGAGGCCGTCCCAGCCGGCCAGGTCGTCCTCGATCACCAGCGGCGTGAGAGTGAGGGAGACCAGGGTGGCGATCCGGTCCCCCGGGGCCAGCCCGAGGGGCGAGGCGGGCCCGGCCTCCTCCACCGTGCCGACCAGCATCCCGCCGGAACCCGTGACCGGATTGTGCATCTTGCCGCGGGCCCGGACGATCTCGGCGACCGCGCGGCGGACGGCGGCGCCGTCGTCGCCGTGGGCCGCGCGCAGCTGGCGGTACGACGCGGCGTCCAGGTTGAGCCGCTCCACCCGGACCCGCACCTCGTCCGGCCACAGCTCGCGCCGGGTGTCCAGCCGGGTGGCGGCCTGGGGCAGCGCGCCGGCGGGCTCCAGCACCCGGTGCAGGCCGATCGGCGACCCGGCCGGAAGAGGGGCCGGGTCTCGAACCGGGACGGACCGGGTGGACCTCGGGTCGGACACCGATCAGGCTCCCATCTTCAGATCCTGCGGGCTAGAGTCGTGTCTGCTACAGATTCTTCTGTACGATGCCGGTCCGACAGTACGACATCCGCGAAATGGCCGCTTGGTCGGAGGTGTTATCGGTGTCGCAGCACGTGCAGGAGCAGCCGTACGACTACCGCGCTCGCCCGCTCCGCGAGCCGGACTGGACCCGGCTGCCCGGCTGGCGCGACGTCAGCCCGTCCGAGTGGGAGTCCGCGCAATGGCAGCGGGCACACTGCGTGAAGAACGTCAAACAGCTCAGATCGGTCCTCGGCGACCTCGTGGCCGAGGAGTTCTACGCCGACCTGGAACGCGACCAGGCCGAGCGCGCCACGATGTCGATGCTGCTGCCCCCGCAGATGCTGAACACGATGGTGCCCGACGACGTGCCCGGCACCGAGGCGTTCTACGCCGATCCCGTGCGCCGGTACATGCTCCCGGTCTTCTCCGACCGCCGTACCGACTGGCCGTCACACCCGCGGGCGTCCCGGGACTCCCTGCACGAGCAAGAGATGTGGGTGGCGGAGGGCCTGACGCACCGCTACCCGACGAAGGTGCTAGCGGAGCTGCTGCCCACCTGCCCGCAGTACTGCGGCCACTGCACCCGGATGGACCTGGTGGGCAACTCCACGCCGCAGGTGGACAAGCTGCGGTTCTCACTGCGTCCGCAAGGTCGCCTTGACGCGATGCTGGACTACCTGCGCACCCACCTCGGCGTACGCGACGTGGTGGTCTCCGGAGGCGACGTCGCCAACCTCCCCTGGCCCCGGCTGGAGGCGTTCGTCTCGGCCCTGCTGGAGATCGAGAACATCCGTGACATCCGGCTGGCCACCAAGGCGCTGATGGGCCTGCCGCAGCACTGGCTGCAGGACGAGGTGCGTGCCGGCATGGAACGCCTGGCCACCACCGCCCGCGCCCGCGGGGTAATGCTCGCGATCCACACCCACGTCAACGCCGCGCAGTCGGTGACGCCGCTGGTGGCTCGCGCGGCAAAGGAGATGCTGGCAGCCGGGGTGCGCGACGTGCGCAACCAGGGCGTGCTCATGCGCGGGGTGAACGACGCGCCGGACCGGCTGCTCGACCTGTGCTTCGCACTGCTCGACGGGGCGACGATCACGCCGTACTACTTCTACATGTGCGACATGATCCCGTTCAGCGAGCACTGGCGGGTCTCGGTGCGTGAGGCGCAGCGGCTCCAGCACGCGATCCTCGGCTACCTGCCGGGCTTCGCGACCCCGCGGATCGTGTGCGACGTGCCGTACGTCGGGAAGCGGTGGGTGCACCAGGTCGCCGACTACGACGAGGTGCGCGGCATCAGCTACTGGAAGAAGAACTACCGAACCGGAATCGAGCGCGCCGGGGACGACGCGCTGGACCGGACGTACGAGTACTACGACCCGATCGACTCACTCCCCGAGCAGGGCCAGGCCTGGTGGCGCGCACAGGGCGACGACCACCTGCGGCTGGCCGTCCAGCGGGCCGAGGAGTCACGCGAAGAGGCCCGTCGTCAAGTTCTGCTTGACGCCCACTGACGCAGCGCCCGGAGCTCCTGTCCGGACGCGGCTCCTGCCCGACACCACATCGTAGGAGGGTGTCAGGCAGGAGTTGACAGCGTTCCGCAGTCGGTACGTCAGCGGTGCAGGACCTCGGCCACGCCGGGCAGCGCGTCGACGTAGCCGCGCAGCAGGTCGCGCGCGACGGTCACCGAGTCCACCAGCGGGTGCAGCGCGAACGCCTTCAGCGCGGCGTCGGGCGAACCGGTCGTCGCGGCCTCGATCACCAGCCGGTCCACGGCCTTCACCTGCTGCATCAGGCCGAGCTGGTGCAGGTCGGGCGAGGTGGTGGCCAGCGGGTGGGCGCCGTTGGCGTCGACCAGGGAAGGCACCTCCACGGTCGCGTCGGCGGGCAGGCCCGGCAGCGTCGCGCCGTTGCGCACGTTGAGGATGATGGTCGACTTCTCGTTGCGTGCGATGGCCGCCATCACCGCCAGCGCGACGCCCTCGTAGCCCGCCTCCTCCTCGAAGTCCAGTGGCTCCGGCTCCTCGTCGGCGGCCCGCTTGCCCTTCGCCTCGGCCATGTAGAGCGCCTTGCGATGCGCGATGGTCCGCTTCCACAGGTCCAGCGCGTGGTCGGGGTCGTTGCCCGCGGCGGCGTAGAACTCACCCTGCTGCGCGACCAGGAACTCACCGCGGGTGGACGGCTGGGCGACGATCGAGCGCACCGCGTCCCGGTTGAAGTAGTAGTAGTAGAGGTACTCGTTCGGGACCACGCCCATCGCCTGGATCCACGACGGGCCGAAGATCTCGCCCTCCTCCAGCCCGGCGATCGCGTGCTCGTCGGCGAGGAAGCGGGGCAGGTGGTCCTCGCCGTCGCTGACCAGCCTGCGGATCCAGCCCAGGTGGTTCAGGCCCACGTAGTCGACCTGGATGCGCGAGGAGTCAAGGCCGATCGAGCGCGCGATCCGCCGGCCGAGGCCGCCCGGGGTGTCGCAGATGCCGATGACGCGGTCGCCGAGCACGCGCTGCAGCGCCTCGGTGATCATGCCGGCCGGGTTGGTGAAGTTGATGAAGAACGCCTTCGGCGCAAGGGCGCGCACCCGCTCGGCGATGTGCAGCATCACCGGGATGGTCCGCAGGCCGTACGCGATGCCGCCCGGGCCGGTCGTCTCCTGGCCGAGCACGCCGAGGTCGAGCGCCACCCGCTCGTCCTTGGTGCGGCCTTCCAGGCCCCCGACCCGGATGGCGGAGAAGATGAAGTCGGCGCCCTCGACCGCCTCGTCGAGCACCTCGGTGGCGTGCACCCGTGGCGCGTCGGCGTGCCCGGCGGCGAGCTGTGCCAGCACGGACTTCATCACCTCCAGCCGCTGTGCCGATCGGTCGTACAACGCCACCTCGGTGACCCGGGGCGACCCGGTGTCGTTCAGGAGTGCCTTGTAGACGAGCGGAACGCGGAATCCCCCACCGCCGAGAATTGCCAGTTTCACGATGTGAGCACCTCTCCACCTGCCTGCCGGCAGATCTCCACTGTTTCTTGGTCCGCGCCCTCGTTGGTGACGAGGACGTCGATGTCTGCCAGACCGCAGATGCGCAAGGACCCCTTGCCGGGGAACTTCGACGGAGGCGCCACCAGGACGACCGACTCCGCCGCGGCGATCATGGCCTTCTTGCCGGCCGCCTCCACCTGCATGTTGTCCAGCACCTGGCCGTCCCGGCGGATGCCGGTGCAGGACAGGAACAACCGGTCCGCGCTCACCTGGGCGAGCGCGGACTCGGTGAGCGAGCCGACCAGGGAGCGGTAGTGCCGGCGGACCACGCCGCCGAGCAGCACCAGCTCGACCTTGGGGTCGTCGCGCAGCTCGTCGAAGACCGCGATGCTACTGGTGATGACGGTCACGTCCCGCTCCCGCAGATGGCGCGCCACCCGCAGCGTCGTGGTGCCGATGTCCAGCAGCAGAACGTCACCGTCGCGGACGAGCTCGGTGACGGCGAGTGCGGCCAGGGCGTCCTTGGTGCGGCCCTCCACGTCCTCGCTCACCTCGAACGGCGCCTCCACGGTGCCGTCGTCGAGCACCCTGCCGCCGTCCAGGACGGCCCCGCCGTAGACCCTGGTGAGCGCGCCGTCGCGATCCAGCCGCTGCAGGTCGCGACGGATCGTGGCCGCACTGACACCCAGCTGCCGGGCCAGCTCGGCAGCCGACGCCGTACCCCGAACACGTAGGGCGCGGATGATCCGGCGGTCTCTCTCGCGCTGCAGCACGCGGCGATCGTACCGGCAAACCCGCTCAGGGTCATCCACTACTTGTCAAACTCGCTCACCTGAAGCACACTCGCTGCACAGAAGTGAGCGACTGGAGGGCGTATCAGTGCGGAACGGCGAGTCTTTCGAGCGCCCCGAGGTCGACCTCTTCTGTGTCGGCACGCTGTTCTTCGACCTCGTGCTCGCGGGGATGGACGCCATGCCCGAAGCCGGGGCGGAGGTCTGGGCCAAGGAGCGCGCCCTCTCCCCCGGTGGTGTGGCCAACCGCGCCGTGGCCGCCGCCCGCCTCGGGCTGCGGACCGGCCTGGCCGGTGAGGTCGGCACCGACATGTTCGGTGACCATCTGTGGCAGGTCCTTCACCAGGTCGACAACCTCGACCTGCGCTGGACCTCTCGTTCCCCCGACGTGCAGACGACGCTCACCGTCTCCGTCGCCCTCGACGGAGACCGCCGCTTCCTCAGCCACGGCGAACCCACCTGGCCCGGCGAGGCCACGCTCGCCCCCGAGCGGCTGCCCCGTGCCCGGGCCGCACAGGTGGGCCTGGAGGCCGGCCTTCCGGACTGGGCTCGCCACCTGCGTGCCGAAGGCACGCTGCTGTTCGGCGGAGTGGGCTGGGATCCGAGCGGCCGGTGGTCCACCTCTGTGCTTGATAACCTCACGCAGTTCGACGCGTTCGTCTGCAACACCACAGAAGCCATGGCCTACACCCGCACCGACACTCCCGCCGGCGCCCTGCGCCGGCTCGCCGAGCGGGTACCCCTCGCGGTGGTGACCGACGGTCACCGGGGCGCACTCGCCGTCGACGCTACGTCCGGTGAGCTCGTGACCGCACCCGCCGTCGTGAGCGAGGCGGTGGACCCGACCGGCGCCGGCGACACGTTCGTCGCCGGATTCGCCTACGCCACCCTGGCCGGATGGCCCCTGCGACAGCGGTTACTCTTTGCAAATCTCTGCGCCGGTCAGTCCGTACGCGGGCTGGGCGGCGCGGTGAGCGCGCCGACGTGGGACGACCTCGGCGCCTGGTTCGAAGCGACCGACCGGCCGACACAAGGCGCTGCCTTCGGCTTCCTGGGACCCGAGCTGGCCCGACGCCGCTCGACCTCCCCACAACAATCCAGCAAGAAGGTGTGTTGATGAGCAGTTCTCGTAACAGGATCCTCGCCCGCGTGGGCGTCGGTCTGGCGGCGGTGCCGATCCTCCTCGCCGCCGCCTGCGCCCCGGGCGGCAGCACCAGCGACTCCAGCGGGCCTTCGGTGAAGCCCAGTTCCAAGATCGCCACCGACCCGGCGAAGGCCGGCAAGGTCAGCTTGACGGTGTGGGACATCAACACCTCCGGCGGCGCCAACGACGCGATGGTCAAGCTCAACCAGGAGTTCCAGAAGAAGTACCCCAACGTCAAGATCAACCGGGTGTCGCGCACGCTGAACGACACCAAGACGACGTTGAAGCTGGCGCTGTCCGGTGACAACCCGCCCGACGTCGTACAGGCCAACCAGGGCTACCCGGACATGGGAGCCTTCGTCAAGGCCGGCTTGCTCACCCCGCTCGACCAGTACAACAAGGTCTACAAGTGGGACCAGAAGTTCCCGAAGCAGCTGCTGGACCTGAACAAGTTCTCCACCAACGGCAAGGACTGGCAGACCGGCAGCCTCTACGGCGTCTCCCAGACCGGTGAGATCGTCGGCATCTACTACAACAAGAAGCTGATGAAGCAGGCCGGCATCGCCGCGCCGAAGACCTGGGCCGACTTCGAGGCCGCGCTGCCGAAGGCGAAGGCCAAGGGCTTGCTGCCGATCCAGTTCGGCACCTCCGACAAGTCGCCGGCGATCCACCTGTTCGGTGTCGTGCAGGCCAACACCGCCGGCAAGCAGGCGGTGCGAAACCTCGTGACGTCCAAGAGCGGCGAATGGTCCGACCCCGGCACCACCAAGGCGGCCGAGACCGTGCAGAGCTGGGCGAAGAAGGGCTACCTGTCGCCGGGCTTCAACGGCCTGAGCGGTGACGCCGCCTCGGCCAACTTCGCCAAGGGCCAGGGCGTCTTCCGCATCGACGGCACCTGGCGTCTCGCGGAGCTGGAGAAGGCGATGGGCTCCGACGTCGGCTTCATGAGCCCGCCCCCGGCGAAGGCCGGTGCGCCCAACGTGACCCAGGGCGGTGAGGGCCTCGCCTGGGCGGTCACCTCCAAGAGCAAGCACCCCGACGTGGCCGCGGCGTACCTCAACTTCATCTCCGACGCCAAGGCCGACGACGTGCTCGCCGAGACCGGCAACCTGCCGGCCGTCGCACCGCCGACCTACAAGCCCAAGGCCGGCACGCTCACCGCCGACATCTTCGCGGAGTGGAAGAAGATCAGCGAGAACGACGGCCTGGTTCCCTACCTCGACTACACCACGCCGACGTTCTACGACACGCTGACCTCCAACCTGCAGCAGCTGCTGGGCGGTAAGCAGGACGTGAAGCAGTTCACCGGAAACCTCGACCAGGACTACGACGGGTTCAAGTCCAAGTCGAAGTAGTCCGCCAGGTAATCCACCGTTAGGACCGAACTCACTGGTGTCCGCACAGATGACGACGACGACGGCGGTGGGCGCGCGCAACGACGCGCCCACCGCCAAGAAGAAGAAGTCCAGGGACCGCTCGGAGCGGGCCGCCTACCTTTACCTCATTCCGGCGTACGTGGTGTTCGGGTTCTTCCTGCTCTACCCGCTGCTGCACGGTGTGTGGATCTCGTTGTACGACTGGGACGGCCTGACGCCGGCCACCTGGGTGGGTATCGGCAACTACACCGACGCGCTGTCGGATCCCATGCTGCGCAAGGCGTTCACGCACTCCGCGGTGCTGATCGTCTTCTACGCCGTCATCCCGATCCTGCTGGCACTGCTGCTGACCGGGGTGATGACGCATGCGACGAAGCTGAAGCGGCTGTCGTTCTTCCGGGTCGTCATCTTCCTTCCCCAGGTGGTCGCCTCGGTCGTGGTGGCCACCACCTGGACCGCGATCTACGCACCGGACGGCGTGCTCAACAAGGCGCTGTCACTGGTCGGCCTGGAGGCCGTCACCCGTCCCTGGCTGGGTGACTTCGCCTGGGCGCTGCCCGCGGTGGGCCTGATCGGCACCTGGGTCGAGATCGGCCTGTGCCTGGTGCTGTTCCTCGCCGGGGTGTCCCAGATCGAGCCGGAACTGTACGAGGCCGCCCGCCTCGACGGCGCGGGCGCGGTCCGGGAGTTCTTCGCGGTCACCCTGCCCGGCCTGCGCCCGCAGATCGCGGTGGCGATGACGCTCACCGTGGTCGCCGGCCTGAAGAGCTTCGACCTCATCTTCGTCGCCACCCGCGGCGGGCCCGGCACGTCGACGACGGTGCCCGGCTTCGAGGTCTACCACCGCGCCTTCGACCTCAACCAGGTCGGTTCGGCGTGTGCCGTCGGCATCCTGCTGACGGTCGTCATCCTGATCGTCACCACCCTGATCCAGCGGATCGACCCCGGGGAGCGCGCGTGATCTCCAAGCGGGAAGCCACACTGAACTACCTCATTCTCGGGGTCTTCGCGATCATCGCGTTGTTTCCGCTGCTCGGCGTGCTCACCTCGGCGCTGACCGACCCGTCGGAGTCGTCGGCGTCGCTGACGTTCCCCACCTCGCCGCACTTCGAGAACTTCCTGACCGCGTGGAACGAGGGTCACTTCGGGACCTACATGCGGTCCAGCGTCCTGGTCACGGTGAGCGTGGTGGTGATCTCCTCACTCCTCGCCGTGCTGGCGGGGTACGCCTTCGCCACCATGCGGTTCCGGGGCCAGTCGGTGTTGTTCTACATCCTTCTGCTGGGCCTGATGGTGCCGAGCGAGGCGCTGATCATCCCGCTGTACTACGACCTGCGCGGCGTCGGGCTCACCGACACCTACTGGGCGCTGATCTTCCCGCAGGTCGCCCAGTCCCTGGCGTTCTGCACGTTCTGGATGCGGTCGTTCTTCCGCGGTATCCCGACCAGCCTGATCGAGGCGGCCAAGCTGGACGGCGCCACCCGGTGGTCGGTGCTGTGGCGGATCCTGGTGCCGATCAGCCGGCCCGCCCTGCTGACGATGGCGATGCTCGTGTTCATGTGGACGTGGAACGAGTTCCTGATGCCACTGGTGATGATCACCAGCGAGAACCTCCGCACGGCACCGCTCGGTCTGGCGTTCTTCCAGGGCCAGCACACCTCGCAGTTCTCCCTGCTGGCCGCGGGGGCGACGATCGTCGCCGCGCCGGTGGTGATCGTCTACCTGTTCCTGCAGCGGCACTTCATCGCCGGGATGCTGGCCGGGGCGGTCAAGTAGCCAACGGGTTCCGCGCCGCCCTGACCCCTCCCCCGTGGGTTTACGGTGGCGCGGTGATCTCCTCCGTACGTTCACCCGGCGCCACCCCGCAGCACCCGCGTCCGCGTGCGCGGCGGGGTGCCGCGGCCGGCTCGGGCATCGACGTGCCGGTGGACGAGCACATCGGGCTGGCCTGCTGGAGCGGGCTCTCGTCGGTGATGGAGTGCGCCCACCGCCACGACGACATCGAGGTCAACCTCGCCGAGGGCGGTGCGCTGACGTACCTTTTCGGCGGTGTGCCGGTGGAGATCGCACCGGGTACGGCCGCGGCGTTCTGGGCCGCGGTTCCCCACCAGTTGGTGCGCGCGCCCGCACACACCCGGGTGCACTGGATCACGATCCCGCTGGACCGATTCCTGCGCTGGGGGCTGACCGACGGTCTGGTCGGCCGGTTGCTCCAGGGACAGCCACTGGTCGCGGCGACCAGCGCCGGCACTCTGGACGCGAGTGGCTTCGAGCGCTGGTCGGCGGATCTGTCCACCGGTGACCCGGAGCTGCGGGACATCGCCCTGCTGGAGATTCAGGCCTGGATCCGCCGGCTGGCCCGCGGCGCCACCCCGGTCGAGGCGGTCGCCGACGCCGAGGCGGCATCCGGCGGCGAGACGGCGGTGGAACGGGCCGCGACGATGGCGAGGTTCATCGCCGAACGCTTCCGCGAACCTCTCACCGTCGCCGACATCGCCGCCGCCGTGCACGTGCATCCACACCACGCGATGGGCGTCTTCCGGAACGTCGTGGGCACCACGCTGGGCGCCTACCTCACCCAGTGCCGTGTGGCCGAGGCGCAACGCCTGCTGCTCACCACCGGCGCCGGCATGGCGGAAATCGCCCACGCCGCGGGGTTCGGGTCACAGAGCAGGTTCTACTCCTGCTTCACCGCGGCCTGCGGGGAGCCACCCGGCGCCTACCGCCGCCGGCACGAGGAGGCGCGTCAGCCCTCGAGCGAGGCACCCAGGGACGCCAGCGCGTCGTCGGTCAGCCGGAACACCGTCCACTCCTCCATGGGAACGGCGCCAAGAGATCGGTAGAAGCCGATCGACGGCTCGTTCCAGTCCAGCACCGACCACTCCAGCCGTGCGTAACCGCGCTGGACGCACTCCTCCGCCAGCGCTGTCAACAGCGCCTTGCCCAGACCGGCCTGCCGGTGCTGCGGCCGGACGAAGAGGTCCTCGAGGTAGATGCCGTGCGTGCCCCGCCAGGTGGAGAAGTTCAGGAACCACAGGGCGCAGCCGACGACCTCGCCCGCCACCTCGGCGACATGCCCGAACAACGCCGGTCGCGGGTCGCCACCGGCCCGGCCACCGAACAGGGCTGTCTCGAGGTCCTCGGAGGTGAGAGTGCACTCGCCCGAGGCGTGTTCGTACGCGGCGAGTTCGTGCACCAGCTTCACCACCGCGTCGACGTCGGACCGGCGGACACGCCGCACGCGCGGGTCGGGCACAGGTTCCTCCTCAGGCGTCCCGGAGCGGTCGGCCAATGCTGGCACATCGTTGCCCGGCGAGCCCGCCCGGTGGCCGGTTACTGTCGACAGTGGGAGAGCCCGAGACAACACAAGGTCACCCGCCCGCACGCTGGCACACCGGTCGTGCACGATCCGCCACGACATCACGTAGATCGCGCACATCTCGTACTCCCCCACGTCTGCGAGGTTCGGCACATGCTGCGACGCCTGTCCCTGCTGGGCGTTCTCACCGCGGTGACGATGCTCGGCACCTGGTCGGCCGCGAGTCCACCCGGACGCGCGGCCGACGGGCTGGACGCGAGCAAGTTCGAGTTGACGAAGTCGGCGTACTCCCCGCTGGTGGACGACCTGGACTCCGCACTCCCCAACGTCTCCGTGTCCACGGTGATCCGCGACACCGACCGCAGCGCACACCGGTGTGTGCCGCAGGCGGCCGAACTCGTCGCCGCGTTCTGCTGGAACGAGGAGGACTCGAGTACCCAGGCGTGGTATCCGCAGGCCATCACGACGACGGCGGACGCCAACTCCCGCGGCACCTACGCGGGCTCCACGGTGATCCTGGCCAGTTGGTACGACGCGGACGACGACGGTATCGACAAGGGCGTGCGGCTGACCTTCGTGGACTGGTCGGATCCGTCGGCTCCGACGTACCGCCACACGCTGCTCGTCGAGCCCTACACTCGCGCGGACGGGAAGGTGTCGTTCCGGCCGATCAGGCTGCACGCCGGCGGGATGTTCTGGTACGGCCACCATCTCTACCTCGCCGACACCTGGAACGGCTTCCGCGTCTTCGACCTGCGCCACATCTGGCGGGTGGCCACGGGCGACCCCACCAGCATCGGGCTGCAGCCGGATGGGACGTACCAGGCACACGGCCTCTCCTACGTCGTGCCGCAGGTGTTCACCTACACGCAGTCGACCACCGGCGGCGCACTGCCGATCCGGTTCTCCGCGGTGTCCCTGGACCGCACCAGCACCCCGCACAGCCTGGTCGTGCCGGAGTACGGCTACCCCGGTGGCGGCACCCGGCTGGTGCGGTTTCCGCTGGACCGCGCCGGCCGGCTGCTCGCCACGTCCGCCGACGGGAAGTCGCACGGGATCGAGGCCTACGACGTGTCGGTGACGAGCATGCAGGGGGCGGCGTCGATCCGCGGGAAGTTCTACCTGTCCACCAGCGACGGAACGGCCAACCAGGGCGACCTCGCGACCTATGGGCCGGGCGGCGCGGTGCAGATGCACTACGACACGCTGCCGATCGGACCGGAGGACGTGTCCTACTGGCCGGGGCGGGACCAGTTGTGGTCGCTGACCGAGCATCCCAACCACCGTTCGGTCTTCGCGATCCGGCCCTCGGCGTACTGACCGGAGACGCCCCCGGCGCGGGTTGCAGCGTACATGCCCGCGTGGTTATATAGCGGCATGGCGACGACCTTCGAGGTGCTGGCCGAGCCCACCCGGCGGCGCATCCTGGACCTGTTGCTGGAGCGCCCGCGGTCGGTGGGTGAACTCGTCGACGAGCTGCGGCTCAGCCAACCCGGCACCTCCAAGCACCTGCGCGTCCTGCGGGACAGCGGCTTCGTCCGGGTGCGGCAGGACGCGCAGCGGCGGTGGTACGAGATCCGGCCCGAGCCCCTGGCCGAGGTGGACGCCTGGCTGGCGCCCTACCGCAGGCTCTGGGAGCACCACCTCGACGCGCTCGAACGCCACCTCGACGCGATGGCGGAGCCCGGGGCCGACGCCGGAGCCGACTCAGGCCTCGACCAGGGACCCGACACCGGATCGGACGGCGATCCGGGAGGTGGGTCGTGACCATCCGCATGTGCACGTCAAGGCGCCCCTGACAGCTGTCAGGGGCGCCTTGACATCGGCGTCGTGCGACCTCAGCGGCGGCGCCTGGTCGAGGCCCGCAGGAACTCTCTGTTCATGTCGGCGATGCTCTGCAGCGGAATCCCCTTCGGGCAGGCCGAGGTGCAGGCCCCGACATTCGTACAGCCGCCGAAGCCCTCCTCGTCCATGGCCGACACCATGTCCAGGACCCGCCCCTCGCGTTCGGGAGCACCCTGCGGCAGGGCGTTGAGGTGGTTGACCTTCGCGCTGGTGAACAACATCGCCGAGCCGTTCGGGCAGGCGGCCACACAGGCGCCGCAGCCGATGCACTCCGCGTGCTCGAAGGCGTAGTCGGCCGCCTCCTTGGGAACCGCGGTGGCGTGCGCGTCCGGCGCGCTGCCGGTCGGCGCGGTGATGTAACCGCCCGCCTGGATCACCCGGTCGAACGCCGAGCGGTCGACCACGAGGTCCTTCACCACCGGGAACGCCGCGGCCCGCCAGGGCTCCACGTCGATCGTGTCCCCGTCCTTGAAGTGCCGCATGTGCAGCTGACACGTGGTGGTGCGCTCGGGCCCGTGTGCCTGGCCGTTGATGACCATGCCGCATGCGCCGCAGATGCCCTCCCGGCAGTCGTGGTCGAAGGCCACCGGCTCCTCACCGCGCAGGATGAGGTCCTCGTTGAGGACGTCCAGCATCTCCAGGAAGGACATCTCGGGGCTGACGTCCTCGACCCGGTAGGTGACCATGGCGCCCTTGTCGTCGGCGGAACGCTGCCGCCAGATGCGCAGGGTGAGGTTCATGCATAGCTCCGCTGGGTGGGGTGGACGTACTCGAAGCTCAGCTCTTCCTTGTGCAGCACGGGTTCGGCGCCGGCTCCGGCCCACTCCCACGCCGCGACGTAGCTGAAGTTGTCGTCGTCGCGCAGCGCCTCGCCCTCCGCGCTCTGGCTCTCCTCGCGGAAGTGCCCGCCGCAGGACTCCGTGCGGTGCAGGGCGTCCAGGCACACCAGCTCGGCGAGCTCCAGGAAGTCCGCGACCCGGTTCGCCTTCTCCAGCGACTGGTTGAGCTCGTGGCCGGTGCCCGGCACCTTCACCCGGCGCCAGAACTCCTCCCGCAGCTGCGGGATGCGGTCCAGCGCCTTGCGCAGGCCCGTCTCGTTGCGGGCCATTCCACACTCGTCCCACATCAGCTCGCCGAGCTCGCGGTGGAAGGAGTCCGGCGTACGGTCGCCGTCCACGGCCAGCAGCCTGCGCAACCGGTCGTTGACGTCGGCGACCACCGCCGAGACCTCCGGATGATCCGGCGCCACCTTCTCGTTGGGTGCGGTCGCGAGGTAGTCGTTGATCGTCGCCGGCAGCACGAAGTAGCCGTCCGCGAGGCCCTGCATCAGGGCGCTGGCGCCGAGCCGGTTGGCACCGTGGTCGGAAAAGTTCGCCTCTCCGATCGCGAACAGGCCCGGCACGGTGGTGGACAGGTCGTAGTCGACCCACAGTCCGCCCATCGTGTAGTGGACCGCGGGATAGATGCGCATCGGCCTGGTGTAGGGATCCTCGGCGGTGATCCGCTCGTACATCTCGAACAGGTTGCCGTAGCGCTCGGCGACCTTCTCCCGGCCCATCCGCGCGATCGCGTCGGCGAAGTCGAGGTAGACGCCCTGGCCACCCGGGCCCACACCGCGACCCTCGTCGCAGACGTTCTTGGCGGCGCGGGAGGCGATGTCACGCGGCACGAGGTTGCCGAACGAGGGGTAGATGCGTTCGAGGTAGTAGTCGCGTTCGTCTTCAGGAATCTGCTCCGGCGGGCGGCTGTCGCCCTTGGCCTTCGGCACCCAGATCCGGCCGTCGTTGCGCAGCGACTCACTCATCAGTGTGAGCTTGGACTGGTGGTCCCCCGAGCGCGGGATGCAGGTGGGGTGGATCTGGGTGAAGCAGGGGTTGCCGAAGTACGCACCGCGCCGGTGGGCCCGCCAGATCGCGGTGGCGTTGGAGTTCTTGGCGTTGGTGGACAGGTAGAACACGTTGCCGTAGCCGCCGGAGGCGAGCACCACGGCGTCGGCCAGGTGGATCGAGATCTGGCCGGTCACCAGGTCGCGGGCCACGATGCCGCGGGCGCGCCCGTCGACGACGATCAGGTCCAGCATCTCGGTGCGGGCGTGCATCTCGATGTTGCCGGCGTCGATCTGGCGTGACAGGGCCTGGTACGCGCCGAGCAGGAGTTGCTGGCCCGTCTGGCCGCGGGCGTAGAAGGTACGCGAGACCTGGACGCCACCGAAGGACCGGGTGTCGAGCAGGCCGCCGTACTCACGGGCGAACGGCACGCCCTGGGCGACACACTGGTCGATGATCTCCACCGACACCTCGGCCAGCCGGTGCACGTTCGACTCACGGGAGCGGAAGTCGCCGCCCTTCACGGTGTCGTAGAACAGCCGGTGCACCGAGTCGCCGTCGTTGCGGTAGTTCTTCGCGGCATTGATCCCGCCCTGGGCGGCGATGGAGTGTGCCCGGCGCGGGGAGTCCTGGTAGCAGAACTGCACCACCCGGTACCCCTGCTCGGCCAGGGTGGCGCCGGCCGAACCGCCGGCCAGGCCGGTGCCGACGACGATCACCGTGTGCTTGCGGCGGTTGGCCGGGTTGACCAGCTTCGCCTCGAACCGGCGGCGGCCCCACCGCTGCTCGATCGGGCCGTGGGGTGCCTTGTGGTCGACGATCGGGGCGCCGAGGACGTACGGCAGGCCGGTCCGGGCAGTGCCGGACTGGGAGCCACCGGGTTGGGAGGTGCCGAGTTCAGAGGTCATGTCAGCTCACGACTCCGGTCATGACCGCGACGGGGACGACGAGGAAACCGGCCGTGAGCACCACCGCGAGGATGTTCGCGGTGGCCTTCAGGCCTCGGTCGCGGGCACGGTTGTTGGCGCCGAGGGTCTGCGCGGCACTCCAGAAGCCGTGCCGGATGTGCAGTCCCAGGGCGAGCATGGCGAGGATGTAGACGATGTTGACGTACCACACGCGGAAGTCGGCGACCACGTTCTCGTACGGGTGGTGCGGCCGCGCGAGCGGGTTGATGGTGAGGGTGGTCAGGTCGAGGATGTGCCACACGATGAACAGGCCGAGGATGACTCCTCCCCAGCGCATCGTGCGGGTGGCGTAGCTGGTGCGCGCCGGCGGGCGATGCTGGTACCTGCTCGGCCGGGCCGACACGTCCCGGCGGCTCAGCTGGTACGCCGCGACGCCGTGGGCGACGACGGCGCCGACCAGCGCCACGCGCTGCACCCAGAGGTAGCCCGACGAGGGAAGAGCCGGCGAACCGATGGTCCGCAGCCAGCCGGCGTAGTGGTTGAACTCCGCCGCGCCGAAGAAGATCTTGAGATTGCCGAGCATGTGGACGACCAGGAAGGCCAGCATGATCACGCCGGTGCCGGCCATGACCGCTTTCTTGCCGATGGTCGAGGACCACAGCGTTCGGACAACGGACGGTCGCGCCGCACCTGTCGCCAATGCCATGAGTCCCCACGGTAGAAGGCGGTTGGCGACAGGTCCAAGACATGGATTGGCTCGTTTCGATAGTTGTCAGCTATGGTGACGGAGTGCAGTTGCAGCAGCTCGCCTACTTCGTGGCGGTCGCCGAACTCCGGCACTTCACCCGGGCCGCCGAGCACGTGCACGTCGCCCAGCCGTCGCTGTCCCAGCAGATCCGAGCGCTGGAACGCGAGCTCGGCGCCGAGCTCTTCCGCCGGGCCCGGGGCAACATCGCGTTGACAGACGCCGGCGAGGCGCTGCTCCCCCTGGCCCGCAGGATCCTCGCCGACACCGACACCGCCCGGCTGGAGGTTCAGGAACTCGTCCAGCTGCGCCGCGGCCGGGTACGCCTGGGAGCCACGCCGAGCCTGTGCACCGGCCTGCTGCCCGACGTGCTCCGGGCGTACCACCTGCAGTACCCCGGCATCCACCTGATCATCGAGGAGGCCGGCTCGCGTGATCTCGTCCGCGAGGTCGCCACCGGCAACCTCGACCTCGCCCTGTTGATCCTGCCGCTGCAAAGCCACGATCCGGCGCTGGCGACCACCGAGCTCCTGCGGGAGGAATTGGTGGTGGTGTCGCCGGCCTCGGAACCGCCGCTGTGGGAGGGCGGGCGGCTGCGGATCGAGGATCTGCGCGACCAGCCGCTGGTGATGTTCCGGCGGGGGTACGACCTGCGCGAGTTCACCCTCGGCGCCTGCCGCGCGGCCGGATTCGAGCCGACGTTCGCCGTCGAGGGCGGCGAGATGGACGCCGTACTCGGCTTCGTGGAGGCCGGCCTCGGCCTGGCCGTGGTGCCCCGGATGGTGGCCGACCGGCGCGACTCCGTACGCGTGACCCGGTTCGCCGACCCCGGGCTGCACCGCACCATCGGGCTCGGCCGCCGCAACGACGTCGAGCCGCCGCGCGCCGCCCGGGAGCTGCAACGGGTGCTGGTCGACTACCTCGCCAGGGCCGCCGACGCGAACGACCTCCCGCCGGGCACCCGAGCGATCCGGGCCGGGAGTGGGGCCGGGCGCCGCCGGCGTACGCCCAGGGCCGCAGCGTCGGCCGTTCCACCCGAGTCCGTGGCCGAGTCCGAGGCCGATTCCGATTCCCGGTCCGCGTCCGGGGCGGAGTAGCGGTTCGCACGGCCGCCCCTACCCTCCCGAACCACCCCTACCTCCCCGGTCACCACCTCCCCGGTCACCCGGACGCCGAGGTCAGGACTCGCGGACCACGTCCTCCGGATCCTTGTCCGGCCGCAGCCCGCGCCAGACGGGGTGGCGCAGGCGCCCGTCCCGCGTCCACTCCGAGAACGCCACCTCGCCGACCAGCACCGGCCGGACCCAGTGGGCGCCGCGCGCCTCCGCCGTGGGCAGCCGCTGGTCGAACGGCTGGGTGCGTTGCTCCAGCGGTGCCAGCCGGGCGGTCAGGTCCGCCAGCTTGTCCTGGTTGAAGCCGGTGCCGACCCGTCCCGCGTACACCAGCCGCCCCTCGTCGTACACGCCGCACAGCAGGGCGCCGAACGTACCGGCCCGCGAGCCCTCGCCGACCCGCCAGCCGGCGATCACCACCTCCTGGGTGCGGAGGTTCTTGACCTTCACCCAGGAGGCGCTGCGCCGCCCCGGCTCGTACGGCGAGGAGAGGCGCTTCGCGACCACGCCCTCCAGGCCCTGGTCCCGGCTGGTGCGCAGCGCGGCGTCCCCTGCTCCCACGAACGCGGGCGGGACCTGGCAGTACGGGCCGGCCAGGCCGAGGCCGTCCAGTGCTTCCCGGCGAACGGTGTAGGGGCTGGCCAGCAGCGAGAAGCCGTCCAGGGCCAGCAGGTCGAAGATGAGGTAGACCACCGGCGGTCTGCTGCTGCCGGTGCTGCTGCCGGTGCCGGTCGCGCCGGTGCCACGGCGGCGTCCGCGCCCGGAGCCGGGGCCGTGCATGCGGGCCTGGAGCAGCTCGAAGCTCGGCCGTCCGCGCTCGTCGAGCGCCACCACCTCCCCGTCCAGAACGCAGCGCCGGCCCGGCAGGAGGTCGGCGAGTGCACCAACCTCCGGGTACGTACCGGTGTAGTCGCGGCCGGAACGCCCGAGGAGCACGACCTGCCCGTCGGCGACGTAGGCGATCGCCCGGACTCCGTCCCACTTCATCTCGAACGCCCACCGGTGCTGGTCGGCGGCCGGCGGCATCGGTCCGGGCGTCGCCAGCATCGGCGCGACGTGCCCCGGCCCGGCGAGTCCGGGCAGTCCGGGGAGTCCGGGGTGTCCGGGGTGTTCGGTCACCCCCCGATCATCGCCGGTCGTACGCCCAGATGGTGCTGGTCGTGCCGAGCAGCCGGACCTGGTGCCGGTCGCGCAACCGGAGAGTCGACGGGACCGCCGACTTCGGCAGCTCCGGCACCAGCAGCACCACCCTCCCGCCGGGTCGGGTCACCCGGGCCAGCTCGGCCATCACGTCGGCGATCCACACCGCGGGATCACCCTGGACGGCGTACTGACGCCCGAACGGCAGGTTGGACACGACGGCGTCCACGGACGCGTCCGGAAGGTCGAGGTCGCGGGCATCGCCGTCCTGCACGTGCGGGGTGTCGGCGTTGCGCCGGCTGGCCGAGACCGCGCCGGCGTCGATGTCGCGGCCCTCGACCTCCCAGCCCACCTCCTTGGCCTCGGCGAGGATGGTGCCCGAACCGCAGCACGGGTCCAGCAACGTACCGGACAGGCCGGACCTGTCCGCGCGGCTGCCCTTGCCGGACGTACCGTGCATTCCGGACCGGCCCGGCCGGCGACCCGGAGGCGGCCCTGCCAGCGCCACCATCGCCGCGGCGACCGGCGGGCGCAGCGCACCGGGGCGCTCGGAGCCGCGGCCGCCGTGCTGACGCATCCGTACGGTGGTCAGCCGCAGGCCGGCGACGAACCGGCCCTTGGTGTACTCCAGCGCCCACACCTCGACCTGGGCGGGGTCGTCGGCCCGCCAGCTCGGCTCGGCGTCACTCACCCCGGCGTCCAGCGCCCGGCGCAGCTCGGTCCGCTTCCAGGTGCGTTCCTGCAGCACCCTGGCGACCACGCGGTACGTCAGCCGCTGCCGCCCGGCCCGGCCACCCCGGCCACGGCTGCCGGGTCCGGGATTCGTCGACCGCCACAGCCCGGTGGCGGCTTCCAGCCGGCCAGGGCGCAGGACGCGGCGCACGATCCAGGGCGGCTTGTCCCCTTCGGACCGGAACGTCCGGCCCAGTTCGGCGAACACGTCGTCGGCCGTACGAAGCCGCAGGAGGGCCGCTTCTCGTCCGGTGTCGACGGTGCACAGAACGACGTCCGCGCGGCCGTCGTTGCCGACGTCGGTGACCTCCACACCCGGCAGGTCCGCCAGCTCTCGCTGGACCAGCGGGGCGAGTCCGGGGGCGGCGAGCACGAACATCCGGGTCGTTCCCTGAGGGCCCGCACTCCTCGGCCGATCCGGGCGTTCGGAACGCTTCTGTTCCGAACGCCTTTGCTCCGAACGCTTCTGGTCGGTACGACGCCGCTCGTGCCGCTCATGCCTCTCGGGCCGGTCGCCGTCGTTCTCCTGGCGCGGGCGGCCCCGGTCGCCGGGGCGCCGCGGCTTGGCTGTCCCACCCGTACGGCCGGCCCGGCTCGTCGACGGCCTGCCCGTGCCAGAACCTTGTGTCATAGGCCGGTCAGCCTAGCGATGCCCTGGTCAGATGCCCCGGCCGGACTCGTCCTCTCGGCTGGCCGCCTGCCCGAGGTCGCGGCGGGCTCCCAGGTCGGCGTCCGTCAACGGCGACGCCCAGGTCAGCTCGCCGACCCTGATGTCGGCGAGCAGCCCGCGCACCCACTGCAGTTCGGCGGCCGTGGCGGCACGGGCGTACTCCAGCTCCAGCAGCAGCAGCCGCGGCAACCCGCCGGAGCGCAGGGTCTCCGTCGCCCCGTCGAGCGCTGCGATGCCGCCCTCCAGCGCGGCCGCCCGGGCACCGAGGCTGCGCACGGCCTCCTCGACCGGCAGGTAGCCCAGCAGGGACACGGCCGTCGTGAGCGTCCGCCGGTCCCCGTCGGGTAGCGCCAGCAGGCCTCGCAGCCGGGCGGCGAGCTCGGCCCGGCCCTCAGCGGTGATCCGGTAGACGGTGCGCTCGGCACGCTCGCCCTCACGGCCGGTCTCGTCCGCAACGATCAGCGCGTCGCTCATCAGCCGGTCGACGGCGTGGTGAAGGCTGCGAGGCAGATCGGCGACGTGGCCCTTGTGGTGCGTGTCGACGATCAGCCGGTGCAGCTCGTACGGGTGCCGCGGGTCCTGGAGGAGCAGCGCGAGCACGGTGAGGTCCACCAGGTCGGTGGACTGTCGGCGGACCACGCGGCACCTCCCCAGGCGAGTCGGACCGCCCTCAACAGCCGTTCTGCCCGGTCACGCCCGCGGTAAGGCACAGAACGGATTCCGGGTCCTGGGGGTCAACGGCTCGCGGGCACGATCGCCTCGATGTCCGGCACGAGCTCACCCAGCAGCTGGAGGGACTCCTCGTCCCACGGTCCGGGCGGCGCGACGATCGCGTGGTCCATGCCGGACGCCGCGAGTTCGCCCAGCCGCTCGAGCACTCGCGCCGGCGAGTCGGTGCCGTCCCGCCCGTCGCGCGAGATCGCCACCGACATGGCGATCGTCTTCTCGATCTCGTCGTAGTCGCGCCCCTCGGCGGCGCAGTGCTCGCGCAGGACGTCGAGCTTGTGCTTGCGGACCGCCTCGCCGTCCGGGATGTCGAAGAGGTTGCAGGCGTCGGCGTACTTCGCGACGTACCGCAGTGTCCGCCGCTCCCCCATGCCACCGACGAGGATCGGCGGGTGCGGCCGGGTGAGCGCGTTGGGCGAGTTCAGCGGGTCGGCGAGGTGGTAGTGCGCGCCGTCGTACGGCGTCCGGTCGCCCCGCCACATCTGCAACGCGATCCTGAGCACCTCCTCCAGGCGGTCGAAGCGTTCCTTCGTCGGCGGGAACGGGATGCCCAAACCCTCGGCCTCGCGGCCGTTCCACGCCGCGCCGATGCCGAGCCAGGCCCGTCCACCGGACAGGACGTCGAGCGTGGTCACGGTCTTCACCAGGACGCCCGGATGACGGTACGGCGCGGCGGTGACGAGGGTGCCGAGCCGGATGCGTTCGGTCTGGCCCGCGGCGTACGCGAGCGTGGTGTAGCCCTCGAGCATGTCCAGTTCGGCGGGGCCGTTCATGCCGATCTGGAACAGGTGGTCCATCACCCAGAGGGTGTCGAAGCCGGCCTGGTCCGCGATCCGGGCGAGCCGGCCGACCCGATGGCCGATCCGGTCCGGGCCGTCGGGCCAGGTGAAGTTGGCGACGGAAAGGCTGATCCGCATCGACGCTCCTTCGTTAGCTGCCTAACGTTGTGCGGCTAGCATAGCCGGGAGAGCGATGTGGGCGAACTCTTTTGGCGGCCCGCCGGCGCCGGCTCAGACAGCCGGCGGACGGTGTTCGTACGGCGTGGACAACACGATCAGCGAACGGGTGGAGACGTTGGCCTTGGACCGGATCCGGGCCAGCAGCTCCTCCAGCGCACGGGGACTCGTGACCCGGACCTTCAGCAGGTAGTTCTCGTCGCCCGCGACGGAGTGACAGTCCTCGATCTCGGGCACGTCCTGGAGCAGGTCGGGTGAGTCGTCGGGCTGGCTGGGGTCGATCGGCTTGATCGAGATGAACGCTGTCAGCGGCAGGTCGAGCGCCTCGTAGTCGACGACCGCTGCGTATCCCTTGATGATGCCGCGCTGCTCGAGTCGGCGTACGCGCTGGTGCACCGCCGAGGTCGACAGGCCGGTGAGCTTGCCCAGCTCGGTGTACGACATCCGGCCGTTGGACGCGAGCAGCCGGACGATCTGACGGTCGAGGTCCTCCACGCCGGTCACCGTACCGTGTGAACCACGGCGTGGTCAGTCCGCGATCTCACCGCTGGGAACGCGTGCCCCGCGGCCACCCCGAGCACCGCCTCAGCCATCGAGCACCACCAGGTCGCGAGGGCGCAGGTTGACCGCTTCCACACCCGTTTCGGTGACCACGACGATGTCCTCGATCCGGGCGCCGTGCCTGCCCTCGAAGTAGATCCCGGGCTCGACCGAGAAAGCCATGCCCGGCTCCAGCGGCAGTGTGTTGCCGGCCACGATGTAGGGCTCCTCGTGGCTTTCCATGCCGATGCCATGGCCGGTGCGGTGGATGAACTCCTCGCCGTAGCCCGCCTCGCTGATGATCGTGCGCGCGACAGCATCCACCGACTCGGCGGTGACGCCCGGCCGCACGTGGGCGCAGGCGGCTTCCTGCGCACGCTGGAGGACGTCGTAGTAACGCCGGAACTCCTCCGGAGGCGGGCCGCCGACGGCGTAGGTGCGGGTCTCGTCGGAGCAGTAGCCGGCCGCCGTGGTGCCTCCGATGTCGACGACCACCGGCTCACCGGCCTGGATCACCCGGTCGGAGACCTCGTGATGCGGCGAGGCGCCGTTGGGACCCGAACCCACGATCACGAAGTCGACCTGGACGTGCCCCTCGGCGATGATCGCGTCGTGGATGTCGCGGCCCACCTCGGCCTCCGTGCGACCTGGGCGCAACCAGTCACCGACCCGGGCGTGCACCCGGTCGATCGCCGCGCCCGCCGCCCGCAGCTCGGCCACCTCGGCCGGCGTCTTGCGCATCCGCAGCTCGCGCAGGATCTCCCCCGCGAGCCTCTGCTCCACGCCGGGCAGCGACGCCCGGAAGGCGAGCACCTTCTCCGCCCACATGTGGTTGTCCAGCGCCACCGAGCCGACACCGTCGGGCAGCAGCTTGGCGACCAGGCCGTAGGGATCATCGGTCTCCTGCCAGGGAACGATCTCCAGCCCCAGTTCCTCGACCCCGGACGCCCGGGCCGCAGCCCGCTCCAGACCCGGCACCACCAGAACCGGCGTGGCCTGAGCCTGCGCGGGCAGCAGCAGGCACGTGAGCCGTTCCAGCGGCTTGGCGTCGTAGCCGGTGAGATAGCGCAGGTCGGGACCCGGCGAGACCAGCAGGGCGCCGACGCCGGCGGCGGCCGCGCTCGCGCGGGCGCGATCGAGGCGGAGATGGAGGTCTGCGGAAGGCACGGAGGTCGTCACGCGGGTCAGCCTAGGCCGCGGCGCCGACAACCTGCCCCACCTCCCCACCACATCCCGGGCACCGGCGTTTTCCGGGGTGCGACCGTATGCCAGGAAGGGCTAACTTTCAGCCCATGAGCCCACAGTCCGAGCACGTCGCGGCGACGCTCCGCAGCCTCGGCGCCACCGGGAGGGTGCACACCTTCGACCAGGAGGTGCCGACCGCCGCCGCGGCCGCCGACCAGCTCGGCTGCGACGTCGGGGCGATCGCCAACAGCCTGGTCTTCGTGGCCGGCGACGAACCCCTCCTCGTCCTCACCAGCGGCGCTCACCGGGTCGACACCAGGTACCTCGCCCAGACGCTCGCCCTGCCGAAGATCCGCCGCGCCGACCCCGACCAGGTGTTCGCCGCCACCGGCCAGCAGGTCGGCGGAGTCGCGCCGGTCGGCCACCCCGCCCCACTGCGTACGGTCGTCGACCTCTGGCTGGAGAAGTACGACCAGGTGTGGGCCGGCGCCGGTGACCACCTCAGCATGTTCCCCACCAGTTACGCCGAGCTCGTCCGGCTCACCGGAGGTACACCCGCCCAGGTCACGCCCTGAGGAGGGCCGGCGGGAGCTGACCGAGCCGTCGGGGCTGCCGGAGCGGGCTGCCGGAGCGGGCTGCCGGAGCGGGCTGCCGGAGCGGGCTGTCAGAGCGGGCTGTCGGCGGCCGGTGGTAGAAGGTTCGCGTGCGAAGCATCAGCATCGAGGAGCGCAGGGCCCGGCTGGGCCGCCGACACCGCCTGGCCGGCACCGCGTCCACCGGATCCACCGGATCCGCCGGCGGCCCGGTCGAGGCGGCCGACGCGGTGATCGCGCTGCACGCCACGGACCCCGCCACCGTCTTCCTCTCCGTCGCGGCCCGGACCGGCCCTGTCGGCCCGGCCTCGGTCGACGACGTGGAGAAGGCGCTGTACGCCGACCGCACACTGGTGCGGATGCTCGCCATGCGGCGGACGATGTTCGTGGTCCCGACCGCGACGGCGCCGGTGCTGCAGGCGTCCTGCACCCGTGCGGTCGCCGCGCAGCAACGACGCAGGTACACCCAGCTGATCGAGGCCGCCGGCCTCGGGGACGGCGCGTGGCTGAAGGACGTCGAGGAGTCCACGGCGCGGGCGCTGGCGGCTCGGGGCGAGGCCACCGGCGCCGAGCTCGCCGCCGACGAGCCGAGGCTGCGGTCGCGGGTGAGGATGGCCGAGGGCAAGTCGTACGGCGGCGAGCAGAACATCACGACCTGGGTGCTCCTCCTGCTCGCCGCCGACGGCCGGATCGTCCGGGGCCGCCCGCGTGGTTCGTGGACGAGTACCCAGTGGCGGTGGGCGCCGGTCGAGTCGTGGCTGCCTGGCGGCATGCCCGAGCCGGCCGTCGAGGACGCGCGGGCCGAGCTGGTGCGGCGGTGGCTCGCCGCGTTCGGCCCGGGCACGGTCGCCGACCTGCGCCGGTGGACCGGCTGGGCCGCCCGCGACGTCAAGGCGGCGCTGACACGGGTGCGGCCGGCGGAGGTCGACCTGGACGGGCAGACCGGACTGGTCCTGGCCGACGACGTCGAGCCGACGACCGCACCGGAGCCGTGGGTGGCGTTCCTTCCCGCCCTGGACCCGACGGCCATGGGCTGGTCCGAACGCTCCTGGTACGTCGGCGCGCACAGGTCGGCGCTCTTCGACCGGTCCGGCAACATCGGCCCGACGGTGTGGGCGGACGGCCGGGTCGTGGGCGGCTGGGCACAGCGTCCCGACGGGGAGGTGACCTACCGCCTCCTGGAGGACGTCGGCTCCGCCACCGCACGGACGGTCGAGGAACACGCCGAGCGGATGCACGCCTGGCTCGGCTCCACCCGGGTCGTGCCGAGGTTCCGTACGCCGCTGGAGAAGGAGCTCAGTCGCTGACCGGCGTCTCCAGTCGCACGAGGAGGTACGGCTTCGTGCTCGACTCCCGGCTGCTCAGCGGCGTGGCCAGGCCCTGCTGGCCCGGCGCGAGGTCCTGGTCCAGGCCGAGGTCGATCCGCTCGCCGGCCGCGACCGCCGCCCGCAGGGCCTCGGTCAGGTCCGCGCCGCACCAGTTCGGGCTGTCCGTCACGTGCATCGCCCCGAGCCGGGCGCCGCGCGCGGCTTGGGTGTTCCAGGTGACCGTCGCCTCGTCGAACCCCTCGTCGAGGGCGTACACCGAGACGTCGATCTCGGTGCCGTTGGTGTCCCGGACCATGCCGTACATCTGCAGCGTGACCGATGCGATGGGCTCCCTCGTTGGCTCGGGGGTGAAGCTGAGCAGGCCGCGACGGTTGAAGCCGGGCGAGTTCGGTCCGGCGTTCTTCACCAGAACGGTCGTATCGCTACCGAACGAGCGGTCGGCGTTCGGGCCGTCGTTGACGTAGGTGTCCGCCGAGGCGACGAACCGCCGCTTCGTCGGGTCCTCCACCACGATGTCCGCGCGACCGAACTCCAGCCGCCGGTCCGCGGTCACCACGATGCCCGCGACGGTGACTGTGCCCTCGGCGAGCGCGGTCAGCCGACCGCCGACGTCGACTCCGGCAACCCGTCCGTCGGCGGTGGCGTAGCTGACGTCGGAGCCGGACAGATCGGCCACTCCACCGTCGCTCATCGTGCCGGTCACCCGTAGCTGGGCGGACCCACCGACGGCGAGGGACGCCGGAGCGTGCAGGGTGACCTTCGCCAGGTGGGGCGTCACCCGCGGTGGCTCGACGGTGCGGCCCGGGATGCGCACCTCGGTGATGCTGTTCCAGGCGTTGACGGAGTTCCCGTGCCCGACGATCCGCAGATACCGCGCGGTGATGGCGGCGAAGGAGTACGTCTCCGGCTGCGTGGTCGTCCCCGAACTCCGGCCGGAGTACACGTGACGCCAGGTGTGCGCACCGTCGGCGGCGATCTCGACGTCGAACGCCGACGAGCGCTGGTCGCCGGAATACCACGCGATCGCTACCGACGACACCGCGCCGTCGGCTCCCATGTCGTAGGCGATCCACTGCCCGTCGCCCTCGGCCGACCAGCGGGTCCCCAGGTCACCGTCCATGGTGTTGGCTGCGACATTCCCGTCGTCGGAGCTGGCCACGATCGTCGCGCCGAGGGAGCCCGGACCTGGTTCGGTGACGAGGAAGATCCGGTAGCGCCCGCGGGCCAGGCCCGGCTCGATCACGTCGACGATCGCCTGACCGGGGACGTCGCGAGCCTGGTGCACGACGATCCGCCCACCGGGCACGGATGGTGCCGCCGCGACGGTCGGCGGACGCGCACCGGGAGCGACGGAAACGGTGTAGGTGAAGTTGGACGGGTCGAACGCTTCCACCTCCGCCCCACCGACGGTCAGCGTGCGCAACCGGGCGACGGCAGGTCCGACTCCCCAGTCCGCGAGCTCGGTCACGGGCGCTGCGTCCGGCCGGTCCTCACCCGAACGCAGCGGCGTGAGCTGCACCGCCACCGTCGCCGAAGTCACCTCGCGCAGCCGCAAGGTCAGCTTGCGCAAGCCGGCGTTGACGTTCTGCCCGGCAGGGTCCGGTGAGGTCCACAACGGCCGCGGGGCCGCGTCGAGGAAGGCGGCGTCGCCGGGAGACAGGAGCCGGGCCAGGACGGTCTGTCCCGCCCGTCGGAGAGTGGCGCTGCGGCCGTCGGCTGCGATTTCGATCGTCGCGCCCGTGTGCATGAACCACCACACCTCGCTGCCGGCGCGAGTGCGGATTTCGTCCTGTACGACCACCTGCTGCCGGTTGTCGAACTGCCGTATGCCCCGCCGCCACTCGACGAGGTCGGGGTGGGCGGCGGTGAGATCGGCGACAGCGTAGGAGGCGGTGTCTCCGGACTCGTGCGCGGTGAGCTTCCCCACCGCGGTGACCACCTGGTCCTCGCCTCGGCCGGGGTTGACCACAAGTGTGTTCTGCCCCTCCGCTCGGTTGCGGTAGTAGGTCCAGCGCTGCCCGCCGGGTCCGCCCGCGAAGTAGCCGGGCAGGTTGTAGTCGTCGCCGCCGAGCTCGCCGGCCCACCGGGTGCCGAGCGCGTCGACAACGAAGTCACCCAGGTCGAGGTTGCCGTGGTTCGTCGAGTTGTCGCCGCCCTTGAAGCCGGTGAAGACAGCGTGGCGGTCCAGCCAGCCACTGCGCGTCGTCGCCACCTCGCACCGGCCGAACGCGTGGTCCAGCGGCAGACCCGCCGCTACCGGGTCCACGTCCCGCTCCGGGTCGTACCACAGCAGCCCCGCTGGGCTCTGGGCCCAGCTCACCTGGTTCTTGTCGGCGCCGAGCCTGCCCCACCAGCCGAACACCGGGGTGGCGTACCGCCTGGCCAGCCAGAACATCTCCGGCGGCTGCGGCGAACCGCCGCCGGCGTCGTAGTAGTTGAAGTTCTCCCCTGCCGGTCCGGTGAGGTAGATCGGGAACAGGCCGGTCCGGGCCACACCGGGCGTGGCGCCCAGGCCGCGGTCGTCACCGGTCGCGGTGGTGAGTGACTCGAGGTACGGAACGAGGTATTTCGTCGCGTAACCCCAGTACGAGCCCAGGCCCTCCGGGTAGCCGCCGTCGGGCCCGTACACCGCGATCGCCCGCGGAATCGAGGCCAGACCGGCGTCGAGCACCTCGCCGGCGATCTCCGGTTCGTCCTGGGCGAGGGCGAGTGCGCCGAGGCTCAGGCCCGCGTTGCAGACGATGTTCCAGTTGTTGTCGCCGGTGTGCCAACCCGAGGACGAGTGATAGACGGCCAGGCCCGGGCGCAGGCCGAAGTCCCGGATCGCCGTCCGCAGCGTCTCACGCTGCTGATCGGTCCACACGTCGTACAGCCAGTCGTAGCCAACCGCGACCGCGTGCGTCATCTCGGCGGTGTCCAGGAAGTGCCGCTGGCTGTTCCAGTCGGGAAACGCCGCAACTGCCGCGAGTTCGTCCCACAGCCGGCGCGCGTAACGGTCGTCTCGTTCGACCGCGTAGGTCATGGCCAGCGAGTAGGTGCGGCGCACCACCTCCCGGCTGGTGTCGAGCAGGCGCAGACCGTCGGGGATGACGTACTTGGACACCGGCCGGCCGAGGATCGCGTCGGCGTCGGCCCGGACCTTGGCGTACCACACACCCGGCCGGCCGCCGGCAGCGACCGTGGACCGGAGCCGGTCGAAGTCACGCAGCAGCAGGCGCGGGTGGGTCGGGACGACGGAGTCCACCAGGCGACCTTCGGCCGCCCGTGTGCTGCCGGCAGCCGAGGCGGGACCGCCGGCCGGGGCGCGGGAGCCGGCGGACGCACCGGGAAGGGCGGCGATGCCCAGGGTGGACAGGAGGAACGCGCGACGCTGCATTGGGATCTCCGATCGGCTCGCGCCATCTGGATCAGCGTGCGAACGTGACGAACCTCGACACTGGCAGCGCCTGCCACGCTCGGCAAGCGCTCTCCCACCGAATGTGCAGACCAGATCCGGCCGGGTGTCGGTGCGGTCGTCTAGGTTGTCGCCATGCCGAGCGCCGCAAGCGAGAAGACGCTGCTTCTCGACACCGCGTCCCTGTACTTCCGCGCCTTCTTCGGCGTGCCCGACTCCGTGCGTGCACCCGACGGCACGCCGGTCAACGCCGTGCGCGGGCTGCTGGACTTCATCGCCCGTCTGGTGACCGACCACCAGCCGAGCCATCTGGTCGCCTGCTGGGACGACGACTGGCGCCCGCAATGGCGGGTCGACCTGCTGCCGAGCTACAAGAGCCACCGGGTGGCCGAGGAGGTGCCGGGCGGCCCCGACGTGGAGGAGGCCCCGGACGCGCTGGAGACGCAGGTGCCGCTGATCCGTGCCGCTCTGGCCGCCCTGGGCATCGCGGTGGTCGGCGCCCCCGGATGCGAGGCCGACGACGTCATCGGAACCCTCACCGCTCGCTCCCCCCGGCCGGTCGACGTCGTGACCGGAGACCGCGACCTGTTCCAGCTGGTCGACGACTCCCGTGCGGTCCGCGTTCTCTACACCGCGCGAGGCGTCGGGCGGCTGGACATCGTCGACGAGGCCTGGGTGGCGAAGAAGTACGCCATCCCGGGCCGGGCCTACGCCGACTACGCCGTGCTGCGGGGCGATCCTTCCGACGGGCTGCCGGGCGTGCCCGGCGTCGGCGACAAGACCGCGGCCGGACTTATCTCCAAGTACGCCGACCTCGACGGTGTGCTCGCCGCGGTCGAGGACGACAGCAGCGGCCTGGCGCCCGGCCTGCGGCTCAAGCTGCGGCAGGCGGGCGACTACCTCACCGCCGCGCGCGCCGTGGTGACCGTGCTGCCCGACGCCGAGCTGCCCGAGGTCGACGCCACCCTCCCCTCCGCACCGGCCGATCCGGACGGCTGGGCCCAGCTCGTACGGCAGTGGGGGCTCGGCGGGTCGGCCGAGCGGGTGGTGGCCGCACTGGCCCAGCGGGCCGGCTGACCCCGGCCGACCCCCGGCCGACGCCGGTGGTCCAGGCCGGCGCTGCCCGGTGCGAGGCCGGCCTGACGACTCACGGCTCCAGCAGGTCCCGCTCCGGCAGCGCCGGGAACGGCGCGTGCGGCTCGGTCTGGTACCAGAACGCAGTCGACGCGATGTCGTCCTCCAGCGGGCGGAAGCGCGCCTGACCGCGCAGCGACGACTTGAAGCCGAGCGCCTGGATGGTCACCCGCAGGTCGCCGGTGAAGCGGATCGGGTCCTGCACGTGCCAGCGGTACAACCCGAACCTCTGCTGGGTACGCATGAACCCGTCCGGCACCAGCACCTGCGGCATGCCCAGGTAGGGCGTACTGAACGCGCCGTACGCGCCCTTGGGATGCTCGAACGCCCACGCCCCGCCGAAGTAGTCCTCGGTGCCGGTGCCGCAGATGGTGGGAAACTCCTCGTCCCCGTCCAGGTAGAACTTCAGCTCGCCTTCGCCCCACCAGCCGTCGTGGTGGGACTCCCAGGCGATGTAGGTCCCCACGTAGTGGCCCTGGCCGCGCACGCCCGACAGCAGCGTGTGCACCTCGCCGTGCGGGAGCGGGTCGCTGCGCCGCCACTGGGCGTGGAAGTAGGCGCGGTCCTGCTCGACCTCGGTGAGCGCGTAGGTGATCTGGTAGAAGAATCCGCGGACGGGTTCGGGGTCGAGGTTCTCCACGGTGATCCGGGCGTGCCCGCGAAACGGCATCTCCCAGTAGGAGTTGAAGCCGCCGGTGGGGTTGACCGCCACCGGGACCGAGTTGATCTGCGCGAACTCTCCCCAGCCGTGGCAGAAGAAGTCACCGAGTGGCACCTCGACCGAGGGGTTCTCCTCACCGTCCCAGTAGCACCGCAGGACGAGCCGTCGCCACGCCGTCGGCGTGACCGTGATCCACACGTGCTGGATCGCTCCGGGTCCGTCGATGTCGGCCAGCGTCACCACCGACTCGCCGGGAAGCTCGATGCAGGGACGAACCTTCCAGCCCTGTCCGAGTTCTCGGGCGGCGCCCTCCCCCGCGGTGGCGCGCGCACCGCCGGCGCGTGACCCGTCGGGGTTCTCCGCGCTGATCGACCTGGTCTGTGCGGACGAGAGCCGGCTCAGGTTGCCCAGGTGCATGCCGAGGCCGTTGAAGTCGGACAAGGGTTCCTCCGGTGGCGTCAACTCCTGCTTGCGCAGCCAGCCAACCGGATCGGCGGCGGCCGGGCCACGGCTGCGGGTGATCCTGACCGCACGCGGTCAGGATCACCCGCAGCCGGTCAGGTGAGCAGGCAGCCGTCGGTCAGCCGTCGACCACTCGGCGTGTCAGTCGGGCACCGGCACGGACACCGAGGAGGCCAGGCCGTGAACCGGGGCCGGGCCCGGCACACCGCTCGGCGTCAGTCGGCGTCGGAGGCCACCGAGGCGTACGCCACCACACCGCGGCGCAGCGTCTCCACCGTCGCCCGTGCGGTCCTGCGCAACGGCCCGCCGCCGGCGGCGTCGGCCACCTGGTCGGCCAGGTCGACGATCTGCTTGACCCAGCGCACGAAGTCGCCCGCCGCGAGCCCGGTCTCGTCGAGCACATCGGCCAATGGTGCGCCGGACGCCCAGCGGTAGGCCGCCCAGGCGAAACCGAGGTCGGGCTCGCGCAGGAAGTCCAGCCGGAAGGAGTCCTCCAGGCTGTCCAGGTCGCCCCAGATCCGCACCACCGCGCCGAGCGCCTCCCGCGCCGCGCCGCCGGGCAGCTTGGGCGGCCCCACGTCGTCGGGTGTGCGGGACTCGTACGCCAGCGCGGACAGGCAGGCTGCCAGCTCCGGTGGGGTGAGGTCGTCCCACACGCCCTGGCGCAGCGACTCCGCGGCCACCAGGTCGAGCTCGCTGTAGATGCGCGACAGCCGATCACCGGCCTCGGTGGTCCGGTCGCCGTGGAGGTACTCCAGCTCGTCCAGCACCTCACACACCCGGTCGAACTGCCGGGCGATGGTGTTGGACCGCGACTCCACCCGCCGCTGCAGCCCCTCGGTCTCCCTGCGCAGCTTGAAGTAGCGCTCGGCCCAGCGGGCGTGGTCCTCGCGGTCTGAGCAGCCGTGGCAGGGATGGGACCGCATCGCGGCGCGCAGGTCCTGGAGGTACTGGTCGTCCTCGGCCGGCGAGCCGCGGCGGCGCCGACTGGGCAGGTCGGCGTGGTCGGGCGACTTCTGCCGCAGCGTGGAGGCCAGGTCGCGCCGGTGCTGGGCGTTGCGCGGGTTGAACGACCGCGGCAGCCGCATCCTGGTGAGCGACTCCACCGGCTGGGGGAAGTCCACCAGCGACAGCTTCCGCACCCGGCGGTCCTCGGTCAGCACCGTCGGCCGGGGGCCGTCGCCACCGGCCGCGTGACCGGGGTCGAGGACCACCGCGATGCCCGCCTGCCGCCCGGCAGGGACGGCGATGACGTCACCCGACCGCAGCCGGCCGAGGGAGTCCACGACCTCCGCGCGCCGGTCGGCGCGACGGCGCCGGGACTGGGAGTTCTCGTGTTCCTTGATCCGCCGGCGCAGCGTGGCGTACTCCATGAAGTCGCCGAGGTGGCACTCCATGCCCTCGCGGTAGCCGTCCATCGCCTCCTCGTTGCGACGGACCTGGCGGACCAGCCCGACCACCGCCCGGTCGGCCTGGAACTGCGCGAACGACGACTCCAGCAGCTCGCGCGCCCGTTCCCGCCCGAACTGGCGGACGAGGTTGACCGCCATGTTGTACGACGGGCGGAAACTGGACCGCAGCGGATAGGTGCGGGTGGAGGCGAGGCCGGCGACGGAGGCGGGTTCGAGTCCGGGCTGCCACAGGACGACGCCGTGACCCTCGACGTCGATGCCTCGCCGGCCGGCCCGACCCGTGAGCTGGGTGTACTCCCCCGGCGTGATGTCGGCGTGGGTCTGGCCGTTCCACTTGACCAGCTTCTCCAGCACCACCGACCGCGCCGGCATGTTGATTCCGAGCGCGAGCGTCTCGGTGGCGAACACGAGCCGCACCAGCCCCCGGGCGAACAACACCTCCACGATCTCCTTGAACGTGGGCAGCATCCCGGCGTGATGGGAGGCGATCCCGCGTTCGAGGCCCTCCAGCCACTCGTGGTAGCCGAGCACCGCGAGGTCTTCCGGGGGCATGTCGGCGGTCCGGGACTCGGCGTAGGCGCGGATCTGCGCGGCCTGGTCGGGCCGGGTGAGCCGGATGCCGGAGTACAGGCACTGCAGGACGGCCGCGTCGCAGGCCTGTCGGCTGAAGATGAACACGATCGCCGGCAGCAGGCCCTCGGCCTCCAGCTTCTCCGCCACCTGCGCCCGGCTCGGGGTGAAGGCGATCCGGCTTCCGCCGCGCGGCTGGCGCCCGCGGCGTGGTCCGCGGTCGTCGCGGCGGGCGAACCGCCAGTGGTCGCGCACGATCCGGGCCAGCTCGGGGTTGACCTTCGCGCTGTCACCGGGCCGCCCGGTGTCGGCGAACAGGTCGTACATCCGCCGGCCGACCATCACGTGCTGGAACAGCGGAACCGGCCGGCGCTCCTCCACCACGATCTCGGTGTGCCCGCGCACCGTCGCCAGCCACTCGCCGAACTCCTCGGCGTTGGACACGGTGGCCGACAGCGACACCAGCTGCACCGACTCGGGGAGGTGGATGATCACCTCCTCCCACGTCGCACCCCGGAACGGGTCGGCGAGGTAGTGCACCTCGTCCATCACGACGTAGGACAGGCCGCGCAGCGTCGAGGAGCCGGCGTAGAGCATGTTGCGGAGGACCTCGGTGGTCATCACCACCACAGGTGCCTCGCCGTTGATCGTGTTGTCGCCGGTCAGCAGGCCCACCCGCTCCAGGCCGTAGCGCTGGACGAGTTCGGCGTACTTCTGGTTGGACAGTGCCTTGATCGGCGTGGTGTAGAAACACTTGCCGCCGGTCTCCAGCGCACGATGGACGGCGTACTCGCCCACCACCGTCTTGCCCGAGCCGGTCGGTGCTGCCACGAGCACGCCCTTGCCGTCCTCCAGCGCGGCGCAGGCGGTGATCTGGAACGGGTCGAATTCGAAGTCGTAGAGCTGTCGAAACGCCTGGAACGAGGTGCCGTTGGCGGCCTGGAACCGGGCGTACCGCTCCGCCGGGGAGCTCATGGCCTCAAGGCTACGGTGTCCCGCCCCCATTCACCCCGGGGCGGGTCGGAGCCTCAGCGCGGCGGTGGGGCGAACACCTGCAGCGCGCCCGGCACGCACTCAACGGTCAGGGGCAGCGGGCCCATCCGCTCGCCGTCGGCGTAGGCGGTGATTCCCGCAGACGCGACGCTCACCGTCTTGGCGCGGTACATCGTCACGGCCGGATGCCCGACATGGGTGCCCTTGCCGAGTTTCGGGAAGAGGCGTACGAGTTCGTGCCGGGAGAGGGGGCCGATCACCGCGACGTCCAGCAGCCCGTCGGCTGGGTCGGCGCCGGCACAGATCTGCAGCCCGCCGCCGTAGGAGGGGGTCACGCCGACCGCGACCAGCAGTGCTTCCGCCTGCTCCTCCTCCTGGTCGAGTTCGAGGACGAACCGCTGCGGGCGGAAGGATTTGAGCTCCCCGACCACCGCGAGGTCGTACCGCAGCCGCCCGCGTGGCCAGGTCATCCCGGCCACCCGTTCGGCCACGCGGGAGTCGAAACCGGCGCAGAGCACCGTGGAGAACAACTCGCTGCCGACCCGGCCAAGATCCTGCGCCCGGGTGAATCCGGCCACCACGATGTCGGCGGCCGCCAGCGGGTCGCCGACAGGCGCGCCGACGGACCGGGCGAGGTCGTTGCCGGTGCCTGCCGGAATCACGCCGAGCGGAGTGCCGGTCTCGGCGACCGCCTGCAGGGCGAGGTGGGCCATGCCGTCGCCGCCGACCACCACCAGGCCGTCGACGCCCCGGGCGACTGCCCGGCGGGCGAGATCGGCCGCTTCGTCGGCGTCCCGTCCGGCCTCCCAGCGGGCACGGATGCCCGCCTCGGTCAGCCGTTCGGTGACCGGCTCGGCGAGCCGGGCACCGCGGCCGCGGCCGGAGGTGGGATTGACCAGAACCGCGATCTCTCGGAGCACGCGGCGAGCGTAGCGCCCCTACCGAGCCGCGGCAGCGGCGGTCTCGAACTCACAGGTCGGCGTGACCTGACCGCCGTGGCCGCCTCGGGCCGGACGGGCGTCAGTCGTCGCGTCCGGCGCGTTCGATCCCCTCGATGTCGATGCCCTGGGCGACCAGCCGGGCCTTGCGCCGCCGGTCCGTCAGCCGGGCGATCTGCTCCGACGCCAGGAAGAGGATCGTCATCGGGACGGCCAGGATGAGCATCGTCACCGGGTCGGTGGAGGGCGTGGCGACCGCCGCGAACACGAAGATGCCGAAGACGATCCAGGCCCGCGCCCTGGCCAGGGTCGCCGAGGACAGCACACCGACGAGGTTCAGCATGACGACGAAGACCGGGATCTCGAACGCGACGCCGAAGACCAGCAACAGCCGCAGGACGAACGACAAGAAGACGTCGACGCTCGGATAGTTGGACACCCCGCTCGGGGTGAAGTCGATCAGGACGTTCAGGCCCTTGGGCATCGCGTAGTAACCGACCACCACGCCGCCGATGAACAGCGGCGCCGCCGAGCCCATGAACACCATCGTCCACTTGCGCTCGTTGCGATGCAGGCCGGGCAGGATGAACGCCCACAGTTGGTACAGCCAAACCGGAGAGGACACCACCAGCCCGGCGATCAGCGCCACCTTGAGCTGCAGCATCAGCGGGCCGGCCACGTCGCCGAAGACCAGCTTGACGTCGACCTGCCGCTTGGCCTGGAGATGGCTGATGGCCTGGTCGAGGGGTTCACGCAGGAGGGTGAACAACTGATCGTAGAAGATCCAGCCGAGGATCATCCCGAGCAGGATCGCACCCACGGCCTTGAACAGCCGTGACCGAAGCTCGCGAAGATGCTCGACGAGCGCCATCCGCCCTTCGGGGTCCGGCGGCGGCTTGGAAGTACGCCGGACTCGCAACCGGCCGAGGGACAGGCTCACGACACTCCCAAGTAGGCGCCGCCCCGCTCACCGCGGGTCGGCGCGGACTGGCTCACCGGTTGGGGCTGTTGGTGTGCTGGGGGTCCTCGACGGGCTGCTGGACCGGCTGCTGACCCGGCTGCACCGAGCCGTTGGTGGTGTTGGTCTGGTGGTAGACCGGCTGCTGCTGCGGCGGCGCGGCGACCTCCTGCGGCCGGTCGTCGTCGCGGACTTCCTTCTTGAAGATCTTCAACGCCTGGCCGAGGCCCTTGGCGGTCTGCGGGAGACGCGTCGCACCGAAGAGCAACACGAGGACGACCCCGATGATGATCAGCTCGGTCGGTCCAAGAGATCCCATGATTAGCCTCTCAGTCGGCGATTTCTCGCTCGATGGTACGCCCTGATCCCCCGAACGAGGGGTCAGGTCGGTTCAGCCTCCGTGACCGGCCCCGGCCGTGGCACGCCGACGCGATGGGGTCGGACCACGACGGTCGGTGAGGCGTTCCCGGTGCCGGCCGGCTCCGCGAACAGGTCCGGGGCGACCCCTACCCGGTGTGGGCCGGGACCTCGCCGGTGCGGCTCCGGTGGCTTTGGCGTCTTCGTCGCCCGACCGCTCGGTGGCGATCTGCAGCTTGCGTTCGGCCGCGGCCAGCTCCGTGAGCACCCCCTTCGCCCGGCGCCACAACCAGACACCGAGCAGGGAGTGGAGAACCACCGCGAACACGGCGATTCCCCCGAAGATCAGGAGCCACATCACGCGGAGAGACTAACGCATCCCCGGCCGGCGCTCGGCGGTGTCGGCGCCTCCGGCCGCATCGGTGGTTTCGTACGCCGCAAGCGCGTCGACCGCATCCTGCCTGACGGCCTCGGCGAGTTCGGGCGGCTCCACCACCCGCGCGCCGCCGCCCAGGCGGAGAGCCAGCCGCCGAAGCCACCGCGGATCGGCCACCCGAAGCCGCACCCGAAGCGAGCCGTCCCGCAGCTCGGTGACCTGCTCACATGGGTAGTACTCCGCCACCCAGGCTGCCGACGGCTCCAGCTCCAGCGTGGCCACGGGGTAGTCCGGCGAGGAACGGAACAGTCCCTCGGACAGGTCCCGGGGCCGGGCCTGCGGTGGCGGCGCGGCGGGCTCGTCGAGCACCTGGACGTCACTCACCCGGTCCAGGCGGAACAGCCGGACGTCCTCGGCCCGGTGACACCAGCCCTCGAGGTAGGTCCACCCCTCCGCCTGCAGCAGGCGCATCGGGTCGACGTCGCGTTCGGTGGTCTCGTCGCGGTAGGGCACCCAGTAGCGGAGGTGGACTCGCCGGCCGCGGGCCAGGGCGTCCTGGAGGATCTGCCGGACCTTCGGGTCCTCGGCGGCGTCGACCCGGACGGCCACCTTGTCCAGGCCCGCGTCGACCTGCCCCGCGGCCTGTTCCAGGCGGTCGATCACCGGGTCGAGCAGCGCCCGCTCGGCCTGGCCGCCGGACTCGCGCAGGACCCGCAGCGCCACCAGCAGGCCGAGCGCCTCGTCCGCGGTCAGCCGGAGCGGCCGGGCCAGGAACTCGGCGTTGGACACGTGGATGACGCCCTCGCCCTCCACGGCGTCCATGTCGACCTCGATGTAGTCGCCGGGCATCATGCCGGGCAGCCCGCAGAACCACAGCACGCCGAGGTCGGACACCAACTGCTTCTCGGTGATGTGGAACGTCCGGGCGACATCGGCGACCCGAGCGCCGGGATGGGCCAGGAGGTACGGCAGCAAGGCGAGCAGGCGGCGTACCTGCTCCTTGGCGCCACCGGGACCGGCCGTGCGCGGGGCCTCAACCATCAGTCGGCTCCGGCGCGTGGGCCACCTCCACTAGCAGCCCCTTCAGGTGCCGGATCACCGCTTCGCGCAGGTCGGGTGGGTCGAGCGCGACCGCTCCCGCCGCGTAACCGGCGATCTCCTCGGCGAGGGTCACCGGATCCGCGAAGCCGACCTCGACGACGTCCCAGCCGCTGCCGTCGGGAGTGACCGACGACGCCCGCCGGCGCAGCCCGTGCCCCGCGCCGGCCCGCACCCTGATCCGGGCGGTGCGGCGCGACTCCTCCGGCGGGGACATCCGAGCCGCCTCGGCGCGGATGTCGACCCCCTCGGGGACGGTGAACGCGCCCGGGCGACCCACCGGCCGGACCTGCCCGGAGATCCGGGACAACCGGAACATCCGGGTCGCCGCCCGGTCGCGGTCGTGTCCCAGGACGTACCACCGGCTCCGCCAGTTGAGGATCCCCCACGGCTCGAGCGTGCGGTGCTGTGCGCCGCCGGCACCCGGCCGGCGGTAGTCGAAGGAGACGACCGTGCGCGACTGCACAGCCCGCCACAACGGCTCGAACGCCGGCTCGCTGGCCGGCAGGCGCGGCTCCAGCGTGGTCACCGGCCCGGTGTCCGCGCCGGTGTCCGCCCGCACGTCGGCGCCCGCGTCGGGCACCTGCCCGGGCACCGGCGCCGCCGAGGAGGCCGACACGAACCCGTCGGCTCCGAGCTTGAGCACGGCACGGGAGGTGGCCTCGGCCAGGCTGGCGTGCTCCCACACCCGGGCGGCCAGGCCGAGCACGGCAGCCTCCTGGGCGGTGAACGTCAACGGCGGTAGCTCGAACTCGCTCCGGCGGATGCGGTAGCCCACCTCGTCGTCGAATCCGCTGGCCACCGAGCCGACCTCGATCGGGATACCGAGGTCGCGCAACTCGTCCTTGTCACGCTCGAACATCTTCTCGAACGCCTCGGGGGTCTGCTCGCGGTAATCCTCCACCAGCTGGCGAAGCCGGGCCTTGGGCACGAAGTGGTGCGAGACCAGCAGGCAGATGACGAGATTCATCAGCCGCTCGGACTTGCGGGGCGCTGCCACGCGCGTCACCCCTTTCCGCGCGGCTGGTGCACTCGTGCCACTTCGAACAGACTAGCGACCACCGACGAGAGGCTATCGCACCGAAGGTGCGACACGGCTGGAAAGAGCACAGGCGCGCCGAACCACTCCGGCCACTCCGAACCACTCCGAACCACTCCGGGCCGGGACCGAGCCGGTAGCGTCGGCCCCTGTGATCCGATGGCGGGAAGGTGTCGCCGGCCAGGTCCGCCGGTCGTGGGCCGGGGCGGTCGAGCTCGACGTGGACACCGGTGAGGAGACACTCCCCGCACTGGCGTACGTCGATCTGGTGGGCCGGCCCGAGCCGGGCGACCGCGTTCTGCTCAACACCAGCGCCTACCACCTGGGCCTGGGCACCGGCGGGTTCGCCCTGGTCGTGGCCGTACCCGACCGGCTCCCGCCCGACCCGGACGGGCTCGGGCACCTGGTCAAGGCCCGCTACACGCCGCTGCAGACCACGGTGCTCGGCATCGACGAACCCGACTCCCCCGCGCACGACCTGCTGGCCGACGCCGACGACCTCGCCGGCATGCCGGTGGTGGTGGCCGATCTGCATTCCGCGCTGCCGGCCGTGCTCGCCGGACTGTACGACGCCGCGCCGGAGGCATCGGTGGCGTACGTGATGACCGACGGCGCGGCCCTTCCGCTCGCGTTGTCGCGCACCGCGGCCGGGCTGGCGGGGGCGGGCTGGCTGCGGGCCGGCACGGTCACCGTCGGGCAGGCGTTCGGCGGCGACCTCGAGGCGGCCACTGTCCACACCGGCCTGCTCGCGGCCCGGCTGGTGCTCGGCGCGGACGTCGCCGTGGTGACCCAGGGGCCGGGGAATCTCGGCACCGGCACCCGGTGGGGGTTCACCGGGGTGGCGGTGGGCGAGGTGGTCAACGCGGTGGCCGCCCTGGGTGGCCGGCCGGTTGGCGCGCTGCGGTTGTCCCAGGCCGATCCGCGCGTACGCCACCAGGTGGTTTCCCATCACAGCCTCACCGCGTACGGCCGGGTCGCGCTGGCCGCCGCCGATCTCGCCGTGCCCGACCTGCCCGGCGACTTCGGTGTCCAGGTGCGCGCGCTCGTCGAGCCGCTGCGCGCCCGGCACCGCCTGGTGCGGACTCCAGTCGACGGCCTGGAGACCGCGCTGGCCCGCAGCCCGGTCGCGTTGTCGTCGATGGGGCGCGGGCCGGCACAGGACGGCGCCTACTTCGTCGGCTGCGCGGCCGCCGGACGCCACGCCGCCCGGCTCCTCCTCGGCTGAGGAGTCGCCGGGCGGCGCCGGTCGCTCGGTTGTTCGGTTGTGCGCGTTTGTTCGTGCCGTCGTGGGTTCGGCGGTGTCGTCCGCCGTGGTCCCGGTGTCAGCTGGCGCCGAGGATGTCGACCACGAACACCACCGTGTCGGTCTTCTTCACATCGGTCTGCGGCAGGTCCTGTCCGAAGCCCTGGTCCGGCGGCAGAACCAGCAGCACGCGGCTGCCGACGGTCTGTCCGACCAGGCCCTCGGTGAGACCCTTCACCGGAGTCCGGGCGAGCGGGAGGTTCTCGTAGCCACCACGCTGCCAGGACGAGTCGAACGGCTTGCCGGTCCGCCAGTTGACGGCCATGTAGTGGAAGTTGATCGTCTGCTTGGCGGTGACCTTCGGGCCCTTGCCCTGGATCAGCGGCTGTGCGACGAGCTTCTTCGGTGCGGCCTCGCCCTTGGGGATGGTGATCGCGGTCGGGATGTCCTTGGCGTCGGTCTTCACCGCCGGCAGGTTCTTGGGCGGGGTGACCTTCGTGCCCTCGGCCTTGCTCAGCGGCTTGTAGGCCTTCTTCACGTCGATCACGAACACCAGGCTGTCGGTGCCCTTGATGCCGGCCTGCGGCTGGCCGTTGGCGCCGTAGCCGTCCTTCGGCGGGATGGTGATGAGCACCCGGCTGCCGACAGGCTTGCCGACCAGGCCGGTCACGAAGCCGTTGATCAGCTTGCCCTTGGCGAGCCCGAACGAGGTGGGGCCGCCGTTCTTCCAGGACGAGTCGAACTCCTTGCTGTCCCGGCCGTTGATGCCCACGTAGTCGACGACGACCTCCTGGCCCTCGGCGAGCTTGGGGCCGGAGCCTGCCTTGATCACCTTGGACTGGGTGGAGGCGACGCTGAACGGCTTGTCGAAGGTGACGGTGGGCTTCTTGCCCGGGTCGCCGGCAACCTTGACCGCTTCGATCGTGCTGGTCTTCTGCGTGGCGGGTGCGGTCGCCTCGGCCGACTTGGTCGGCTTGGCGCCGGGCGAACCCGACGAGTCGGTCGAGTCGGACGAGCCGCACGCGGCGGTGACGACGAGCAACGACGTCAGGAGGGCGGCTATCAGGCCACGACGCACTTAGAACACCTCGGAATCGGGAGACGGCACAAACAGTCGACCACACTAGACCGGGAACCTTAGACGTCCCTGAGCGACCCGCGTGCGTACGGAACGTGACGTATCCCGAGGTCACGGATGATTTCACATGCTCTGGATGAGCTTTTCCACCCGCTCGTCGACGCTGCGGAACGGGTCCTTGCACAGGACCGTGCGCTGCGCCTGGTCGTTCAGCTTGAGGTGCACCCAGTCGACGGTGAAGTCACGGCGGCGCTCCTGGGCGCGCTTGATGAACTCCCCGCGCAGCCGGGCCCGGGTGGTCTGCGGCGGGACCGACTTCGCCTCGAACACCTCGAGGTCGTTGGTCAACCTCACCATCTGGCCGCGCCGCTCCAGCAGGTAGTACAGCCCGCGATCGCGGTGGATGTCGTGGTAGGCGAGGTCGAGCTGGGCGACACGTGGGCTGTTCAGCGACAGGCCGTGCTTGGTGCGGTAGCGGTTGACCAGGCGGTACTTCGCCACCCAGTCGATCTCGCGGTCCACCAGGGTCAGGTCGCCGGAGTCGACCGCCTTCAGTGTGCGTTCCCACAGGTCGAGCACCTTGGTCACCAGCGGCGTGGCGAGCTCGCGGCGCTCGACGAAGTCGCGGGCCTTGGTGAAGTACTCCTCCTGGATCTCCAGCGCGCTGGCCTCGCGGCCGTTGGCGAGCCGTACCTTGCGCCGGCCGGTGATGTCGTGGGAGATCTCCCGGATCGCGCGGATGGGGTTTTCCAGCGTCAGGTCGCGCAGCACCAGCCCGGACTCGATCATTCGCAGCACCAGGTCGGTGGCGCCAACCTTCAGCAGCGTGGTCGTCTCCGACATGTTGGAGTCGCCGACGATGACGTGCAGCCGGCGGTAGCGCTCGGCGTCGGCATGGGGCTCGTCGCGGGTGTTGATGATCGGGCGGGACCGGGTGGTGGCCGAGGAGACGCCCTCCCAGATGTGCTCGGCCCGCTGGCTGACCGCGTAGACCGCGCCGCGTGGTGTCTGCAGCACCTTGCCGGCGCCGCAGATGATCTGGCGGGAGACGAGGAACGGGATGAGCACGTCGGCCAGCCGGGAGAACTCGCCGTGCCGGCTGACGAGGTAGTTTTCGTGGCAGCCGTAGGAGTTGCCGGCGGAGTCGGTGTTGTTCTTGAACAGATAGACGTCGCCGGCGATGCCCTCCTCGCGCAGCCGCCGCTCGGCGTCGACCAGCAGGCCCTCGAGGATCCGCTCCCCTGCCTTGTCGTGCGTCACCAGGTCGATGATCGAGTCGCACTCGGGCGTCGCGTACTCGGGGTGGCTGCCGACGTCGAGGTAGAGCCGGGCGCCGTTGCGCAGGAAGACATTGCTGCTCCGCCCCCAGGACACGACCCGCCGGAAGAGGTAACGGGCCACCTCGTCGGGCGAAAGCCGCCGCTGGCCGCGGAAGGTACAGGTGACGCCGTACTCGTTCTCGAGGCCGAAGATGCGACGGTCCATGGTCACCACACTATGTCGTCGTGGCGTCGCGGGGGCGGAGCGAGAGAAGTTGATCTGGTCACGATGCGGCTACACGGGTCCCCCGGGCTGGTCGCCGGGCGGCGTGTCGCCGGACGTCCCGCCAGGTGGGCTGTCCGTGGTCTCACCGGGCGCACCACCGGGCGCGGCGTCCGTTGACTGGCCCGCGGCCGAACCAGGCGCTGCGGACTCTCCGGCGGTGAGCAGCCGCTCCAGCGCCGGACCCACCAGCCGGCGGAACTTCCGCTTCTGGATGCGGGTGCGGTCCAGCACCGCCACCTCGAGCTGGTTGGCGTCGAGCCGGCGGGTGCCGTTGCCGTCCTGGCCGAGTGCCTCAACCGCGAGGGCGAGCGCCGCCGACAGCGACCGGCCCGGCTGGTAACGGCGCTCCAGGAAGGCGTTGATCTGTTCGGCGGAACCGCCCATGGCCGCGAAGCCGCGTTCGTCCGCGACCGACCCGTCGTAGGTGAGGCGATAGATCTGGTCCTGCTCCGCGGTCTCACCGACCTCCGCGACGAACAGCTCGACCTCGTAGGGCTTCTCGGCCACGCTGGAGAAGATGGTGCCCAGTACCTGGGCGTAGAAGTTGGCCAGGCCGCGGGCGGTGACGTCACGCCGGTCGTACGAATACCCGCGCATGTCCGCGCTGCGGACGCCGGCCACGCGGAGGTTCTCGAACTCGTTGTAGCGGCCGACCGCGGCGAACGCGATCCGGTCGTAGATCTCGCTGATCTTGTGCAGCGCGGGCGAGCGGTTCTCCGCGACCAGCACGATGCCGTTGTCGTACTGCAACACGGCCACACCGCGTCCGCGGGAGATGTTCTTCCGGGCGAAGTCCGCCCGGTCCTTCATCTGTTGTTCGGGCGAGACGTAGAACGGCATCGTCATCGGGCGTCACCGCTCTCGTCGTGGGCGAACACCGGTGCGGACGGACCGTCGGGTCGGCGCATCCGCCCAGCCAACAGGCGATCCACGAACGCCGCCACCTCGTCGTCGGGCAACCGGTGGAAGCCCGCGTCGCTGACCGTCGCGACCATGGGGTAGATGCGACGGGACACGTCCGGCCCGCCGGTCGCGGAGTCGTCGTCGGCGGCGTCGTACAACGCCTGCAGGCACCCGCCGATGGCGTCGTCACGGCCGGCGTCGGAGTGGTAGAGCTTCTTCAGCGCGCCGCGGGCGAAGACCGAACCCGAACCGATCGAGTGGAACTCGCGCTCCTCGTAGCGGCCGCCGGTGATGTCGTAGGAGTAGATGCGGCCGTGGCCGTTCTCCAGGTCGTACCCGGCGAAGAGCGGAACCACCGCGAGACCCTGCATGGCCAGCCCGAGGTTGGACCGCAGCAGCAGTCCGAGCCGGTTGGCCTTGCCCTCGATGGACAACGTGGTGCCCTCGAGCTTCTCGTAGTGCTCCAGCTCGACCTGGAACAACCTGACGAGCTCAGCGCCGACACCTGCGCTGCCGGCGTACCCCACCACGGAGTACTCGTCCGCGGGGAACACCTTCTCCACGTCGCGGACCGCGATGACGTTGCCCATCGTCGCCCGCCGGTCGCCGGCCATCACCACGCCGGCCTCGTAGGTCACGGCAACGATGGTGGTGCCGTGCGGCACCTCGTCGCTCACCGCCGCGCCGGGTGGTGTCCGACCACCGGGCAGCATCTCCGGCGCGTGCGCGCCCAGAAACTCGGCGAACGACGAGGTCCCGGTGGCGAAGAGAGCGTCGGGAAGACGCCCGGCGCCTGCTCGATCGGTGCCCACACCTCTCCTTCCAGTCCTGCTGGGTGTGTCGTGGTGTGCCCGGCGGATCGTCACCGGGCTCATCCGGAAACCTACCGGGGCCCGGCGACATACGTGGCATGAGACCTGAGGTCCGTGCGGCCTCAACCGGCAACCTGTGCGACCGCTGCGGCCGGCCGAGCGCGGCGAGCACCAGATGAACGCCTGGTGGACGCCTGGTGCGCCGCGGACCGGCCGCGCGGCCGTGAACCTGCCGTCGAGGGACCGGCCGGGCCCGGTGTTACTGGCCGCCCTTCTGGACGAAGCTACGCACGAAGTCCTCGGCGTTCTCCTCCAGCACCTCGTCGATCTCGTCGAGGATCGAGTCGACGTCCTCGTCCATCTGGTCCTTGCGTTCCTTGGTGGCCTCGTCGGCCTGGACGTCGGTGAGTTCCTCTTCCTCGGAGTCCTTGCGCGTGGTGCGGTGCTGCTGGCCGCCCGCGCCGCCGTCTCGTGTTCCCATCTCGCCCCTCCCCGACCTACTCCACAGGGGTTGCTTTGGTACCGCCTACCTGGACCTTACAAGCGCATACCGACTAGGGGCAGGTACCCAGCGCACCAGACTCGACACCCAACGGACTTTGCCGGGCAAAACGGGCCGAACGGCATCCCGCGTGGGGACCTGGTGGCGGGCCTGGTGGTGGCCGAGGCGTGACCGTGACCGGGCAGTGCCGTCCTAGCCGCCCGTGATGGCGCGGACCAGCTCCTCCGCGGTCCGGCAGCGGTCCAGCAGCTCACCGACGTGGGTACGGGTCCCCCGCAGCGGCTCCAGGGTGGGGACGCGCTGCAGCGACTCGTTGCCCGGTAGGTCGAAGATCACCGAGTCCCACGATGCGGCAGCCACGTGTTCGGAGTACTGCGCCAGGCAGCGACCGCGGAAGTAGGCGCGGGTGTCCTCCGGCGGCTGCTGCACGGCGCGTTCGATCTCGGCGTCGGTGAGGATCCGGGCCATCCGGCCGCGCTCGACGAACCGGGGATACAGCCCGCGCTCGGGCCGCAGGTCGGCGTACTGCAGGTCGACCAACTGGAGCTTGGGGTGGCTCCAGTCGAGGCCGTCCCGCTCGCGGTACTGCTGCAGGACGGCCAGCTTGGCCACCCAGTCCAGCTCGCGGGACAGCGACATCGGGTCGGACTCCAACCGGGTCAGCACCGACTCCCAACGGTCCAGGACGTCCCTGGTCTGTGGGTCGGTGTCGGCGCCGCTGCGGTCCTCGACGTATTTGCGGGCGTTCTCGAGGTACTCCATCTGGAGCTGGACGGCGGTCAGCTTGCGGCCGCTCTTCAGCGTCAGCAGGTGGCGCAGGCTCGGGTCGTGCGAAACCTCGTGCAACGACGTCACCGGGTGCTCGAGGCTCAGGTCCGTGGTGAGGAAGTCGTCCTCGATCATCGCCAGCACCAGCGCCGTCGTGCCGGCCTTGAGATAGGTCGCCACCTCCGACAGGTTGGCGTCGCCGATGATGACGTGCAGGCGGCGGTACTTGTCGGCGTCGGCGTGTGGCTCGTCCCGGGTGTTGATGATCGGGCGCTTCAGGGTGGTCTCCAGGCCCACCTCGACCTCGAAGAAGTCGGCCCGCTGGCTGATCTGGAAGCCGTGCCGGCTGCCGTCCTGGCCGAGCCCGACCCGCCCGGCGCCGCACACGACCTGCCTGCTGACGAAGAACGGCGTGAGGTTGCGCACGATGTCGGCGAACGGGGTGGACCGCGCCATGAGGTAGTTCTCGTGGCAGCCGTAGGACGCGCCCTTGTTGTCGGTGTTGTTCTTGTAGAGGAGGATCGAGCTCGACAGCGGCGGCTCGGCCGCCCGCCGGGAGGCCTCCAGCATCACCCGTTCACCCGCCTTGTCCCACAGGACGAGATCGCGCGGGTTGGTCACCTCCGGCGAGGAGTACTCCGGGTGGGCGTGGTCGACGTAGAGCCTGGCCCCGTTGGTGAGGATCGCGTTGGCGAGGCCGACCTCCTCGTCGGTGAGCTGGCTGTCATCGGCCACGTCACGGGCGAGGTCGAAGCCCCGTGCGTCGCGCAGGGGGTTCTCCTCCTCGAAGTCCCACCGGGCACGGCGGGCACGGATCACCTTGCCCGCATAGGCGTTCACGACCTGGGAGGACGACAGCATCGGGTTGACGGTCGGTTGCCCGGCGACGGAGATGCCGTACTCGGTCTCCACGCCCATTACCCGGTGCACGCTCATGGGACTCCTCGTCGCCAGTCTGGCATCGCCGCGTCGTCGCGCCCACGAGCCGGACGGCTCGCGCCCGCCCCCGGCTCCTCTTACGAGCGTACGCGGACAAGCAGTGTGTGTAGGGCAGGGTTAGCCGATTGTCGCCGGAGATACCGGTCATGACGCCCGCGGGCGTCCCACTCGGTCGAGCGGGACACCCGCGGGCGTGAGTGCTCGTCGCCTCCGCCGGCAGGCGGCAGGCGGAGGTTGGTCCGGGGATCCGTCAGAGGTACTGGCCGGTGTTGGCGACCGTGTCGATCGAACGGCCGGCGTCGGCCCCTTCCTTGCCCTGGATGAGCGTACGGATGAAGACGATCCGCTCGCCCTTCTTGCCCGAGATCCGCGCCCAGTCGTCGGGGTTGGTCGTGTTGGGCAGGTCCTCGTTCTCCTTGAACTCGTCGACGCAGGCCTGCAGCAGGTGCTGGACGCGGACGCCCTTCTGCTGCAACTCGAGGAAGTCCTTGATGGCCATCTTCTTGGCCCGGCTGACGATGTTCTCGATCATGGCGCCGGAGTTGAAGTCCTTGAAGTACAGGACCTCCTTGTCACCGTTGGCGTAGGTGACCTCCAGGAAGCGGTTATCCTCCAGCTCGGAGTACATCCGCTCCACGGTGCGCTGGATCATGCCGCTGACGCAGGCGTCCCGGTTGCCGCCGAACTCGCCCAGGTCGTCCTCGTGCAGCGGCAGGGTGGCGGTGAGGTACTTCGCGAAGATGTCCCGGGCGGCCTCGGCGTCGGGGCGCTCGATCTTGATCTTCACGTCCAGCCGGCCCGGCCGCAGGATCGCCGGGTCGATCATGTCCTCGCGGTTGGAGGCGCCGATGACGATGACGTTCTCCAGCCCCTCCACGCCGTCGATCTCCGACAGCAGCTGCGGGACGATGGTGTTTTCCACGTCGGAGGAGACGCCCGAGCCGCGGGTGCGGAAGAGGGAGTCCATCTCGTCGAAGAACACGATGACCGGCGTGCCCTCGCCGGCCTTCTCCCGGGCCCGCTGGAACACCAGGCGGATGTGCCGCTCGGTCTCGCCGACGTACTTGTTGAGCAGCTCGGGGCCCTTGATGTTGAGGAAGTAGCTCTTCCCCTCGGTCTTGGCGTCGCGCACCGCCACCTGCTTGGCGAGGGAGTTGGCGACGGCCTTGGCGATGAGCGTCTTGCCGCACCCGGGCGGACCGTACAGCAGTACGCCCTTGGGCGCCTTCAGCTCGTGCTCGCGGAACAGGTCGGCGTGGAGGTAGGGCAGCTCCACCGCGTCGCGGATCTGCTCGATCTGGTTGCGCAGACCGCCGATGTCCTCGTACTGGATGTCGGGGACCTCTTCGAGGATCAGCTCCTCGACCTCGGTCTTCGGGATCCGCTCGTAGACGTAGCCGGAGCGGGGCTCGAACAGCAACGAGTCGCCGGCCCGGATCGGGGTGTCCCGCAGGGGCTCGGCGAGCCGGGCGATGCGTTCGTCGTCGGTGTGCCCGATGACCAGCGCGCGGTCGCCGTCCTCCAGCAACTCCTTGAGCATGACGACTTCGCCGACCTGCTCGTAGGACAGCGCGCGGACGACGTTGAAGGACTCGTTGAGCATGACCTCCTGGCCCGGGCGGAGCTCGTCGAGGTCGATGCTGGGGCTGACCGTCACCCGGAGCTTGCGGCCACCGGTGTAGACGTCGGCGCTGTCGTCGTCGTTTCGGTTGATGAAGATTCCGAAGCTCGCGGGCGGCTGGGCAAGTCGGTCCACCTCGTCCTTGAGGGTGACGATCTGCTCCCTGGCCTCCCGGAGCGTTCCCGCCAGGCGTTCGTTCTGTGCCGTGACGTTGGCCAACATCGCCTGCGCCTCGGCGAGCCGCTGCTCGAGTTGCCGGCTGTCGCGCGGCTGCTCCGCGAGCCGCCGGCGCAGTGCCGCGACCTCTTCCTCGAGGTAGGTGACCTGGCTGGCGAGCTCGTCCGGCGAGCGCGCCTCGCGTCGGTCGTCTGGTGCGGGCACGTCCCTCACCTCCCCAGTCACTGTGCTGTCCGCGCCCGTGCAAGCGCATGAACGTGGATCTCGCTGGTGTCCGCGCCGAGCCGGTGCGCCGACGCCTCTGACCTTATATCTCCCCACCACCGACAGGTCACGCCCACAAGTCAGAACGTCACAAACCGATGGCGAATCGTGGCCGTTTCTTACACGCCAGGGGCCTACGGCCTTCCACAGTACGGGCCGGAGCCATCTTCGCCACCACGTTCGCCGGCGCATTCGGTGGCCGCGTCCGCTTCCGCGAGGGTTGTGCCGCAACGATCCGCGGGACGTGCTGCGGTCATCCCCGGACGAAACGTCCCGGGGCCGCCTCCGGGAGTCAGTCCACCTGGCCGGCGGGACGCGGCCCGTCGTAGTTCTCGCCGTAGGCGCCGGGCGCCGGACGGCGCCGGCGGCCGGGTGCGCTGACGCCGGGGGCAAGCCTGCGGGTGGTCACCAGGAACCCGGTGTGACCGATCATCCGGTGGTCCGGCCGGACGGCCAGCCCCTCCACGTGCCAGGTACGCACCAGCGTCTCGCTGGCCTGGGGCTCGGTGAAGCCGCCGTGGGCACGTGCCGTCTCGACGGTCCGCGCGAGCTGGGTGGTGGTGGCGACGTAGCAGCACAGCACGCCGCCGGGCACCAGGGCCTCGGCCGCCCAGTCGACGCACTCCCACGGAGCGAGCATGTCGAGCACGACCCGATCCACCCGGGGCCGGGTGGGCGCGCTCACCACGTCGCCGACGGTCAGGTCCCAGGTCGGCTGGGGCCCGCCGAAGAAGCGTTCCACGTTGCGGCGGGCGATCGCCGCGAAGTCGTCCCGGCGTTCGTAGGACGAAACCCGGCCTGCCGGGCCGACGGCGCGCAGCAACGCACAGGTCAGTGAGCCCGAGCCGGCACCGGCCTCGACCACGTGGGCACCCGGGAAGACGTCCGCGGCGACGAGGATCTGGGCGGTGTCCTTGGGGTAGACCACGGCCGCTCCGCGCGGCATGGAAAGGACGTAGTCGGACAGGAGTGGGCGCAGCGCGAGATACGGGACGCCTCCGGTCGACTTGACCACGACGCCCTCCGGCTGACCGATCAGGTCGTCCAGAGCGATCCCGCCGCGATGGGTGTGGAACGTCTTCCCCGGCTCCAGCGTGATCAGGTGCTTGCGTCCCTTGTGGTCCTCCAGCCGGACCTGCTCACCGGCCAGAAGCGGCCGGGCGTCGGCGGCGTCCTCGGCCGGCTCGCCGGACTCGCCGGGCTCACCCGGCCTCGCGGCCTCGGCAGGCGCGGCGGGCTCGCCGGACAGGTCGGCCGGCTCACCGGCGGCATCCGACGGGCAGGCGGGAGGGTGCTCGGCGGAGGGATCGGTCGGGGACATGACGGGCAGCGTAACCAGGAGGTCGGACCGGCTCAGGTGCGGGCCAGCGCCCCGTCGACGTCGGCGGTGGCCAGCACTCCGAAGACCCGTCCGTCGGGCTCGACCAGGAGGTACTCCGTGGCGGGAGTGCCGCCCATCGCCCGGACCAGTGCCTCCCCGGTGAGGCGTACGTCGAGCACCAGTCCGGGCTCGATCCGGCGGGCGACGTCGCCGACCGAGATCCACGGCCGCCGGTGCTCGGGAGTGGCCAGCACCGCGGCCTCGCTGACCAGGCCGGTCGGGCGGCCGTCGCTGCCGACGACCACCAGCGAACCCGCGTGCGCCTCCTGGGCGCGCCGGACCGCCTCCGACAGGGGAAGCTCGGACGACACGGGCACGCCGCGCCTGGCGAGGGTGCGGGCGTGGATGGCCGGGAGCTTCCGCCTGATCTTCGCGCTCATCAGGGCCTGGCTGGAGCCGGCCCACATGAACATCGCCAGGAAGACGCTCCACACGATGTGCAGCAGGCTCGGCGCTCCCCACGTGCTGGCCAGAAGGGTCCACGGCAGGAGCAGCACGACGGCGGCGACCACCCGGCCGGCCCACCCGGCGACGGCGGTGCCCAGATGCGGCTGTTTGGTCACCGCCCACACTCCCGCGCGCAGCAACCGGCCGCCATCCAGCGGGAGCCCCGGCAGCAGGTTGAACAGGCCGACCAGCAGGTTTGCCCAGGCGAGCTGGAACAACGCAAGCTCGAGCAGGGCAGGGCCGGACACCACGGTGTGGCCGAGCGCGGCCAGGCCGCTGATGCCCAGCGAGGTCAGCGGCCCGACGACGGCGACGGCGAACTCCCGCCACGGCGTCTGGGGCTCGCTCTCGATCTCCGACAGCCCGCCCAGGAACTGCAGCGTGATCGCACGCACCGGCAGGTCGAACTTCCTGGCCACCAGAACGTGGGCGATCTCGTGCACCAGAACCGAGGCGTAGAGCAGGACGGCGAACCCGAGCGCCGCCACGAACGACCACACGCCCAGGCCGGGCACCTGCTCGTCGACCACCGGCCGGAAGACGTACGCAATCAGCAGCGCGACCAGGATCCAGGACACGTTGACGTAGACGGGAACCCCGACAACCCGCGCGATCTGGACCGCGCCGGGCCGGCGCTGCGCCGCCCGGGACGGGGCGTTCTTCTCCACGTCGTGCACCATCGCCTGTCTCAGCCTGCTTCCGTCGGGGTGCGCGGACTCGACGTCCGGCGAACGACCAGGTCACGTGGGATGTTCCCGAGGGATCCTCCCCGGCCCGGCAACGGCCACTACCCGGCGCGGTGCCGGCACCGCGCCGGGTAGTGGCACCGGACCGGTTGTGCACGGTCATTGTGAAGACTTCCGAGGTCGTCGCGCCGCGTGCGAAGGGACACGGTACCGCCTGACCACATGAGGCGGCGCGGTCGCGGCCGGAGCGGCACAGATCGGACACCCGCGCGTCCGCGGGCCTGTCGGTGGGGTGTCCTACGCTTTCGGGCCATGGCGACAGTGAGCGAGGCAGCGACCACGACGGCGACCACCGACGCGACCACGAACGCGAGTGGGAACGCCGGTGGAAACGCGAGTGAGAACGCCCGGCCGGCGATCCCGCTCGCGGTGCTGTCACCCTCCCGGGCCAGCGACTTTCTCACCTGCCCGCTGCGTTACCGCTTCCGGGTGATCGACCGGCTGCCGGAGCGGCCGAGCCCGGAGGCCGCCCGCGGCACGGTGGTGCACGCGGTTCTGGAGCGGCTGTTCGACCTGCCCGCCGGCGGCCGCACGATCGATGAGGCGTGCACGCTGCTCCGCCCGCAGTGGGACCGGCTGGTCGAGGCCGAGCCCGAGCTGTCGGAACTCTTCGGGGACGAGGAGGGCGGGTTCGACCCCGAGCGGCTGGAGGGTTTCCTCGCCGATGCGCGGGCGCTGCTCGACCGATACTTCACGTTGGAGGACCCCACCAGGCTGGAGCCCGCCGAGCGGGAGATGTACGTCGAGTGCGAGCTGGACTCCGGCCTGCGGCTGCGGGGCTACATCGACCGGCTCGACGTCGCGCCCGACGGGGCGCTGCGCGTCGTCGACTACAAGACGGGGCGAGCACCCGGGCCGGGTTACGAGCAGCGGGCGATGTTCCAGATGCGCTGCTACGCACTGATGCTGTGGCGGCTGCGAGGTGTCGTACCCCGCCTGCTGCAGCTGGTCTATCTCGGCAGCGGCGACGTGCTGCGCTACTCCCCCGACGAGGCCGACCTGCGCGCGACCGCACGCAAGCTGCAGGCGCTGTGGAACGCGATCGAACGCGCGCACACCACCGGCGAGTGGCGCGCCAGCCCCGGCCCCCTGTGCGACTGGTGCGACCACAAGTCGCGGTGCCCCGCGTGGGGCGGCACGCCTCCTCCGCTGCCCGCGCCCGCCGACACCGATCCGATGCCGACGCAGGACACGTCCGAGGCTCCCTCACCACATACCTCCGCGGTCGACCTTTAGGCAGGTCCCAGGCACCCCCGGAGGCTGGGGGTGGCGCCGTGAGTCCGGCAGCCTACGCTCGGACCGTGCGCGGTACCGATGTCCGAGACTGGCTTCGAGGCCGCCCCGACCTGGTGGACGGGGCGGTCGCGTTCGTGCTCGTGATCGCCAGCATCGCCGGACTGAACTACCGCTCCTACGCCGGGATCACGTTCCGCCCGCCGGACGCCTGCGGGTTGGTGCTCGCCGTCCTCGTCGCCGCGCCGCTCGCCCTGCGCCGGCGGTTCCCCGTGACGGTCGCGCTGGTCGTGATCTCGGCGTACATGACGCTCGGGTTCGCCGGCTACAGCTCCTCGGTCGGCTCGGTGGCGGCCCTGCTGGTGATCTACACCGTCGGCGCGCACAGCACCGCGGCCCGCAGCCTCGCGGTCACCGTGGCGACGACCATCGCCTCCATCGTCTTCCTCTACGTGCGGCGGGACGCCTACGCCTCGATCGGCATGACGTTCGACGCGATCACGGTCGGCCTGCAGCTCCTGGTCTACGGCGGCACGTGGAGCGTCGCCCGGGCCATGCGTGCCCGGCGGCGCTACCTGGTCGCGCTGGAGGACCGCGCCAACCGGCTGGAGCGTGCCGCATCCGCGGAGGTCCGCGCGGCGCTGGCGGAGGAACGCGCCCGGATGGCCCGGGAGCTGCACGACGTGGTGGCCCACCACGTGAGCGTGATGACGGTGCAGGCTGCCGCAGCGCGGCGGACGATCACCCGTGCACCCGAGCGCAGCGTCGAGGCCATGCGGGCGGTGGAGGAGACCGGGCGGGAGGCGCTGGAGGAGATGCGCCGCATCGTGGGTGCGCTCCGCGCCGCCGACCAGGACGAGCCGGGCAACGTCCAGCTGTCGCCACGTGCCGGCGTCGCCGAACTCGGGCCACTGCTGGACCGGGCGAGGGAGGCCGGCCTGCAGGTCGATCTCACCGTCGTCGGCGAGCCGCGCCCGCTGACGTCCGGTGTCGACCTGGCGATCTTCCGGGTGGTCCAGGAGGCCCTGACGAACACGCTGAAACACGCCGGCCCCACCCGGGCCGCCGTGTTGCTGCGGTACGAACCCGATGCGGTCGTCGTGGGCGTCACCGACGACGGCAGCCCGCGGCGCGGGCCGTTGCACCGCGCCGACGACGCCGACCGGCTCGACCACGGGCTCGGGCACGGACTTGTCGGTATGCGCGAACGCGTGACGCTGAACGGAGGCACCTTGTACACAGGTTCCCGGATGGTCGGTGGGTTCGAAGTCCTCGCCACCCTGCCGTCGACCGAGGCCGGCACACCGGACCCAAGCAACTCGAGCGACTCGGACGGCCCGAACAACCGGAGCGACTCGCACCGCTTGCACGGCTCGCACGGCTCCGGTGAGCTGAGGGAAGGCGCACGCGCCGGCCAGGCGACGGTGAACGAGGTGCGGTCGTGACGCCTGCCGAGGACGGTCCGGCCACGCCGGCGGTGGGGACGCCGGTACGCGTTCTCCTGGTCGACGACCAGCCACTGCTGCGGACGGGGTTCCGGATGATCCTCGAGTCCGAGCCGGACATCGCGGTCGTCGGTGAGGCCGGTGACGGGCAGAAGGCGGTGACGGAGGCCCGCGCCCTGCAACCGGACGTCGTCCTGATGGACATCCGGATGCCCCGGATGGACGGCGTGGAGGCCACCCGGCTGATCACCGGGACCGAACGAGGCGGAACCGTCCGGGTGCTGGTGCTCACCACGTTCGACCTCGACGAGTACGTCGTGGACGCGTTGCGCGCCGGCGCCTCGGGCTTCCTGCTGAAGGACGTGCCGCCGGAGGATCTCGCCGACGCCATCCGCATCGTGGCCCGGGGCGAGGCGGTCGTCGCGCCGACCGTGACCCGTCGGTTGCTCGACCGGTTCGCGACCGTGCTGCCGTCGACGAGCAGGGAGTCGGCGCAGGAGCTCGCCCACCTCACCGAACGCGAACGCGAGGTGCTGCGGCTGATGTCCCGCGGCATGTCCAACGCCGAGATCGCCGGCGAGCTGTACGTCTCGGAGACGACGGTGAAGACCCACGTCGGCAACGTGCTGGCCAAGCTGGGGCTGCGCGACCGAGTGCAGGCGGTGGTGTTCGCCTACGAGAGCGGGCTGGTGCGCCCCGGCGGCCGCTGAGGGCTCGCGGGGCGCGGGCGCGAGGCGAGGAGCACCACCAAGGGTGCGACGGCGATCAGCCCGGCGACGAACGCGACCAGGACGTACCCCCCGCCGGCGAACACCGCTCCGGAGGCCAGGCCGGCCGACGCCGACGAGCCCCACACCACCGCGTCCACCGTGCCCTGGACCTGGCTGCGCACCCCGGCCGGCAGCTCCCGGCTCAGGATCGCGCTGCCCCCGACGAAGCAGAGGTTCCAGCCGTAGCCGAGCAGGAACAACGCCAGCGGGATCCCGACCGTGTGCGACGTGGGCGCCGCCATGGCCAGAGCGGCGGAGCCGATCAGTGCGCCCGCGCCGACGCTGGTCACGGTCCGGCCGCCGAGCCGGTCGGTGAGCCGTCCGGACAGGGGTGACAGCGCGAACATCCCGGCCAGGTGAGCACTCAGCACCCAGCCCACGACGTCCAGGCCCTGCCCGTGCCGGTGCAGCTGGAGCGGGGTCATCGTCATCACCGCGACCATCGCCAGCTGGGCCGACACCATGCCCGCCAGCGCGACCCGTACCGCCGGCAGCCGAAGGACGCGGCCGACCTCACCTGGTCGAGGGCGCTCCCGGGTGCGCGTGCCGCCGCGACCGGCCCGGGGCAGCAGGCCGGCCACCGCCAGGGCCGCGCCGGTGGTGAGGATCGCCAGCACGTAGGTGCCGGCGTACTCCGGAATCCCGGCGCGCGCTGACAGGCGTGCCGCCGGCGAGATCAGGCTCGGCCCGACGAGCGCACCGACGGTGCTTCCCCACACCACCAGGCTGAGCACGAACGCCTTGCGGTCGGCCGGGTGCAGGTCGGCCACGGCGTAGCGGGACAGCTGGGCGCCGCCGTTGCCGATGCCGAGCAGCACCATGCCCACCGCCAGCAGCGGAAGGACCGCCATCCCGACCGCGACGGCACCCACCAGGGCCCCCAGGGCGGCCACCGCGTATCCGGTCCGGAGCCCGGTGCGCCGGCCACGGCTGCGCATGAGTGCGGACAGCCCCAGCGCACCCAGAGCGGTGCCGACAACGCCGGCAGCGCTCGGCACGCCGCTCCACGCGGGGCCGTACCGGTCGCTCGCGAGCAGGCTGCCGACAGTGCCGGCGGGCACCATCGAGACGTTCATCAACACGACGCCGGTGACCAGCGCGAGGGTCGACCTGCGCCGGGTGCCGACGTCGTGCAGTCTGGTCTCGTCGGCCGGGAGGGCTGGCTGGGCTGGGTCGGCTGGTTGGGCTGGGTCGGCTGGTTGGGCTGGGTCGGCGAGCGGCACCGCGGGTGCGCCGAGCCTGCCAGGACGGGCGGAATCACCTTCGGACGCGGGCATGCCGCAGAGCCTAGAGCGGCCAGCCGACAGTGCTCGGGTGGCCGTCGTACGCCGGTCGTACAGCAGTCGTACGGCCGTCCTACGGCAGTGGCTCAGTACAGGTGGCAGGCGACGTCGACACCGTCGGCACGGCGCAGTCGCGGGTCCTCGCCGTCGTGGAAGTCGACCACGACGCCGTCTCCCTCGACCTCCACGCTTCGCACGCCACGCCACAGCGGCTCGTCCGGGTCGGCGGTGCGCACGCGGTCCAGCAACGCGGCGACGTCCTCCGGCGCCCTCCCCCGGCCAGGCTTCAGGACGGCCCGGTGCCCGGGCAGGGCCAGCTCCTCGAGGTTGCCGACGGTGTCGCGTTCGGCCGCGTAGGTCTCCTCGTCCAGCCCCAGCCAGTGCTCCTCGAGCAGGGTGCGCAGGTCGCGGTTCTCCCAGCCGCACCGGTCGAAAGCCGCCGGGCACCGCGGGTGGAACGAACATCCCAGCGGAGGTGCGGCGGCGTCCGGGATCTCCCCGCGCGGCAGGTCACGCGGCACCGTACTGCTCGGGTCGGGCTCGGGGATCGCGCGCAGCAACGCCTTGGTGTACGGGTGTTTGGGCGCGGCGAAGATCTCCTCGGTGGGGCCGATCTCGACCACCCGGCCGAGGTACATGATCGCCACCCGGTCGCAGAAGAACTTCGCCGTGGCCAGGTCGTGGGTGATGTAGACGTAGGTGAGGTCGAGGCGGCTCTTCAGCTCCAGCATCAGCTCGAGGATCTTGGCCCGCACACTCATGTCCAGCATCGAGATCGGCTCGTCGGCGACCAGCAGCTCCGGGTCGAGAATGACCGCTCGCGCCATCACGGCGCGCTGCTTCTGCCCGCCGGACAGGTCGCTCGGGTACTTCGACAGGAACCTCTCGACCGGCGCCAAGCCGACGGCCTCCAGCGCCTCGACCACCCTGGCCCGGCGTTCGGCTTTCCCGTCTGCCAGCTTGTGGATGCGCAGGGGGTGCCCGACCGCGGTCTCGATGTCCATCGACGGGTTGAGCGCGGCGCTCGGGTCCTGGAACACCATCTGCAGCTTGCGGCGCAGCGGGCGCAGCCGGCGTTCGGACAGCTCGCCGAGGTCGTGGTCGCGGTAGCGGATCGACCCTCCGGTCGGTCGGACCAGGCCGAGCAGCGCCCGGCCGAGAGTGGTCTTCCCGCTGCCGGACTCGCCCACCAGGCCGAGCACCTCGCCCTTGTGCAGCTGGAACGACACACCGTCCACGGCCTTGACGACCTCGCCGCCTCCGCCGAACATCCGGCCCAGCGAGCTGCCCTGCAGGGCGTAGTGCACCTCGAGGTCGCGGACGTCCATCAGGACCTCGCGCTCGGCGAGCGGCGGCGAGACGACACCGGCCGCGTTCGTGGGCTCAGGCTTCGTCGGCAACGCTGATCTCCTCCCGGACCAGGGGCGCGGTGCCCTCCTCGGTCAGCAGCTCCGAAGGCCCGTGCAGCCAGCACGCGACCCGGGTGCCCTCCGGCGTGCGGACCTCCACCGGGTCCTGGCGCGGGCAGGCCACCATCGCGTCCGGGCACCGGGGGTGGAACGTGCATCCGCTGGGCGGCTCGACCAGGTCCGGCGGGGCACCGGGGATGTAGTGCAGCCCGGTGGTCTGCAGCGAGATCGTCGAACGCAGCAGCTCACGCGTGTAGGGGTGCCGCGGCCGGGAGAACACCTCGCGCGCGTCGCCCTCCTCGGCGATGTGCCCGGCGTACATCACCGCCACCCGGTCGCAGGCCTCGGCCACGATGCCGAGGTTGTGGGTGATCAGCAACAGTGCGGTGTCGAAGTTGCGCCGCAGGTCGGCGAGGATGCCGATGATCTGCGCCTCGACCAGGACGTCCAGCGCGGTGGTGGGTTCGTCGGCCACCACGAACGCCGGCCGCAGCACCAGTGCGAGCGCGATCATGATCCGCTGCCGCATGCCGCCGGAGAACTCGTGCGGGTACGCGCGGTAGCGCGAGGGCGGGATGCCCATCCGCCGCAGCGTGTCGATCGAACGCCGCCGGATCTCCTCCTTGCCCAGGCCCGGCTCGTGCGTGCGCAGGGTCTCCTCGAAGTGCTCGCTGACCCGCATCAGCGGATTGAGCCGGGTCAGCGGCTCCTGGAAGATCATGCCGAGCTCCGGCCCGCGCAGGCGTTCGAGTTCGCGCCGGCCGCAGGTGAGCAGGTCGCGGCCGGCGAACTCGATCTCGCCGTCGGCCTTCGCGCCGGGCGGCAGCAGCCCGAGCACACCACGGCCGAGGGTCGACTTGCCGCAGCCGGACTCACCGACCAGGCCGAGCGTCTCCCCCGGACGCAGGTCGAACGAGACGCCGTCGACCGCGCGCACCGCGCCGCGCTCGGTGCCGTACCAGACCCGCAGGTCGTGTACGGACAGAACCGGCGTGTCCGCGCCCGCGGCCGCGCGTGAGTTCGTACGGCGTCCCCTGCCCGGGTTGGTCGTCGCTGCGTTCACTTGGCACCCTCCTCAGAGCCGGCGAGCTCCTCGCCCGGCCGAGCGCCCTTGCCGGCATCGGGTCCGGTCGCTGCACTGGTCCCGGGCCTGCGCGGCGGCAGCACCACCGGGACGAGCCGGCGCACCCGCAACGTCGGGTTCAGCGTTTCGTTCAGCCCCTCACCGACGAACGTCAGCGCCATCACCAGCACCACGATCGCGAGGCCGGGGAACACCCCGGTCCACCAGATGCCCGACGCCGCGTCGTCCATGGCGCGGTTGAGGTCGTATCCCCACTCGGCGGCCTCGGTCGGCTGGATGCCGTAGCCCAGGAAGCCCAGCGCGGCCAGCGTGCCCACCGCGTCCGCGGCGTTCAGCGTGGCGATCACCGGCACGCTCTGCACGACGTTGGTGAACAGGTAGCGGGACATGATCGTGTGCGGCGGCGCGCCCAGTGCCCGGGCGGCCTCGACGTAGGTCGCCTGCTTCGCGCTCACCGTGCTGTTGCGCACCACCCGGAAGTACTGCGGGATGTAGACCGCGGTGATCGCCGCGGCCGCCGTCGTCACCCCGCCGCCGAGCGAGTCCGAGAGCAGGAACGCCACCACGATCGCCAGCAGCAGATAGGGGAACGCGAACAACGCGTCCATCACCAGCACCAGCAGGCGGTCCAGCCAGCCGCCCACGAAACCGGCGACCAGGCCGAGCACGACGCCGATCACGATCGTCAGCACCAGGGAGAGGACGACGACCTTGAGTTCGGTACGCGCGCCCCAGACCACGCGGGAGAACACGTCGAAGGTCTGCACGCTCGTACCGAACAGGTGGGTGCCGGAAGGCGCCGCCTGCTTGGGGAAACGGCCGCCGCCGTCACTCACCTGGTCGAAGTCGTACGGCGCCACCAGCGGCGCGAAGATCGCGATCAGGGCGATCAGTGCGGTGAGCGCCGTGCCGACGACCAGCATCGCCCGGGCCACGCCGGCGGACTGGCGGTACGGCGTGGCGATCATGGCGGCGACTCGGCCGGGCAGCGAACGCCGCGAGGAGGTGATCGGTCCGCCCGACTGGACGGTCGGGGTGATCGCCATCAGTACCTCACCCTCGGGTCGATGAACGCGTTGACGAGGTCGATGAGCAGGCTGATCCCGACCACGACGAGGGCGAAGATGGTCATGATGCCCTGGACGGCCACGTAGTCGCGGGCGTTGATGTACTGCACCAGCTGCGATCCGAGACCCGGCCAGCTGAACGTCGTCTCGGTGAGGATCGCACCGCCGAGCGACAGCGCCGCCTGCAGGCCGAGCACCGTGACGAACGGCACCATGGCGTTGCGGAACGCGTGCTGGAAGACCACCCGCCGCTCGGCGATGCCGCGGGCCCGGGCGGCCTCCACGTAGTCGTCGCGCAACGTCTGGGCGACGTTGACCCGGATCAGCCGGATGAACACGCCGGTGATCAGCAGCCCCAGCGTGACCGCCGGCATCACCAGGTGCTTGAGCCCGTCGGCGAACGACCTGGTGTCGCCGGCGAGCAGGGCGTCGAGGAGGAAGATGTGGGTGACCGGCTCGACCGTCAGCTGCGCGATCGGGCTGGCTTGCTGTCCCGAGGGCAGCCAGCCGAGCTTGCCGGTGAAGATGATGATCGCCACCACGCCGACGAAGAAGACCGGTGCGGCGTAGGTGAAGACACCGAACACCCGGATCGCGACGTCGGCGATCGAGTCGCGGTAGCGCGCGGCCAGCAGGCCGAGCGGGATGCCGATGACGCACGCGACCACCAGGGCCGCCAGCGTGAGGCTCAACGTGGCCGCGCCGTTGACCAGCAGGATGTTCGTGATCGGCCGGTTGTCGCTGACCGCCGTGCCGAAGTCGCCGGTGAAGATGCGGCTGAGGTAGTGCCAGTACTGCACGAGGATCGGGTCGTCGTACCCGCCCGCCGCGCGTCGCCTGGCGAGCTCGGCCGCCGGCAACCGGCCGCCCAGGGCCGCCGACACCGGGTCGCCGGGGGCGACCCGCAGCAGCAGGAACACCAACGTGAGCAGGACGAACACGTTGGGAATCACCAGGAGCAGGCGGACGGCGAGATACCTCCGCAACGACCCTGATCGGCCGGCCATGCCAAGCCACCTGACCTTTCCCGGTCATGACGAGCGTGCTGTCAACCCGGTCCTGACAGCCGGGCTCCGGTGGGTCCGCACACACTCTCGTACGTGCGGACCACCGGATCGGGTACGCGGCTGCCCGCGCCCTACTGCGCCTTGCTCGCGTCGACCAACCAGAACCGGAAGGTGTACAGCGGGTCGAAGGTGTCCTTGACCCCTGACACGCCGTCGCGCACGGCGGCGATCATGTTGTCCTGCCACAGCGGGATCAGGGGCACGTCCTCGGTGGCGATCGTCTGGATCTGCGAGAACGCCTGCTGCCGCTTCTGCTGGTCAGGTGTGGACTTCTCCTGGGTCAGCAGCTTGTCCATCTGCGGGTTGGAGTAGCCGTAGCCCGCGCCGATGAAGTTGTTCTTGGCGTAGAACGGCGACAGGTAGTTGTCGGTGTCGGGGAAGTCGGGGTACCACCCGAGCTGCCAGCCGTCGTAGGCACCGGCGGCGTAGTCCTTCTTGTACTGCTCCCACGACGCCGACTTCAGCGACACCTTGAACAGGCCGCCGGCCTCCAGCTGGCGCTTGATCTCGGCGAACATGTCTGCCGAGGCCTCGCCGTAGTGGTCGGGGCTGTACCACAGCTGGGCGGTCACCGGGGTGGTCACGCCCGCCTTCTGCAGCAGGCTCTTCGCCTTGGCGAGGTCGGGCTTGTCGCCGAAGGCGGACCTGAACTTCTCCTCGTGTCCGGGCAGGCCCTTCGGGACCATCGTGTACAGCGGGGTGACGGTGTTGTTGTAGACACCGCTGGCGATGGACTGCCGGTCGAGCAGGGCGGCCGCGGCCTGACGGACCTCCTTCTTGGCGAAGGGGCCCTTCTTGTTGTTGAAGGCGACGTACTGGATGCCGGTGCCCGAACCCTTGACGACCTTGACCTTCTTGGACGCGCCGTTCTGCTCCAGGTCCTTCAGGAGCGTGGGGGTGAGCGTGCGGTAGGCCACCTGGACCTCGCCGCTTTCCACCGCGCTCTTCAGGCTCTTCTCGTCCTTGTAGATCTGGACGAGCACCTTGCTGTTGGACAGCTTCTTCTCGCCCTTGTACTGGTCGTTCGGCTCCAGCACGATCTGCTGGGTCGGGTCGTACTTCGTCATCTTGTACGGCCCGGAGCCGATGATCTTGTCGTTGCCCATCGGCTGCAGCTTGCCGGCCGGGTACTTCTCGTCCGGCACGATGGAGGCCGCCGCGGTGGTGAGCCGGAACGGCCAGGTCGCGTCGGCGAACTTCAGGTGGAAGACCGCGGTCTGCGGGTCCTTCGCCTCGGTGGAGGCGAGCTGGTCGGCGAAGATGCTGGACGGCCCGTTGGGGTCGGCGATCTTCAGCATCCGGTCGAAGGAGAACTTCACGTCCTTGCTCGTCAGCGGGCTGCCGTCGGAGAACTTGAGGTCCTTCTTCAGGGTGCAGGTGTAGGTCTTCGGGTCGGTGAACTCACACTTCTCGGCCGCGTCGGGCTTCGGGGTGCTCCCGCCCGGCGGAATGGACAGCAGCGTCTGCGCCGAGTTGTAGAGGATCTCCCAGCCCGGGTTGTCGTAGGACCCGGACGGGTCCACCGTGCCGAAGGCGTCGGTCGTGCCGAAGACCAGGGGCGCCTTGCCCGCGCCGCCGCCGCTCTCGGTGTCGCTGCCGGACTGGCCGCCGCACGCGGTGACGGCGAGGGCCAACGCACCGCCCGCCGCCAGCACCCGCACCTTCCGGCTGGTGAATGGTCGCATGTTCCACCTCATCGTCAAGGGTGGGCCTGGAGCGGCCCGCCCCGCACCATAGCCGTCCGTGACCAGCTACGGAATGTCAGACCTCTCACGTTGGCGTAGCGATTGCACAACAAATCCTCGGAAGCACGGAGAGTATGCCGGAAGTACGGCGGGTGGCCGGGCTCGTTGACGTGGGATCTTCGTCGCCACCGGGTCCCGTTGCCGGTGAACACCTGCTACCGAACCGCGACGAAACGGCCGGGGGCCGACGCCTGAGCGTGAACGACACCCGACCGCATCGTGACGACACGGAACCGATCAGCTCAGGTGTTGAAGTACTTCGCCTCGGGGTGGTGCACGACGATCGCGTCGGTCGACTGCTCCGGGTGCAGCTGGAACTCCTCCGACAAGGTGACGCCGATCCGCTCCGGCCGCAGCAACTCCACGATCTTGGCCCGGTCCTCGAGGTCCGGGCACGCGCCGTACCCCAGAGAGAAGCGCGCGCCACGGTAGCCGAGCTTGTGGATCATCGCCTGCAGGTCGGAATCGTCGTCGTCCCCGGCATACCCCAGCTCGGCCCGGATGCGGGCGTGCCAGTACTCCGCCAGCGCCTCGGCCAGCTGTACCGACAGGCCGTGCAGCTCGAGGTACTCGCGGTAGTGGTTGTCCGCGAACAGCTTCGCCGTCTCCTCACCGATCCGCGACCCGATGGTCACCACGGTGAAGCCGACCACGTCGGTCTCCCCGGACTCCTCGGGCCGGAAGAAGTCCGACAGGCACAGGTGCCGGTCGCGCTTCTGCCGTGGGAATGTGAACCGGCAGCGTTCGGCACCGCCGTCGCCGAGCACCACCAGGTCGTCACCCTTGGCCACCGCGGGGTAGTAGCCGTAGACCACCGCCGCCTCGAGCAGCCCTTCCGTCTGTACGCGGTCCAGCAGCGCCCGCAGCCGCGGCCGGCCCTCGGTCTCGACCAGCTCCTCGTAGCTCGGGCCGTCCTTTCCGCGGCCGGGCTTGAGCCCCCACTGGCCGAGGAAGAGCGCCCGCTCGTCCAGCATCGACGCGTAGTCGGCCAGCGGGATGCCCTTGACCACCCGGTCACCCCAGAACGGCGGGGTGGGCACGGGGTTGTCGATGCTCACGTCGGAGCGCGCGGGCATCTCCTCCGGCGGGGTCTCGGTCACCTTGGCCGCGCTCACCCGCCGCTTGCGCAGTGCGGGCAGCTCCGCGCCGGGTACGCCGCGCTTCACACCCATCACGGCGTCCATCAGCCGCAGCCCCTCGAAGGCGTCCCGGGCGTAACGGACCTCCCCGTCGTACATCTCGGCGAGGTCCTGCTCGACGTAGCTGCGGGTCAGCGCCGCACCCCCGAGCAGGACGGGCCACTTGTCCGCCTTGCCGCGGGTGTTGATCTCCTGGAGGTTCTCCTTCATGATCACGGTGCTCTTGACCAGCAGGCCGGACATCCCGATCGCGTCCGCGCGGTGTTCCTCGGCGGCGTCCAGGATGAGGTTGATCGGCTGCTTGATGCCGAGGTTCACGACGTTGTAGCCGTTGTTGGAAAGGATGATGTCCACGAGGTTCTTGCCGATGTCGTGAACGTCGCCCTTGACGGTGGCCAGCACGATCGTGCCCTTGCCCTCGTCGTCGGTCTTCTCCATGTGCGGCTCGAGGTAGGCGACCGCGGTCTTCATCACCTCGGCCGACTGCAGCACGAACGGCAGCTGCATCTGGCCGCTGCCGAACAGCTCACCGACCACCTTCATGCCGGAGAGCAACTCGTCGTTGACGATCTCCAGGGCGGGCCGGCCGGAGTCCAGGGCCTCCTGCAGGTCGGCCTCCAGGCCGTTGGCCTCGCCGTCGACGATGCGCCGCTGCAGGCGTTCGCCCAGCGGAAGCGCCGCGAGCTCCTGCGCCCGGCTCTCCTTGGTGTCCGACGTCTTCACCCCGGCGAACAGCTCCAGCAGCCGCGTCAGCGGGTCGTAGTCCTCCCGCCGGCGGTCGTAGATCAGGTCCAGGGCGACCTCACGGTGCTCCTCCGGGATGCGGGCGATCGGCAGGATCTTGCTGGCGTGCACGATGGCGGCGTCCAGGCCTGCCTGTACGCACTCGTGCAGGAAGACGGAGTTGAGCACCTGGCGGGCCGCCGGGTTGAGGCCGAAGGAGATGTTCGACAGGCCCAGCACCGTCTGGACGTCCGGGTGCGCCTCCTTCAGCCGGCGGATGGCCTCGATGGTCTCGATGCCGTCCTTGCGGCTGTCCTCCTGCCCGGTGGCCAGGGTGAACGTCAGGCAGTCGATCAGGATGTCGGACTCGTTCATCCCCCACTGCCCGGTGAGGGTGTCGATGAGGCGCTCGGCGATGGCGAGCTTCTTGTCCGCCGTACGCGCCTGGCCCTCCTCGTCGATGGTGAGTGCGACCACCGCGGCGCCGAACTCGCGCACCAGCGGCATGATCTTCGCGAACCGGCTGTCCGGTCCCTCGCCGTCCTCGAAGTTGACGGAGTTGATCGCGCACCGGCCGCCGAAGGCCTCCAGGCCCGCCTCGAGCACCGGCGGCTCGGTGGAGTCCAGCATGATCGGAAGGGTGGAGGCGGTGGCCAGCCGGGACGCGATCTCGCGCATGTCGGCGACGCCGTCGCGGCCGACGTAGTCCACACACAGGTCGAGGATGTGCGAGCCGTCCCGGATCTGCGCCCGGGCGATGTCGATGCAGTCCTCCCAGCGGCCGGCGACCATCGCCTCGCGGAACGCCTTGCTGCCGTTGGCGTTGGTGCGTTCGCCGATGGCGAGGTACGACGTGTCCTGCCGGAACGGCACGTGCTGGTAGAGGCTGGACGTGCCCGGCTCCCGGCGCGGGCTACGCGGAGTGAGCTCCCGCCCGCCCACCCGCTCGACGACCTGGCGGATGTGCTCGGGGGTGGTGCCGCAGCATCCGCCCACCAGCGCCAGGCCGTAGTCGGCGACGAAGTTCTCGTGCGCGTCGGCCAGCTCCTGCGGCGTCAGCGGGTAGCGGGCGCCGTCGGAGGTGAGCTCGGGCAGGCCGGCGTTGGGCATGCAGGACAACAATGTGCCGGAGTGCTGCGCGAGGTACCGCAGGTGCTCGCTCATCTCCGCCGGGCCGGTCGCGCAGTTGAGCCCGATCACGTCGACGCCGAGCGGCTCCAGCGCGGTCAGCGCGGCACCGATCTCCGATCCGAGCAGCATCGCGCCGGTGGTCTCCACGGTGACCGAGGCGATGATCGGCACGTCGGCGCCCAGCTCGGCGATCGCCCGCTTGGCGCCGAGGATCGCCGCCTTGGTCTGCAGGAGGTCCTGGGAGGTCTCCACGATGAGGGCGTCGGCGCCGCCCTCGATCAGGCCGGCGGCATTGAGCTGGTAGGCGTCGCGCAGGACGGCGTACGGCACGTGCCCGAGCGAGGGCAGCTTCGTGCCCGGCCCCATCGAGCCCAGCACCCACCGGGGCCGGTCGGGAGTGGAGTACCTGTCGGCGACCTCGCGGGCCAGCCGGGCGCCGGCCAGGGACAGCTCGTGGACACGGTCGGCGATGTCGTACTCACTCAGCGCGGCGAAGTTGGCACCGAAGGTGTTGGTCTCCACACAGTCCGAGCCGGCCTCGAAGTAGGGCTCGTGCACCGAGCGGACGATGTCCGGCCGGGTGATGTTGAGGACCTCGTTGCAGCCGTCGTGGCCCTCGAAGTCGTCCAGCGAGGGGTCGTGGGCCTGCAACATCGTTCCCATCGCACCGTCCGCCACGAGAACGCGTTCACGAAGTGCCTGGCGAAAGGTGGAGGTGTGGCTCACGAGGGTCGCTCCTTTTGATCGGCTGATCGGGACAGACCGCCACCAGCGTACCCAGGGTGTCCACCAACCGGACGGCGTTCCTGGAGTCCGAGATCATCGAGCTCCGAGATCACCGGCGGGTGGCGCCCGGCACGTCGCGACGTGCGTGACGGCGAAGCCACGTAGGCTATCGGAGGCGGTGTCCGGAGGGTCCGGCATAGTTGGCGGGTCCGGCACCGTGCGGCGTCGGACACCGACGACAGGGAGGACGATCCACGTGCTCGAGCTCGAAGGCTCGCCGGAACTGGAAGACCCGGTCCTCCTCGCGGCCTTCGAGGGATGGAACGACGCCGCCGACGCGGCGAGTTCCGCACTCGACCACCTGGCGAAGGTGTGGAAGGCCCAGCCACTGGGTGAGCTCGGCTCCGACGACTACTACGACTACCAGGTCAACCGGCCCTCGGTCGGCGCCGACGCGAAGGGCGTACGCCGGATCACCTGGCCCGCCACCCGCGTCCTGGTCGCCCGGCCGCCGGACGCGCCCCGCGACGTGATCCTGGTCCGCGGCATCGAGCCCAACATGCGGTGGCGGCAGTTCTGCGCGGAGATCCTGGACGTCGCCGACAGCCTCGGCGCGGAGATGGCGGTCCTGCTCGGCGCCCTGCTGGCCGACAGCCCGCACACCCGGCCGATCCCGGTCACCGCGAGCGCCACCGATCCCGAGCTCGCCTCGGCGCTCGGCCTGGAGGCGCCGACGTACGAAGGCCCGACCGGCGTCCTGGGGGTCCTGCAGGAGGCCTGCCACAGCGAGAGCCTTCCGGCGGTGTCGTTCTGGGCGGCCGTCCCCCACTACGTCGCGTCCAGCCCGTGCCCGAAGGCCACCCTCGCCCTGCTCCGCAAGGTCGAGGACCTGCTGGACCTGACGGTGCCGCTCGGCGACCTGCCCGAGGACGCCCGTGCCTGGGAGCGCGGCGTGGACGACCTGGCCCGCGACGACACCGAGGTGTCGGAGTACGTCCAGTCGCTGGAGCAGGCCCGCGACGCGGCCGACCTGCCGGAGGCCACGGGCGAGGCGATCGCGAAGGAGTTCGAGCGGTACCTCCGCCGGCGCCCGGACCGCGGCAGCGGAGACCAGGGCCCGGTGTAGGCCTCGGTGTAGGGCTCAGGTTCGGCCCCCGGCGCCCTCCCCGCTTCGTCGTTCGCGCATCGCCCGCATCTTGTGCCGGGCGCCGCAGCTGCGCATGCTGCACCACACGCCCTGGTTGCCCGGAGACCGGTCGTAGAAGACCCACCTGCAGTCCGGCGAGGCGCAGACCTTGAGCCGGTCGCGCCGGCCGGCCACCTCCTCGGTGGCCAGCGTCGCCAGCAGGCCGCCGACGAACTCTCCTAGCGGGGATCCGCCGGCCGGCGGAATGAGCGGCGTGCCGTCGGGGCTCCACCGCGGCGGCCGCAGCGAGCTCTCGGCGTGGGCGTTCAGGGTGTCGTGCACCCGGTCGCCGGTCGAGCCGTCGAGGTGGTCCCGGATCGCCTCCCGCAGCCGGACGAGCCCGGCCAGCCCGTCGGCGTCGACCTCCTCGGCGGCCGCCGGCCCGGCGTGCGCGGCCAGCCACTCCCGCGCGCTCGGCAGGTCGGCCCAGGCGTCCTGGCCGTGCAGGAACCTCACCGAGTTGCAGAACTCCTCGACCCGGGCGAGCGGCCCGGGCGCAGCCGGTCGGTCGTACACCATGCGGCTCACGTTACCCCCTGAGGCGTTGCACCGGTAACGCACGCCTGTTACCGTCATCGGCGTCCTACCGGTAACGCGAAGGAGCCGACATGACCACCGCCCCGGAGCTGACCGAGGAGTACCGCAGCCCGCACGGCGCCGTGCTGTGGACCCGCCTGGGCGCAGGGCCGCCGGTGGTTCTGCTGCACGGAACGCCGTTCTCCTCCTACGTCTGGCGCGACGTCGCCGCGGGGCTCGCCGCCCGCCACACGGTGTACCTCTGGGACATGCCCGGCTACGGGCGGTCGGAGATGCGAGCGGGGCAGGAGGTGTCCCTGGCCGCGCAGCAGGAGGTGTTCACCGGCCTGCTCCGGCTCTGGGGCCTGTCCGCGGGAGGCGTACGGCCGGCGGTGGTGGCGCACGACATCGGAGGCGCGGTCGCGTTGCGCACGACGCTGCTCGACGGCGTGCCGTACGACCGGCTGGCGCTGTTGGACGCGGTCGCGTTGCGTCCGTGGGGCAGCGACTTCTTCCGCCTGATGGGCGGCCACGGCGAGGTCTTCGCGCGGTTGCCGCACCGCCAGCACGAGGCGCTGGTCCGCAGCTACGTGTCCACCGCCACCGCGCGCCCGCTCGACCCGGACGTGCTGGACGCCCTGGTGGAACCCTGGCTCGGCGACCGCGGCCGGTCGGCGTTCTACCGGCAGATCGAGCAGGGTGACCAGCAGTTCACCGCGGAGATCGAGGACCGCTACTGCGACCTCGACCTGCCCGTGCTCGTCGGGTGGGGCGCGCAGGACCAGTGGCTGCCGCCCGAGCACGCGAGCAGGTTGGCCGCCGCGATCCCCGGTGCCCGCTTGGAGTTGTTCGCGGGCGCCGGCCACCTGGTGCAGGAGGACGCACCCGGCCGGCTCACCGGCGTCCTCGCGGACTTTCTCTCCCGCTGACGGCCCGCGTCAGAGCACGACGCCGAGCAGCGCGTCGCACACGTCGCGGACCAACTCCGGCGCGGCCTCGTCCGTGCCGCCGCCGGCCAGGGTCTCGTCGGCCCAGGCGTCGACCACGCCCAGCGCGGCCGGGGCGTCCAGGTCGGCGGCCAGCGCCTCGCGTACGCCCTGCAGCACCTTCCCCGCGTCGGCGGCGCCCGACCGGAGCGCGGCGGTACGCCAGCGGTTCAGCCGGTTGGTCGCCGCGGCCAGGCCGGCGGGCGTCCACTCCCAGTCGTCGCGGTAGTGGTGGGCGAGCACGGCCAGCCGGATCGCGCTCGGGTCGGCACCCTCGCCCCGCAGCTGGGAGGAGAAGACGAGGTTGCCCTTGGACTTCGACATCTTCTCGCCGTCCAGGGCGACCATCCCCTGGTAGACGTAGGAGTGCGCGAACGGCGCCTCACCGGTCAGCACCTGCGCGGCCGAGGCGCACATCTCGTGGTGGGGGAAGATCAGGTCAGAGCCGCCACCCTGCACGTCGAAGCCCATGCCGAGGTACTTCAGCGCGATCGCGGCGCACTCGACGTGCCAGCCCGGCCGGCCGCGGCCGACCGCGGTGTCCCAGGCCGGCTCGCCCGGGCGTTCGTGCCGCCACATCAGGGAGTCCAGCGGGTCGCGCTTGCCGGGCCGGTCCGGGTCGCCGCCGCGCTCGGCGAACAGCTCGCGCATCTGCCCGGGCGACAACCGGGACACCTGGCCGAACGCCGGGTCGGCCGCCACCGGGAAGTAGATGTCGCCGTCCACGTCGTACGCGCCGCCGCGTCCGCGCAGCACCTCGATCGCCTCGACGATGTACGGGATGGCCTCCACCGCACCGACGAACTCCTCCGGCGGGAGCACCCGCAGCGCGGCCATGTCCTCGCAGAAGAGCTCGGTCTGCCGCTGCGCCAGCGCCTGCCACGGCTCCCCCGTCTGCTCCGCACGCTCCAGCAGGGGGTCGTCGACATCGGTGACGTTCTGGACGTAGTGGACCGCGAGCCCGGCGTCGCGCCAGGCCCGGCCGAGCAGGTCGAACGCGACGTAGGTGGCCGAGTGGCCGAGGTGGGTGGCGTCGTAGGGCGTGATGCCGCAGACGTACAGGCGGGCGTCGGGTCCGCGCGCACTGAGCCGGCGGGCGCCGCTGGCCTGGTCGTGGACCATGGGCACCTGCCCGGGTCCGGGAAGCTGGGGAACCTCGGGAGCCGACCAAGCCTTCATGGTGGTCGAGCCTAGCGGTCGAACGCCGTCAGAACACCGGCCAGGGCACCGACGGCCAGCCCTCACCGGGCTCGCGGAACGTCCGGCTGGCCAGCAGCGCCGTCAACCGCAGGCGCAGGGCCACGATCTCGGCCGGCTCCAGCAGCATGGCGAGTGCCTCGCCGACGCGGGAGTCGAGGTCGCTGTCGAGGCGTTCGAGCACCGACAGGTAGTCGTCGGGCAGTGGATCTCCGGCCCACCCCCACAGCACGGTGCGCAGCTTGTCGTCCTCGTGAAAGCACAGGCCGTGGTCGACACCGCGCACCCGGCCGTCGTCCCCGACAAGGACGTGGCCGCCCTTACGGTCGGCGTTGTTGACCACCGTGTCGAAGACCGCGAGCCGGCGAAGCCGCTCGTCGTCGGCGTGCACCAGGCTGACCTCGTCGCCGTCACCGTCGACCGCGTCCAGCACGGTCAGCCATCCCGGCGGCACCTGCCGGCGAGGGACGACGTCGATCAGTCCGTCCTCGGGGTCGTGGTCGATCCACAGCTGGACCATGCCCTCGCCGAACGGCCCGTCGCGCAGCACGGTCGGCGGCACGAGGTCCCAGCCCGACGCCACCGAGAGCAGGTAGGTCGCCGCCTCCCGCCTGGCCAGACTGCCGTGCGGGAAGTCCCACAGCGGGCGCTCACCGCGTACCGGCTTGTAGACGCCGGCCGCGGTGACCCCCTCGTGCTCGATCGAGCAGTAGAACGTCGCGTTCGACGCCTGCACGAGCCGGCCCTCGACGTTCAGCCGCCCCTCGCGCAGCAGTTCGAGCACGTCGACGGAGTCCTCAGGGGCGTCCGGCGCGGCGCCGCCCGGGGTCAGGTCGCCCGGGGTCAGGTCGCCCGGAGTGTTCACGTCGCCCGTTCCCCGCGTCCGCTCCACCGGTCAGGCCGAACGCCGGTAGCCGTTGAGCCGCGGGCACAGGTGCCCGTCCGGGTCGAGCGGGTTGCCGCAGAACGGGCAGGGCGGGCGTCCCTGGGACACCACGGCCATGGCGCGCGCGACGAACGCACGGGCCTGCGCACCGGTGATCCGGACAACCAGCGTCTCCGGTCCCTCGGCGTCGGGCTCCTCGTCCACCGGTGGCGGCGGGTCGGCCTCCTCGTCGGTGACTTCGTACGCCTCGATCACCACGCGTTCCTGCTCGGTGTCCCACGCGAGGCGCAGGGTGCCGACCCGGAACTCCTCCACGATCGGCTGGTCGAGGGGTTCGTCGTCGGAGAGCTCCGCGGGCGCCACCGCCGGAATCACGGCGTCTCCGCCGGACAGGCGCAACACCTCGTCGAGCATCGCGTCGACACGCTCGGCGAGGACGGAGACCTGTTCCTTCTCCAAGGAGACGGTGGTGAGCAGGTCCGCGGAGCGGGCCTGCAGGAAGAAGCTGCGCTGGCCGGGTTGTCCGACCGTGCCAGCGACGAAGCGTTCCGGAGCTTCGTGATGGTGAACGACACGGGCCATTCCTCAGACCCTACGCGGTCAGGCGGACGACGCGGTGGACGGCCGGGGCGTCCCGGCACGGCCGGGTCCGGCGGAGGACGCGGCGGAGGACGCGGACCGCGCCCCGGTGGAGGGCCCGGAGCCCGCGCCGCCGCCGACCGCGGCGTCGCTGTCAGCGGTGCCGCGCCTGGAACGCCGGCGCTTGCGGGCGGGTGGCACGAGCGCGGCCAGGTCCCCACCGGAGTCGTTGGACCGCACCACGAACGAGCGCAGCGGTGTGTACCGGATCACCGACACCGAGCACGGGTCGACGACGATCCGCTGGAACTGGTCCAGGTGCAGGCTCAGCGCGTCGGCGAGGATCGCCTTGATGACGTCGCCGTGGCTGACCGCCACCCAGATCGCGTCCGGGCCGTGCTCGGCCTCGATCCGGGCGTCCCACTCCCGGATCGCACCCACCGCCCGGTCGGCCATCGCCCGCAGCGACTCCCCACCGTCACCGGGGAACCGCACGCCGCTCGGATGCTGCTGGACGACCTTCCACAGCGGGTCCTTGGCCAGCTTCTTCAGTTCCTGGCCCTCCCACTCGCCGTACCGCACCTCGCCCAGCCGGGCGTCGACGACCGGCACCGGCCGGCCGTCGGCAGCGCTCACCGCTCCCGCCGTCTCCTGGCAGCGGTCGAGTGGGCTGGTGACGACGCCGGTGACGGGGATGCCGGCCATCCGGGTGCCGAGCTTCTCGGCCTGCCCCCTGCCCACCTCGTCCAGGCCCAGTCCGGGCGTCCAGCCCGCCAGGATGCCGTCGGCGTTGGCCTTGGTGCGTCCGTGCCGGACCAGGAAGAGGGTCGCCATGGCGTCGAGCCTACGAGCCGCCGCCAACACCGGTGGTGCCGGGCGGCTACGAACCGTAGGCGAACCTGCGACTACCAGGCGCACGCGTCACAATAGGCGGCGATGATCGTGGACTGCGGGATCTACCGGGACGGCCATCGGGTGGACAGCCCGGCCGACATCGACGGCGCCGTCGCCGCCCTTCGGTCGGGGGACGGCACGTTCTGCTGGCTGGGGCTGCACGAGCCCGACGAGGACGAGCTGAACACGGCCGCCAAGGCGTTCGGGCTGCACCCGCTCGCCGTGGAGGACGCCTTCAAAGCGCACCAGCGGCCGAAGCTGGAGGCATACGGCGAGGTCACCTTCGTGGTGCTGAAGACGCTCACCTGGCCCGACGGGCGGGGGCCGTTGCGGCTGGGCGAGCTGAACATCTTCGTCGGCCCGCGGTTCGTGCTGACCGTACGTCATGGGCCGAACATCGACCTCCAGCATGCCCGGCACGACCTGGAGCAGCGGGCCGGGCTGCTCGGCCACGGGCCGGCCGCGGTGCTCTACGCGATCTGCGACCACGTGGTCGACCGCTACGGCGAGGTGGCCGAACTCCTCGAGGACGCGGTGGACGACGTGGAGCAGTCGGTGTTCTCCAACGAGCGCGTCGGCGAGGCCGCGGAGTCGGTCTACCGGCTGAAGGCGCACGCGATCGGCTTCCGCCGCGCGGTGCGTCCGCTCGGCGCCGAACTCGACCCGCTCGTACACGGCCGGGCCGCCGGCGTCGGCGAGGAGGAGACGGCGTTCTTCCGGGACGTCGCCGACCACGTGCTGCGCCTGTCGGACCAGGTGGAGTCGCTCGACGACCTGCTCAGCTCGGTGCTGAGCGCCCACCTCGCGCGGGTCGGCGTCCAGCAGAACGACGACGCGCGGCGGATCTCCGCCTGGGTCGCCATCGCGGCCGTGCCGACGCTGCTGGCCGGCATCTACGGCATGAACTTCGAGCACATGCCCGAACTCCACTGGTGGTGGGGCTACTACGCCGTGCTGGGGCTGATGGCGGTGATCTGCGTGCTGTTGTATCTCCGGTTGCGGCGGGCCGGCTGGCTGTAGCTCAGACGTACGGGTGCAGGACCCCGAACGCCAGCAACAGCAGCACCAGGGAACCCAGCACCGCGCGGTAGATCACGAACGGCATGAAGTTGTGCTGGGAGATGTAGCGCATGAAGTACACGATCACGATGTACCCGACCACGAAGCTCACGATCGTGGCCAGGATCGTCGGCCCCCAGGCTGGTGCCTTGTCGCCGCCGATGTCGAGGATCTCCAGCAGGCCGGACGCGAAGACCGCCGGGATCGCCAGCAGGAAGGAGTACTTCGCGGCCGCCTCCCTGGTGTAGCCCATCAGCAGACCGGCCGTGATCGTCCCGCCGGACCGCGACACACCGGGGATCAGTGCCAGCGCCTGCGCGCACCCGAACGCCAGCGCCTCCGGCATCCGCAGCCGGGTCAGCGGCTTGCGGTTGGCGGCGATGGCGTCGGCGAGCCCGAGCACGACGCCGAAGACGATCAGCGTCACGCCCGCGAACACCAGTGACCGCAGGGCGGTCTCGATGGTGTTCTGGAAGAGGAAGCCGAGGATGGCGATCGGCAGCGTGCCGACGATGATGTACCAGCCCATCCGGGCGTCGGGCTCGCGGCGCAGCTGGGGCCGGAACAACGACAGCGTCCAGGTGCGGATGATCGCCCAGATCTCCCGGCGGAAGTAGACCACCACGGCGGACTCGGTGCCGAGCTGGATGACCGCGGTGAACGCCGCACCGGGGTCGCCCCACCCGGGCACCAGGCCGCCCGCGATCCGCAGGTGGGCGCTGGAGGAGATGGGGAGGAACTCGGTGAGCCCCTGCAGGATCCCGAAAACCAGGGCCCCGAACCAGCCGACTGTGTGTTCCACGCCTATCTACTCCCCTACTCCGGCGGCGGCGAACGCCTCCGCCGTCGTGTGCAATGTCGCGATCCGGTCCTCGACCGTGACGCCGAACGGCGAGACGGCCACAGTGGTGACGCCGGCGTCGGCGTAGGCACGCAGCCGCCCGGCGATCCGGTCGGCCGGGCCCAGCAGCGAGGTGCTGTCGACGAACTCGAAGGGCACGGCCGCGGCGGCGTCCCGGTGCTGCCGGGCGAGGTACAGGTCCTGTACCCGCTCGGCCTGCTCGGCGTACCCCATCCGGGCGGCCAGCGCGTTGTAGAAGTTCTGCGTACGACTGCCCATCCCGCCGAGGTACAGCGCGGCGTATCCGCGGACGGGCAGCGCGCAGGCCTCCACGTCGCTGCCGGTCACGACGGGGGCGCAGGCAACCACGTCGAAACCGGCCAGGCTGCCGGTGCTGCCGGTGCTGCCGGTGCTGCCGGAGCTGTCGGTGTGGTCGGAACCGCCGGAGCCTCCGGAGCGGTCGGCACGAGCGCGACCGGCGCGCAGGTGGGCGAGTGAGCCCGGCACGAACTCCGGTGCAACGAAGACTCCCAGCCAGCCGTCGGCGATCTCACCGGCGAGCTCGAGGTTGCGCGGGCCGACAGCGGCGAGGTAGACGGGCAGGTCGGGGCGCAGCGGGCGTACGGACAGCCGCAGCGGCTTGCCCGGACCGTCGGGCAGCGGGAGCGTGAGGTGCTTGCCGGCGTACTCCAGCCGCTGCCGGCGCAGCACCTGCCGGACCACCTGGACGTAGTCGCGGGTGCGGGCCAGCGGGTGGTCGAAGCGCACGCCGTACCACCCCTCCGACACCTGCGGACCGGACACTCCCAGTCCCAGCCGGAACCGCCCGCCGGACAGCGCGTCGAGCGTGGCGGCGGTCATCGCGGTCATCGCCGGCGCCCGGGCCGGGATCTGGAAGACGCCGGAGCCGATGTCGATCCGCTCGGTGCGGGCCGCCACGGTGGCGAGGAGGGTGGCGGCGTCCGTGCCGTACGCCTCGGGTGCCCAGCACACGGAGTAGCCGAGCCGATCCGCCTCGACCGCCAGCCGGACCGCGTCGGCGAGGTCGCCGGTGTCCCAGGCGCTGAGGGTGAGTCCCAGTCGCACGCGCTGTCACCCTTCGTACGTTCGCTGCCGGTCCGCCGCCCGCGGGTCCGCACTTCCATACCGTTCGTAACCGTCCCGCCGTCGCGGACCGACGGCCGCGGCGAGCTTACTGGCCGATTGCGGGGTACGGGACGGCAGGCACGTTCGTGTCGGCCCGGCATGCCCTAGGGTCTGTGACAGTTCGGCCCCTCGCGGGCGGGGCGGCACAGGATGGGGGAAACGTCGATGCAGCAGCGCCACCTCGGCCGGACCGGCCTGCGGGTCTCCCGGCTGGCGCTGGGCACCATGACGTGGGGCCGGGACACCGACGAGCACGAGGCGCGCGAACAGCTCACCGCTTTCGTCGACGCGGGCGGCACCCTGGTCGACACCGCCGCTGGGTACGCCGACGGCGACAGCGAACGCGTCCTCGGCCGCCTCCTGGGCGAGGTGGTCCCCCGCGAGAACCTCGTGCTGGCCACCAAGGGCGGGGTGTCCCGGCGCGGCGGCCACCGGGTGGTCGACGTCTCCCGCCGGACGCTGCTGGCCGAGCTCGACGGATCGCTGCGCCGGCTCGGCGTGGACACCGTCGACCTGTGGCAGCTGCACACCTGGAGTCCCGCCGTACCGCTGGAGGAAACCCTGTCCGCGCTGGACTTCGCCGTCAGCAGCGGCCGGGCGAGGTACGTCGGCATCTCCAACTACACCGGCTGGCAGACCGCGCACGCGGCGACGTACCAGCAGGCCTGGCCCGGCCGGGCCACCCTGGCCTCCACCCAGGTGGAGTACTCCCTGCTGCAGCGCGGGATCGAACGCGAGGTGCTCCCGGCCGCGGAGGCGCTCGGGCTCGGCGTACTCCCCTGGTCCCCGCTGGGCCGCGGCGTGCTCACCGGCAAGTACCGCGCCGGCACCCCCGCGGACTCCCGGGCCGCGTCACCGCACTTCGAGCGGTTCGTCGGCGTCTACCTCGACAAGCGCAGCTACCGGATCGTGGACGCCGTCTGCCGGGCCGCCGAGGGACTCGGCCTGTCGCCGCTGGAGGTCGCCCTGGCCTGGGTACGCGACCGGCCGGGCGTCACCGCGCCGGTGGTCGGCGCGCGCACGGCCGCGCAGTTGCGCGGCTCGCTGACGGTCGACGACATCGAGCTGCCGCCGGAGATCAGCGCCGCTCTGGACGACGTGTCCGCTCCGCCGCTCGGCTATCCCGAACGCCGCTAGGTCCGCGGAACAGGCCACAGCCGCCGAAACCGGGATGTTCGGCCCGTCGCGTGTCACACCCCTACCGCGGCGTGCAACGATGGTCCGATGGCGGAGTACGAAACGCATCAGCTGCAGCTGCCGCGCACTCTGTCCCGCAGAGTGGTGCGGCAGTTCCTTGTCGAGCGAGCCGAGTACGGCGGCTGGGAGCTCGCCAGGGTCCGGGTCTATCCCGACGGCCGGCGCACCGTCACCCTTCGGCGCAAGATCATCCGAGTCACCAAGACCGGGCCGCTGCCCGGCGCACTCACGGCCTGACCGGGTGGGCCGGCCGCTCGGCCGGCCCACCCGGTCGTGCCCACATGATCAGGCCTGGTCGAGGAAGCGGTCCATCACCCGGGCGCCGAACTCCAGCGCGTCGGTCGGCACGCGCTCGTCGATTCCGTGGAACATCCCCACGAAGTCCAGGTCCGGCGGCAGCCGCAACGGCGCGAACCCGAAGCACTGGATCCCGAGCCGGCTCCACGCCTTGCCGTCGGTGCCGCCGAACATGAGGTACGGAACGGCGCGCCCCTGCGGGTCCTCGGCCACCAGTGAGGACTTCATCGCCTCGACCAGCGCCCCGGCGAACTCCGTCTCCGTCGCGACGTCGTAGTTCAGAATCTCCCGGGCCACCTTGTCGCCGATCAGTCCGTCGATGGTGGCCAGGAACTCCTCCTCGCCGCCTGGCACGAACCGACCGTCGATGATCGCGGTGGCCTCGCCCGGGATGACGTTCGCCTTGTAGCCGGCGTCCAGCATCGTCGGGTTGGCCGTGTTGCTCAGGGTGGCGCCGATCGCCCGTGACACCGAGCCCAGGCGGGCCAGCGTCGCCTCGACGTCGCTGGGGTCGTCGGCATTCAGGTCGACCCCGAGAGCGTCGGACACCTCGGCCAGGAAGGCGCGGACGCTCGGGGTGAGCCGGACCGGCCACTTGTGCGCGCCGATCCGGGCGACAGCGGCGGCGAGTTCGGTGACGGAGTTGTCATCGTTGCGCATAGACCCGTGCCCGGCGGTGCCCTTGGCCCGCATCCGCATCCAGGCCATGCCCTTCTCCGCGGTCTGGACGGGGTACAGGCGCAGATCGTCGCGTACGGTCAGGGAGAACCCGCCCACCTCGCCGATGGCCTCGGTGCACCCGTCCAGAATCTCGGGGTGCTTCTCGACCAGCCAGTGAGCGCCCTTGCGGCTGCCGGCTTCCTCATCGGCGGTGAACGCCAGGACGACCGGGCGCCGGGGCGGGCGGCCATCACGTGCGCGGGCCTTCAGCACGGACAGGACCATCGCGTCGAAGTCCTTCATGTCCACCGCCCCGCGCCCCCACAGGCAGCCGTCCTTGATCTCCCCGGCGAACGGGTCGACGCTCCAGTCCGCGGCAATCGCGGGCACGACGTCGAGGTGACCGTGCACCAGGAGCGGCTCGGCGTTCGGGTCCGCGCCCTCCCAGCGGGCCACCACCGAGGTGCGGCGGGGCTCGGGCTCGAACATCAGGGGCTCCAGCCCGGCCTCCGACAGCAGCCCCGCGACGTACTCGGCGGCGTCCCGCTCGCCCGGACCGTCGCCCTGGCCGTTGCCGTAGTTGCAGGTGTCGATCCGAATCAGGTCACGGCAGATCTCAACGACGTCGGCGTCCGGGGCCGACCGCCGGTCGGCGGCACCGGAGGCGGACGTCGGCTGCTGGGCGTCGTCGCTCATCCCCTCATCCTGCCGGTATTCGCCCGATTTCGCAGCCTGGGTGCTGAGGCGCGACCGACCCGGTCGGTTTGCTACAGTGAGCGCCGCGCGCAGGGGAGGTCGACCTGCGCCGCGTCCGGGTGGCGGAATAGGTAGACGCGCTAGCTTGAGGTGCTAGTGCCCGCAAGGGCTTGGGGGTTCGAGTCCCCCCTCGGACACAGACAAACGTCCGGTCGGTTGCTTCACCGGTTCACGGTCGGCGCACCAGGACAAGGGTGGTTCAGTTCGGTCTCGGTGCAGCCCGGCTCCACCGCGTTGAGCGCTGATACGCAGTTGCGGGAACGCCCTTGGCGTACTGCTCGGTGATCATGTCGACCGCAAGACCATCGACCGCCCGCGAGTGAGTCCGGTGACGCTGGACTGCGACGTGCTCACGGTGCTCGGTACGCAGGAACTCACCGGCTGACCGGATCCGGCTCGTCGTTCGGACGGCCCGCACGGCGGGACGGGGTCCGAGGGCGCACGGTTCGACGGGTGCCGAAGTGTTCCCGTGCCATCCTGTCGGGATGGCGAAGTCCACACGTGACCGAACGCCTGACATCGACAGGTCCGCCGGCAGGTCCGCGCCGACCGGCGGCGGCCTCCGCCGGTCGGCCCCCGCACGTCCGGGTCTCGTGCTCGCCACCATGTGCGTCGGGATGTTCCTCGTACTTCTCGACGTCACCGTCGTCAACGTCGCCTTGCCCACGCTCGGCGCCCAGCTGCACAGCGATGTGGCCGGGATGCAATGGGTGGTTGACAGCTACACGGTCGCCCTGGCCGCACTGCTTCTCACCGCCGGCACGCTGGGCGACCTCCGCGGTCATTCGAGGATGGTGCTGGTGGGTCTGGCGTTGTTCGGTGCCGCGTCCGCGGCCGCCGGACTCGCCCCCTCGCTCGGCTTCCTCGTCGGCGCCCGAGCGGTCCAGGGCGTCGGCGCGGCGATCCTGCTGCCCTGCACGATGGCCGTCATCAGCGACACCTTCCCCGACCAGCGTGCCCGGGCCCGTGCTCTCGGCATCTGGGCCGGAGTCTCCTCCCTCGCCCTCCCGGCCGGGCCGGTACTCGGCGGCCTGCTGGTCACCGCGGCCGGGTGGCGGGCGGTGTTCCTCGTCAACGTCCCGGTCGTCGTCGCGGCCATGGTGGCGTGCACGCGACTGGTCCCGCCTTCGGGCCACCCACGAGCCGGCGGCCGGGGCCGCGCCGACCATCAGGTCGACCGTACGGGCGCGCTCGCCTGCACCGTCGCCCTCGCGACGGCGGTGTTCGCCGTGATCGAGTGGGGGCGCGGTGCCGGTGTGCCCGTCGCCGGCGCCGCGCTCGGAGTAGCTGCGTGTGCGCTGACTGCCTTCGGGTACGCCGAGCGCCGGGCGGCACGCCCGCTGCTCCCACCGGCTCTGATGCGCTCGCATGCCTTCGTCGGCGCGAACCTCGTGGCGGCGGCGATGAACTTCGCCGGCATCGGCACGATCTTCGTGGCGACCTTGTACCTGCAGGAGGTCCGCGGGCACAGCCCACTGCGCGCGGGCCTGGAACTCCTGCCGCTGTTCGTTCCGCTCGCGGCACTGTCCCCGCTGACCGGTCGTCTCACCGCGCGGTTCGGGCCACGCCCGCCGATGGTCGCCGGCCTGTGCGTCGGGGCCGCAGGTCTCGTCGCACTGCTGCTTCCGACCGCGCGCAGCTCGTACGCCGTATTCCTGCCGGCACTGCTCGGTCTCGGCGTGGGCATGGGTCTGCTCACGGCGGCCGTGGTCACCGCCGCCATGAACGCCGTATCTCGTGACCGCGCGGGACTCGCCGGCGGTGTGAACAACACCGCCCGGCAGTCCGCCGGCGCGCTCGGTGTCGCGGTGTTCGGCGCGGTGACCGGAAGCCCGGCACACGTACGGGCGTTCCTGGCAGGCGTGCATGTGCTCGGGCCGGCCGCGGCCTGCGTGTGGCTGGCGGCCGCCGTACTCACCGTGGCGACCGTACCGGCGCAGCCAAGCAGCTGAACGCGCTGTTTCGGTCACACGGCCGGAGCCCGAGTTGTTCGGTCTGACACCCGACCACTCTGGCCAGGGCGCGCGGCGCTCTTCGGCGAGGCTGGCTAAGGTACGTACTCTCCTTGATGTGGCGGAGCGCGACAGCCCAGACCTCGGGTCGTCAACTGTCAGGTCGACGCGCGAGAGGACATCCCCTTGGAAGCACGCCAAGCCTCGGCCATCGCCAGCGTCGTGGCCTGGGAGGCCCTGGACTCCAGGGGCCGGCCCACTGTCGCGTGTCGCGTCCAGCTCGGCGGCGGCGCCGTCGGCCGCGCGATCGTGCCGTCCGGCGCGTCGACCGGGGCGCACGAGGCGGTCGAACGCCGCGACGGCGGTGAGCGCTACGACGGCTGGGGCGTGCGCGGAGCCGTAGCAGCGGTCACCGGCGAACTCGGGCCCGCGGTCGCCGGCCTCGACGCCACCGACCGAGCGCAGGTGGACACCCGGCTGGAGGACGTCGACGGTACGCCCGACCTCGCCCGTACCGGCGCGAACGCCGTACTGGCGATTTCGCTGGCCTCGGCGCTGGCGGGGGCGCAGGCTCTGGGCCGTCCGCTGTGGCAGGTGCTCGCCGCCGGCGAACCCGGAGGAGTCTCGTCCCGCCGGACTCTCCTGCCGATGCCGATGGTCAACATATTCTCCGGCGGTGCACATGCCGCCGGAGCGGTGGACATTCAGGACGTGCTGGCCGTCCCGGTCGGAGCGGAGAGCTTCGCGCACGCGCTGGAGATCGTGGCCCGCGTACGCGCCGCGACCGCGGGCGTTCTCCGGCGGCGTGGGTTGTCGTCGGCGCTGGTGGCCGACGAGGGCGGGCTGTCGGCACCGTTGCCGGACAACGAGGCAGCCGTCGGCGTGGTCTGCGAAGGCATCGACGCGGCGAACCTGCGGCCCGGAGTCGACGTCGCGGTCGCTGTCGACCTCGCCGCCAGCCAGTTCGGCACCGCCCAGGGGCGCTACCACCTGCGCTGTGAGGACCGCGAACTCGACCGGGCGGAATGGCTCGGCCGGCTGGCCGCGTGGTGCGAGCGGTACCCGATCGTCTCGTTGGAGGACGTACTCCACGAGGACGACTGGGCGGGCTGGACCGAGGCGGTGACCGTCCTGCCCGACCAGTGCCAACTGCTCGGTGATGATCTGTTCGCAACGCACGTCGAGCGCGTCCGGGAGGGAATCGCCCGCAGGGCCGCGAACGCCGTTCTGGTCAAGCCCAACCAGGCCGGCACGCTCACCCGCGCCGAACGTGTCGTACGCGAGGCGCAGAGCGCTGGTCTGGGAACCGTCGTCAGCGCGCGGTCGGGCGACACCGAGGACACCTGGCTGGCCGACCTCGCCGTGGGCTGGCGTGCGGGGCAGGTCAAGGTGGGCTCGACCATGCGGTCCGAACGCACCGCCAAGTGGAACCGCCTGCTCGAGCTCGAGCACGACCTGGGTCGCAACGCGGTGCTGGCCGGCCCGGAGCTGTTCGGCCGTTCGACATCGGTGTCCGGCGTCCGGTCCTGACGGTCCTGACGGTCCTGACGGCGAGCTCACGGGCTGACCGAGCGGACCAAGCCGACCGAGCTGACAAGGCGGGCTTGACAGGCGATCTGGGTCGTACGCCCGGACTCCAGCACCTGGTCCGAACTCCCGTGACCTCCTGGGTACGGTCGGCCGATCCGGCGTCCGCGTAGATCGAAGGTGGCGTTGATTCCTCTTGTGGGTAAGGGGTTTCCCGCGCGCATGAGCCGATCTTGTTCGGTAGAATCGAACGCGTGAGCGATGGCGGTGAGTGCTTCGACGGCCACCTGGGCGGGCAGCCCGGTGGCCGTCGGGTGCTGCCCGCAGGGCTGGCGGAGATGTCGGCTGGTCCGCGGTTGGCAGTGCTGGTCGCCTCGGTGGACCGAAGCATGTGTAACGGGTTCGAGCTGGAGGAGTCGATCAAGGCACGGCGGCGGCTGATCTGCTGGCTGGAGGCTGAGTGCCTGTCCGATGTGAACGAGCTGGCCTACGCCGAGCCCGGCATGGTTGACGGCCCGGCCGGACGCAGGGTGACGCCGGATCCGATGACCCCGGAGGTCCTGGAGCCGTTGTTGGGGTGGACCGGCTACCGGGCGCACCAGTACGTGGCCCTGGCCGCCACCCTGCCCCGGCTGCCGCGGGTCCGTGAAGCTCTCGCGTCCGGTGGGCTGGAGCTCAACGATGTGCGGGTGATCGTGGACCGGATCACCGATGCCAAGCCCGACCTGTGGGCAGCCATCGAGGACGCACTGTTCCCCAAAGTCCTCGAACTGCGGGGCGGGTTGTTGCGGGCGAAGGTCGAAGCCGAGGTCGTCAAGGCAGACCCCGACGCCGCGGCCAAACGTCACCGGGCGGCCAGGTCCGGGCGGAACGTGGCGATCTGGGCCGCCGTCGACGGCGTCGCCGACCTCGCCATCCGCGGCCTGTCCGCAGACCAGGCCGCCGAAGCGTACGGCCACCTCGACGCCATCGCCCGCGCAGCCAAAGCAACCGGCGACACCCGCAGCCTCAGCCAACTCCGCGCCGACGTCGCCGCCGCCCTACTCACCGGCACCGCCGACATCAAAGACTGCTCCACCCCGAGACAAGCCGACCAGACGCACGGCGACACCGCTCAAGGCCGCGCCGAGCAGCACGAGGCCGAACAAGACCAGACCGAGCAGCACCAGGCCGAACGAACCGAAGGTGAATCCGAGCAGACGCCGGACGAACAGGGGCACTGTCCCATTCACCGCTACCCCGACCACGACCTGCACAGTGCCGGCTGTGACTGCGGCGACTGTGCTCCCGCCGGAACCGCAAACACCACCGCCCACTACACCCCCTGCCACTGCTCCACCGCCCACGACGCTGAAGCCCACGACGCCGCCGCGCGCGCCGCGGCCGCAGAGAATGCAACCGCTCGCACCATGGGGTCCAACACCTCCGGTCCCAACTCCGTTCTCCCCACCGCGGGTCAGATCCCGCGGCAGAACCGCAGACCCGATGAGCCGGCCGACTCACCGCCAGATGAAACGCCACCACCCCCGCAACCCGCATCACCTACACCGCCTTCGCCGCCCTGGTCCTCCTCACAGCCGAGCTGGGGGCCCATACGAACGCGCGCCAAAGTGCAGCTGAACATGCCGTTGACCACGCTGATGGGGCTGTCCGCCCAGCCCGGTGAGCTCGGCGGCTTCGGACCCGTCATCACCGAAGTCGCCCGCCGCATCGTCGCAAACCACCTCGACAACCCCGAAGCCAGACTCTCCGTCGGAGTCACCCACCCGGTCACCGGACGCCTACTGCACCTGCACCCCATCCCGGCAAGATTCCTCCGCGGGCTGCAGGCAGAACTCGTCCACGCCCGCGACCAACGCTGCGCATGGACCACCTGCAGGAGACCCGCCGCCACCTGCCACCTCGACCACAACACCGAACACCACCACGGCGGATCGACGTCCGTAGAGAACATCGCACCGCTCTGCCCACGCCACCACAAAACCAAAACCGACCGCAACTGGAAACTCCACCAGACCGGACCCGGCGAACACACCCCCACCGACCCCCACGGACGGCAATACCACAGCCGAACACCATCACTCACCGACCCGGTGGCACCAGCCCAACCGGCACCCGCCACCGCGAACACAAGAACGGCCGCGGATGACCTACCGCCGTTCTGAGCGTCTGCCGTCCCTGCGCCAACCAGGGTCCGGCGATCAGGCCGCCTCCTGCAGCGCCAGACCGAAGTCGCGCAGCAGCCGGTTGCGCTGGTCCTCCGCCAACAGGTGGCCCACCGAGATCACCGCCACCACCGGCCAGTCCACGATGCCCAGTGCGGCGACAGCAGCGAGGCCGGCGTAGAACGCGAGCCTCTCCGTCGCCGGCAGGGTGACCGGGCCGAAGACCGGCAGCGTCATCCTCACTGTGTGTTTGTCGATGGCGTGCTCGGCCGCGCCAAGGCGGTTGAACCGGGGTGTACGACGGGCAGGGGTCGGCGCCTTCGGACTGCCCGACGTCGGCGCTCTGGTCCCGCTCGTGGTGGTCTTCTTCGCGGCGGTCTTCTTCGCGGCGGCCTTCCGGGCGGTGGTCTTCTTCGCGGTGGCCTTCCGGCCGGTGGTCTTCTTCGCGGCGGTCTTCCGGGTGGCCCGGGCGCTCGGTGCGGTGCCGGCTGTCGTCGGCGCAGCGGTCACGGTCCTCACCTCCGTCGCGTACGGGTTCTGCACACCCTAGGCAGCGCGGCGTCCCGGCGACCTCACCCAGGCTGGGTGAGCGGACCGGCGAACCCACCCGAAAATCCGCCCGAAAACCGGCGAACGGCCATCTCGGTCAGTCCCTCCAGGCCGGTGCCCAGAGCCGTTCCGACACCGGCGGCGCCGAGCGCAGTGGCCCAGCCGACCGGACCGAGCGGCCGGCAACCGAAGAAGTGGCTGAGTCCGGGCACCTGGACCACCGTGGCCAGGCCGAGCCAGGACGCCGCACCGGCGCCGACGACCAGCGGGCTGCGCCACCCGGTCACGATGGTCTGTCCGAGCTGGGCGCCGACCATCGACACCAGGGCGATGGTGCCGGCTCGGCCCGGCGTACCCGTGGCCCTCCCGACCACCCAGCCGGCCGACGCCGCGACCGCGGTGGCGCCTGCCCGGATGGCGACGTCGCGGGCCAGTCGGCTTCCGAGCGAGGCGTCGGGACCCTCGTGCAGCAACGCCTCCGGGGTGAGGTGGGCGGGTGGCCGGATCGCCAGCGCCATCGCGGGGAGTACGTCGGTGAACAGGTTGACCAGCAGCAACTGCCGGGCGTTCAACGGGGACCCGCTCGGTGAGAGCAGCCCGGCCCCGAGGGTGAACGCCGTCTCCCCGAGGTTGCCGCCCACCAGGACGGCGATCGCGTCCCGTACCGACGCCCACATCGCCCGGCCCTCGACGATCGCGTCGGTGATGGTCTCCAGCCGGTCGTCGGTGACCACCAGGTCGGCGGCCTCCCGGGCGGCGGTGGTGCCGTGGCGGCCGAGGGCGATTCCCACGTCGGCGAGCCGGATCGCCGGTGCGTCGTTCGAGCCGTCACCGGCCATCGCGACCGTACGGCCGATGGACTGCAGCGCCTGGACCACGCGTACCTTCTGCGCCGGCGTCACCCGAGCGACCACCGACACCCCGGGCAGTACGGCGGCCAGCGAGGCGTCGTCGTGGCCGTCCAGGTCGGTGCCGGTGAGTACGCGCCCGCCGTCGAGGATGCCGAGCTCGGCGGCGATCGAGCCGGCCGTCGTCGGGTGGTCGCCAGTGAGCATCACCACGTCGACTCCGGCCCGGCGCAGCAACGCGACCGCCTGTGCGGAGGTCGGCCGCACCTGGTCGGCGAGGGCGAGGAACCCGAGCAGGTCCAGGCGTTCCACCCGGTCCTCGGTGAGGTCGCGCCGGCCGGACGCGGCCCGCTCGGCGACCGCGAGCACCCGGAATCCCTGCCCGGCAAGGCGATGTACCTTCGCCTCCACCTTCGCCCGCTCCGCCTCGTCCAGCGGACGTACGTCGGCACCGCGGCGCCATCCTCGGCACTTCGGGATCACGATCTCCGGCGCGCCCTTCACCACCAGCCGCTGCCCGTGGTCGGTCGCGCCGAGCGCCGCGTGATAGCCGCGGCCGGACTCGAAGGGTACGTCGTCGACCAGCGTCCAGCCCGCCGCGCCGGTGTCCGCCCGTACGCCCACCTCCAGCGCGGCGTCCACCACCGCCCGGTCGGTCGGGTGTGCGGGCACCTCCCCCGCGACATGCTCGGGGCTGGCCCGCAACCCGGCCGCCAGCACCAGGGCTCCCCGGTCGCCGAGCTGGTCCAGTGACTCCTCGTCGACGCCGTCCGAGACCCGCCGCAGCCGGATCCTCCCCTCGGTGAGCGTTCCCGTCTTGTCCATCAGCAGGGTCGTCACCCGGCCGAGCGTCTCCACCGTCGGCGGGTGGCGGACCAGCGCGTTCCGGGTGGACAGCCGGCGCGCGGACGCCAGTTGCGCCACGGTCGCCACCACCGGAAGCCCTTCCGGCACGGACGCCACCGCCAGGCTCACGGCCGTGCCGAGGGTGTCGCGAAGTCTGCGCCCGCGCAGCAGGCCCACACCGACCAGCGCCGCGCCGCTGCCCAGCGACACCGGAACAGTCAACCGCACAAGGCGGTTCAGGCGTTCCTGGACGCCGCCGCCGACGGGCCGGTGGGCCGCCACCGCGCGGGTACCCCGGCCCGCCTCGGTCTCCGCACCGGTCGCCACGACGACCGCGGACGTACGACCCGCCGCCACCACCGTCCCGTCGTACACCATGCTGGAACGGTCGGCGACATCCGCGGCGGCGCACGGCTCGGCGCTCTTGCCGACCAGCTGCGACTCGCCGGTCAGGCTGGACTCGTCGGTCTCCAGCGCACGCTCGGTGAGGATGCGGGCGTCGGCGGGCACGGCGTCACCCGCGCGCAGGACCACCACGTCACCGGGCACGAGCTGGTCGGCCGGCACCTCCACCTCCTGCCCGTCGCGCCGGACCCGTACCCGGGCCGCGCTGGTGTCGGCCAGTCGCCGCACCGCGCGGTCGGTGCCCACCCGCTGCATGCCGCCGATGACGGCGTTCACTCCCATCACCGCACCGATCAGCGCCGCGTCGGACACCGAACCGGTCGCCGCGGCGACCCCGGCTCCGGCCGCGAGAGTGGGGGTGAGCGGGTTGGCCAGCTCCTCCAGGCCGGCGCCGAGAAGGTTCGCGGGGTGTTCGTCGCCGTCCGCCGAGGTGGCCGGGAGCCGGGCGGCCGCCTCCTGCGCGGTGAGGCCCCGCGGGGTGCTGCGCAGCCGGCGCAGCGCGGCCGAAGCATCCAGGGCGTGCCAGTGGTTGCGGTCGGTGCGTACGGGCTCCGGTCGGCGGGCCAGCGCGGCGGCCGACCAGGTGCCGGAGACGAAACCCGCCGCGGCGGCGACGTTGACACCGATCAGGGCACGCTCGGTGGCACCGCCCGCGGGGCCGAGCGCGGCGAGCAGGGCGCCGGTGACCGAGCCGTAACCCGCCAGCAGCGCGCCGCGCCGGGACACCGCTTTCGCCGCGGTCGCTGCGTCCAGCAGCAGACAGGCGTCCGACAGCCCCGGTCCGCTGAGCAGGTGGGCGCCCCACGGTGGCCGGTGCCCGGGCAGCGGTACGCCGATGCCGCAGTCGGCGGCCGCGAGCGCGGCACCCGGACCGGCTCCGACCAGCGCGACCACCCGGCCCTCGGCCTGTAGCGCACGAACCGCGCCGGGCAGCCGGTTCCCCGCGGGAAGGACGCGCTCGACGCCGAGCCGTCCGGCCACGCCGCTCCCCCGCCCAGCGACCATCACCTCACCCGCGCCGCCCGAGGCCGCCACCAGGGCGTCGGCCAGCGGCGCGAACTCCGGCTCCGCCGCCAGCACCGCGACCAGCTCGCCCGCACGCACCAGCCCCAGCGCCACCGCGCCCCGGCCGGCCAGCCGGCGTGCGGCTGCCCGTGCCGCCGCCGGAAGCGACCCCAGGAGGCGAGTCAGTTCGGCCAGCGGGCCGAGCGTCCACTCGCCCTCCCGGTGCACGGTCCGCGGCACGGTGGGGTCGAAGAGCGACTCGGCGCGCAGCCGCAGCCGGGCCTCACCCGCCGTCCCGGTGCCGTCGGGACGGTGCCCGTCCCCACTGTGCCCGGCGGTCCCTACGTTGCCTGGCGGTTCCGCCGAGCCCTCCCCGCACACCGTCAGCGGGCCGAGGACGAAACCGTCGGTACGCAGGACGGCGGCGTCCAGCACCACGGTGTCGACGCGGTCCAGCCGGCGCAGCGCCTCCGGGTCCAGGCACAGCGTGCCCCGAGCTGCCAACGCGCGGTTTACACCGGTCGCGAACGCCTCCCGGGCCACCCGGCCCGCCTTGGGGATCCCGGCTCCGACCAGAGCGATGGTCCGCCGCGGGTCACGGGTGGCCAGGAAGGTGGCACCGGCCCCCACCACCGACGCCAGCCCGGCGACGTCGGCCAGGCGTTCCACCGGACCCGGCGGCAGCGGCTCCGGCCGCGGCGGCAACGCCAACGGCGGCGTCCGCTGCCCGTCGTCGGCCGCGCTCAGCTCCGCCTCCCGCCCGGCCCAGACCTGCCGGCGACGCCCGGCCTCGTCGGCCAGCACCAGCCGCTGGGCGGCGTCGACGAGCAGCCCGAGCGGCCCCTGGGCAAGGCCCTGCGTGACCGCGTTCCCGGCAGCCAGCGTGAGGTCGGCCGCAGCTCGGCCGAGGAGGCGTTCCCACTCCCGTCGCAGCCGCGGGGTGGAGTCGATCAGGCTGACGAGGGTCGGCACCTCCGCGGGCAGCCGGGCGATCCGCAGCGCCCGGCCGGCGACGCTGAACCCCAATGCGGCGACGTCTGCGCCGAACGCGAGCAGCTGCCTCCGGCGCGGCTCCACGTCACCTGGATGGTCCGGGCGCTGCGGGAAGGGTTCATCGGCCAGCCCGTGCCGACGCTCCACGGCCGCGACGGCGGCCAGAACCTCGGCGAGGAACTCGGCCAGGGCCTCACCGTTCTGGCCGTCGCCTGTGTGGTCGCCGTACTCCACGACCAGCCGGCCCAGCACCGCGTTCACCCACGCCCGGCGCACGCCGGGCAGCACCTTCACCGCATGCTCGAACTCCTCGGCCAGGTGCCCGCCGCCTGGCCGGTCGACTCCCCGTACCTCGACATGCGCCCGGCCGTTGCCCACCCACCACCGCCGGGCGGTCCGGCCCCGGCGGGGCACCGCGGACACCAGTCCGGCAGCGAGGTCCGGAACACGCAGGGACATCAGCCGCGCTCAGTGGTGGAAGGAGGAGGTCGTACGGCCCTCGGCCGGCATCCGCTCGCGCAACCGGTCCAGGAACTTCACTCCGTCCGCCACGTCGTCCAGCAGCAGGTGGGCGAGGTCGCCCGACAGGCCGTTGCGTACGACGATCCGCATCACCACCACGTCCTCGCGGTTCTTCGGCAGCGGGTACGCCGGCACCATCCAGCCGCGGGCGCGCAGCCGGTTGGACAGGTCGTACAGGTCCCAGTTGCCGGTGTGGCCGTCGGCCAGCCGCCAGCAGACCACCGGCAGGTCGACGCCCGGCCACATCACCTCGAACGCCCGCATGCCGGCGAGCCCGTGGGCGATGGTCTCGGCCACGTCGTGGGTGGCCTGCTGCACTCTGGTGAACCCGCGCCGGCCCAGCCGCAGGAAGTTGTAGTACTGCAGCAGCACCTGTGCACCGGGCCGGGAGAAGTTCAGGTTGAAGGTGCTCTCCTGCCCGCCCAGGTAGGCCACCTTGAACACCAGCTCCTCCGGCACGAACTCCTTCGTCCGCCACACCGCCCAACCCACACCTGGGTAGACCAGGCCGTACTTGTGGCCGGAGGCGTTGATGGAGTGCACCCGGTTGAGCCGGAAGTCCCAGCGCAGAGTGGGATGCAGGAACGGCGCCACGAACCCGCCGGAGGCTGCGTCCACGTGCACCGGTACGTCGAGCCCGGTGCGTTGGTGCAGGTCGTCGAGCGCCGCCGCGATGTCGGCCACCGGCTCGTACGCTCCGGTGTAGGTGATCCCGAGGACGGCCACCACACCGATGGTGTTCTCGTCCACCACCTCGAGCACGCCCTCCGGGGTGAGGCACGGCCGCTCGGCGGTGACCGGGACGTACCTCGGCTCCACCTCCCAGTAGTTGGCGAACTTCTCCCACACCACCTGAACCGCGGAGCTGAACACGATGTTCGGCCGGTCGGCCGGCTTGCCCTGGGCGGCGCGGGCCCGCTGCCATCGCCGCTTGAGCGCGAGCCCGCTCAGCATGCACGCCTCCGAGGACCCCACCGTCGAGGTGCCCAGCGCCGCGTGGCTGTCCGGGGCGTGCCAGAGGTTGGCGATGATGTGGACGCAGCGGTCCTCGATCGCCGCGGTGAGGGGGTACTCGTCCTTGTCGACGATGTTCTTGTCCGCCGCCTCGGCGTAGAGCTGTTCGGCCTCGCGTTCCATCCAGGTGGTCACGAACGTCGCGAGGTTCTGCCGGGCGTTTCCGTCCAGCAGGATCTCGTCGTGGATCAGCTGGTACGCCGTCTCCGGCAGCATCTCGTCGGTGCCCAGCGAGTACCGCGGCACCCGCCGCTCGCCCTGCCGCGCAAAGAGGGGGTTGACAGGCAACTCGTCCGGCAACCGAAGCGAGGTACGGCGATAGCGCATGGCATCCCTCTCCCCCACCGGCGGCTGCCCCACGCCGGAGCACGCCCGAGCACGGACTCCCGACCAGGGTGACCAGCTCGTGGCCACCCTGGCCAGGGCCCAACGTCCGCCAGTCGGGGACCTCCGGCGGGTGTGCCCCGCCGAGGGGCGGGCGGGGGCTACCCGCGCCGGCTCACCACAGGCTGGACTTCGCGAACCTGCGGGCGAGCTGGTTGGCCGCGATCAGCAGCACCAGGCCGACCACCGAACGGAACAACCCGATCGCCGCGGCGTAGGAGAACAGCGGCACGTCGGAGGCCAGGCCGACCTTGTAGACGTAGGTGTCGATCACTTCCGAGGAGGACAGGTTGAGGTTGTTCTGCATCAGCAGAACCTTCTCGAACCCGATGCTCAGGATCGAACCGATGTTGAGAATCAGCAGGATCACGGCGATCGGCGCGATACCGGGCAGGTCGATGTGCCAGATGCGCTTCAGCTTCGTCGCTCCGTCGACGATCGCCGCCTCGTGCAACTCGGGGTCGATGCCGGCCAGTGCGGCCAGGTAGATGATCGCGGAGAAGCCCAGGCTCTGCCACACGCCCGACCAGACGTAGATGTGCCGGAACAGGCCGGGGTCGCCCATGAAGTCGGTCGGTGAGATCCCGAACAGTCCGAGCAGGTTGTTGACCATGCCGATGCGCGGGTCAAGCAGCACGAAGAGCATGCCGACGATCACCACGGTGGAGATGAAGTGCGGTGCGTACGTCACCATCTGCACCGTGCGCTGGAACCAGCGGACCCGCACGTAGTTGAGTGCGAGCGCGAGGACGATCGGCAGCGGGAAGGTCGCCACCAGCTCGTACGCCTGCAGGACGACGGTGTTCCGGATCACCGGCCAGAACTGGTACGACTCGATGAACCGGGTGAAGTTGTCGAACCCGACCCACGGGCTCCCGGTGATGCCCTGGACGACGTTGTAGTTGCGGAAGGCGATCTGCACGCCGTACATCGGCCAGTACTGGAAGATGATGATGTAGACGACCGGCAGCAACAGCATGAGGTAGAGCTGCCAGCCGTGCCCGATCCGCCGGAGCGTCATCTCCAGGCGCGACCGCCGATCGAACCGCGTCGGCCCACGCTGACCGGACTCCGCGATCTCCCGGCGGTCGGTAAGTGTGTCTGTCACGTCGTACTCCCGTCCGTTCTCTGGAGACCGGTCAGCCCTTGAGCGAGCCGATCATCACGCCCTTGACGAAGTGCCGCTGCACGAACGGATACGCCAGCAGCGGCGGGACGCTGGCGATCACGATCAACGAGTACTTCAGCAGGTCCCGCAGTTCCTGGACCCGCATCAGTTCCGCGGCGTCCTGGATCTGGGAGGGGTCGATGGAGTTCTTCACCAGGACCTCGCGCAACACCAGCTGCAGTGGGAACAGCGACTCGTCGGTGAGGTAGATGAGGGCGTTGAAGAACTGGTTCCAGTGCCCAACCGCGTACAGAAGCGCGTTGACCGCGATGATCGGCTTCGACAGCGGCAGCACGATCCGGGTGAAGAACCTGAAGTCGTCACACCCGTCGATGCGGGCCGCCTCCAGCAACTCGTGCGGGATCGTCACCTGGTAGTAGGTCCGGGTGATGATCATGTTCCACACCGCCATCGCGGTCGGCAGGATCAGCGCCCAACGGGTGTTGAGCAGCCCCAGTTCGTGGACCACGAGGTACGTCGGGATCATGCCGCCGCTGAACAGCATGGTGAAGACGAACAGGAACATGAAGCCGTTGCGGCCGTACAGGTCCCGCCTCGACAACGGGTAGGCCGCGAGCAGCGTCATGGTCACGTTGATCAGCGTGCCGACCACCGCGTAGAAGACCGAGTTGAGGAAACCGGTGACGATCGACTTGTACTCGAAGATCGCCTTGTATCCCTCGAGGTTGAAGTCCACCGGCCACAACCACACCTGCCCGGAGCTGATCGCCTGGGCCGAGCTGAACGACGCGCTGAGGATGTAGACCAGCGGATACAGCACGGCTACCAGGAACAACCCCAGGACGGCGATGTTGCAGACGTTGAAGATCCGGTCGGACCGGGTCTCCTTCAGTGCCGTCACCGCCATACTCACATTCCTCCTCGTTCACGAGCCGGTCGGTGCGGACGGGTCACCGGGGGCACTCCGGCGACCCGCCCGCACCGAGTCTGGGTTGGCCGACGCGGGCCTACTTGTACTTCGCCTCGTACGCCTTCTGGTTGATGTCGACGTACTGCGGGGTCCCCATCCGCTCCAGGGTCGACAGGTAGTTCTTCCACGCGGCGTCGTCGTCGACGTTCCACTGACCGAGGACGAACTTCGACAGGGACTGCTTGACATAGTTGGAGAGCGTGAGGCTGAGCTCGCCGGTCTGCGCGGCCTGCTCCTCGTCGAGGTACAGCGGCGGAAGCTGGACCGACTTGTCGATCTTGTCCGCGTAGTAGGCCTGCTTGCTCTCCTCGTACAACGGCTTCTCGAACGTCGGGTTCTTCGGGTCGGCCACCTCACCGAGGCGGTAGTCGTTGGAGCGGTAACCCAGTCCCAGCTGACCCCACCACTGGCCGTCGGGCGGCGGCCAGGTGCCGAGGGTGGTCCACACGGCCTGCTTGCCGTTGATGCCGACCTCACCCTTCTTCGCCCAGCGCCAGCCCTTGTCCAGGTCGCCGCTGTAGGCGCGCATGATGGACTCCAGCTCGTACTGCCCGTCGGCCCACTGCACCGCGACGGCGGGGTTCTTGCACGCCTTGGTCACGACGAACGCGCCACCGGTGACGGCGCCGTAGTAGTTCCAGGTCGCGTGCCGCTGTCCGTCCGGCCCCTTCGGGATGGGTACGGCAACGTAGTCGCGCCAGCGTGCCTTGGGGTCGTCGTCGTTCAGGGTGGCGAAGCTGCCCCAGTACCACGTTCTGGTCGCGCCCAGGATCGGTTCGCCCTTGTGGTCACCGACGCGCCGCAGCTGGTCTCCGTCCTGGGTGAACGACTGCCGCGCGAGCAGGCCCTGCTTGTACAGCTTGTTCATGTACCGCAGGCCCTCGCGCCACTCCGGCTTGTTGAAGGTCACGTCGACCTTGCCGTCGTTCAGCACCAGCCACGGCTCGCCCGGGTTGTACATGAACGGGCTCATGAAGTACGTGTCCAGCGCGTCGTCCTTGCTGGACATCAACGGCACCTCGTCGCGCTTGCCGTTGCCGTTGGGGTCGCGGTCCTTGAATGCCTTCAGGACCGCCTCGAACTCGTCCAGCGTCTGGGGCATGTCCAGGCCCAGCTTGTCCAGCCAGGGCTTGTAGATCCACATCCGCTGGTTGCCGCAGTTGCAGTGGAAGCAGTCGTTGACGTACGGCATCGAGTAGATGTTGCCGTCGGTGGAGGTGAGGAGGCTCTTGGCGTCCGGGTAGTCCTTGAAGATCCGCTTGGTCTCGACGGTGTACTCGTCGATCAGCTTGTTCAGCGGCACGAACAGCCCCTGCGACCCGTACAGCAGCTGCTGGGCGTTGGTGAAGTTGATGTTCATGAAGACGTCGGGGATGTCCCCGGAGGCGATCATCGCGTTGACCTTGGTCATCGCGTCGTCCCCGCCGGCCACCACCTGCCACTTGATGGCCACGTTGGTGGTCTTCTCGTACCACTTGGTGTAGTCGTTCTTGGCCCAGTCTCCGACCGAGACGTTCTGCGGCACGACGACCCGCAGCGTCACCTTCTCCTTGACCAGCATCGCCTTCTTCGACGCGCGCGGGCCGACGTATCCCTCCGGATAGATCACGTCGGGATTCGGCGTGGTCTTCGGTCCGCCCTTGGCCGCCAAGGGATCCTTGACAGCAGCGTCCTTGGAGCCGCCGTCCCCGCCACTGCTGCACGCGGCGAGAACCGGGCCCGCGGCGGCCGCCGACAATCCCACGCCGACCGCCCGGGTGACGAACTGTCGCCGGGACGAGCCCTGGCTGTGTTCCGGCCCTGCCAACGGGCTCGCCTCGGGCCTTTCATCTACCGCCATTGCACTTACTCCTCTGCACCCAGGAACGATGAACTGCCGCCCTCCGCGTCGGGCGGGCCGGTTGGAGCGAATCCGGCGGGCCGGACCGATCCGGTCCGCCGGCGCAGGCACCGAAGAAGTGAGCGCGCGGGTACGGCGTTCACGAATTCGGCAAGTGTCGAACATCCCCGTGGAAACAACGTGAACCGTGTAGGAACCAACAGCCGGGAAAGCGATTGCCAGATTCGGTCGTTCAGCTGCGACGAGAGCCTAGAGTCTGCGCCGCACCGAGGACCTGGGAAGCTGCCGCATCTTCAGCCGCCTCCCACGCTCGGGCGATCAGAACTCCTGTCGTACAAGGGCGCTAGCCTGGACCTGGAGGCTTCCAGGTGCGTCCGCATGGCGGTCTCGGCGGCGTCGGCGTCGCCGCTGGTGATGGCACTGACGAGGGCTCGGTGTTCGCGTAAGGCGGCCGACCCCATCCCCGCCCCGTAGTTGAGGCGGATGATGTGCAGATGACAGTGCGTTCTGGTGAACGCCGCCCGCATCCGGACGTTGCCTCCGAGTTGCTGGATGAGGTCGTGCAACCGGTGGTCGTGCGAGGCCATCCGTTGGTAGTCCTGGTAGGACGTTCCCTTCGGCGCACTGGGTGTCGAGGCCAGCTCCTTGGTGAGGAGCGCGGCCTTGTCGTCGTCGATCGCGGCGGCGGCGTGGGCGGCCGCCCACGGCTCCACCACGAACCGGAACTCGAAGAGGTCCTCGAACTCCGCCTTGCTGAGCAGTGGCGCGGTCGAGTAGCCCCGGAAGGGCTCCTTGATGACCAGCCCCTCCGACTCCAGCCGGACCAGCGCCTCGCGGACCGGTGACTGGGAGACCTCCAGTGCACGTGCCGCCTCGTCGATGTTGATCCGGGCGCCCTGGTTGTAGACGCCGTCCATGATCATTTCCTTGAGCGCTTCGTAGACGCCCTCGGCGAGGTTCTGCCGCCTGGGCAGCACGACGTTCCCACCTCGCCCACCCAGTGACACCCGTGCACGTGCGCCCATGCCGCGCTCTTTTCAGGTAAGGAGCATCGAGACTTCAGGTAGGCCCCGCGAAGGGCTTGAGAAGAAGAAGCGCGTTCGAGGAGAACCCTCGATCGTGGACACACGATCCTATAGCCGACACGATCGCGCAATCCCCATTCGGCGATTGCCCCGCGCGCTTCCGTTTTCGGACGCCGCCCGCCCGGCAGGCGGCATCCGGCAGGACGCTCAGCGGTGCACGTTCGCGGCCATCATCCGTACGAGCACGTCCGGCGTCACCACCCGTACGTGTGGCGCCAGCTGGTTGACGACCGACCGCACGTCGTCCACACTCTTGCTCCACGCGTGCCAGATCACCAACGAGTACGCGTCGACGCTGGTGGGATCGCGGCCCGCGTCGTTCACCGTCGCGGCCACACTGGCCTCGTCGGCGCCGGACAGCCCCTGCCACAACATGGCGCGCGGAGCGACGACCGGCTTGTCGTTCACCCACACCACCCGGCCACGTCCGGCGTCGTAGCGGGAGTACTCGAGATACACCAGTCCCTCGATCTGGTCGTGGCGCAGGTAACTCGACCACAGCGACGTGTCGTCCATCGACTCGAAGTCGAGGATCTGCACGACGCCGAGGTCGGCCCGGCGCATCTGGCCGGCCAGCCGGTCGGTGTGCAGGTCGAGGTCGGCCCTCGGGTACCTGCTGGGATAGAGGTAGCCGCCACCGGAGGGGCCGACCACGAACCGGTCGCGGTGCTCACCGTCGGCCGCGTGGTCGTAGTACCACCGGAGCACCGAGGGCGCGAGGTCGACCAGTCCCGGCGCGACGGCCCAACCGAGGTCGAGGGACCCGCGCGACGGACTGCCGTACCACCTGCGATCGCTCTGGAAGTCGCCGAGCAGCCACTGCACGTTGTCTCCGTCGGTGACGAGGAACGCCACGTGGTGGGTGCCCTGCGGCGGTGCCGGCACTTCGTCAAGCGGATGTTGACGCACGGAGTCGAGGGTGATTCCGGACAGTGGCGCGAGGTTGCGGGCGTGGTCGGCGGCGATCGTCCGGACGCCGGCTCGGGAGGAGACGGAGACGAACGCGTCCTCCCCCTTGGACGCGTCACCCCAGCCGATCACGGCCGCGTCCGGATCCAGGTCGCCCACGACCTCGGCGCGGAAGTCGGAGTTGCCGTCGAAGAACACGAACGCGCCGGCCATGGTGGCGTAGTCACGCAGCTGGTTGGCGAAGTCCGCCTTCTGCTCGATCGCGACGTCGTGGCGCAGCCGGTTCCAGAACGTGTTCTTCACCCAGTGGTCGTCCCGCCCACGCACGTCGAGGACCCGCCGCATCCGGTGGGCACGTACCGACGGCTCCAGGCTCTCCTCCACCGCGACGGCCCCGAGGAGACCGGCCACGCTGGTAGCCACGTTGACCGACCCGTCGCCGTCGCGGTAGAGGACGTAGCGGTCCAGCGTCCGCCCGGCCGTGCCCGGCCGCGCGAAGCGGTCGACCAGCTCCCAGGCGCCGGCCGCCTCGACCACCTCCACGTCGTAGCGGTCGGCAAGGTCTGCCAGCCACACCGGATACCCGACGCCGGGCACGTCGACGTAGATCCCCTCAGAGCCCGAGTACGGCCGGGGGCGCGCCAGTTGGCCCTGCAAGGTCGCGACGAGCACGCGTTCGGCCGGGCTCAGAGCTCCCTCCCTGACGGCGTGCAGCCGGGTCGGCCGTACGCCCTTCGGGAACAGGCTGCGTGACCCCCCTGCCGCCTGCGCGGAAGGCGGCCGGGCCAGGTCGACCGCACCCAGGCCTAGGACACCGGCACCCGCCCATGCCATCCGACTCATCGCCTGCCGCCGGGAGATCCCGGACCGTGCCTCGGTCATCGCGAACGGTTCCCTTCGTCGCCTCCGGTCGGGGTCGCTCGCACAGTAATGATCTTCGTTCCGAGGTCACCAGCGTTCGTCCCATGTCGGACGACCAGAACGCCGCGACACACCGGATGTTGGGTTGCATCGGATTGAGAACCACAACATGTAGTCTCTCCGTGCTGGTGATCGCGGCGGATGCGTGACGCGCGACGCGTGCCCGAGGCCGCCGGCACTTCTTTGGACCTGCGGTCGGCGCACGCCCCCACACGGGCGTACGCCGATCCGACGGCCGCGAGGGTAAATGGTCATGCAGGGCGGGTACGGGCGCAGTGAGCCCGACGCCCCCCGCGTGACCTGCACAGGCCTGGGTCGACCCGGCGCCGCACCACCGGCGCCGGTTGACCCCGCTCGCCTTTCGCGGCCGGAGGCCGACGTCATTCCGCTCGCGAGGAGAGAGAGCCCGTGTCCACGCACGACACCACGCACGCAACCATGCACGATGGACCAGACCCCGTCGCCGATTCCGCGATCGGCTCCCCGGCCGAAGGCGTGTCCGTCCCGCCACCGCCTGCCCCCGACACCGACGAACGCCAGGTGGTCCGCCGCGACGGCAGCATCTCGCCGTTCGACCCGGCGAAGATCGCGGTGGCCATGTCGAAGGCGTTCCTCGCGGTGGAGGGACCCGACGCCGGGGCGTCCTCCCGCGTCCACGAGACCGTCGACCTGCTCACCCGGCAGGTGGTCGCCTCGCTGACCCGGCACCCCGACCTGGGCCGGATCTTCCACATCGAGGACATCCAAGACCAGGTGGAGCTCGCCCTGATGCGGTCGGGCAACCACCGCGTCGCCCGGGCGTACGTGCTGTACCGCGAGGAGCACACCCGCGCCCGGCTGGAACGCGAACCCGCCGTCGAGGTCGAGCCTGCCGAAGTCTCCATGCACGTCAAGGGCGCCGACGGAGAGCTCCACCCGCTCGACGACGTCCGGCTCACCCGGATCGTCGAGGAGGCCTGCCACGGGCTGCCGGCCACCTCGGCCGAGTTGGTGCTCACCGAGGTGTCCCGCAACCTCTACGACGGGATGAGCCAGCACGAACTCGAACTCGCGCTGGTGATGGCCGCCCGAACCTTCGTGGAGACCGACCCGGAGTACTCGCTCGTCAGCGGCCGGCTGCTGCTGGACAAGCTGCGCCGGGAGGCCCTGTCGTTCCTGCGCGGCAGGCCGGACGAGGCGAGCCAGGAGGAGATGGTCCCGCGCTATCCGGCGTACTTCCGCGAGTACGTCCAGCGTGCGGTGCGGCTGGAACTGCTGGACCCCGAGCTCGCGAGGTTCGACCTGGACCGGCTGGGTGCCGCGCTGCGGCCGGGCCGGGACCCGGCGTTCCAGTTCCTCGGGCTGCAGACGCTCTACGACCGCTACTTCCTGCACAGCGACGGTACGCGGTTCGAACTGCCGCAGGCGTTCTTCATGCGGGTCGCGATGGGGCTCGCGCTGCGCGAGGACGACCGGGAGCGGCGGGCGATCGAGTTCTACGAGATGCTGTCGTCGTTCGACTTCATGTGCTCCACGCCGACGTTGTTCAACGCCGGAACCACCAGGCCCCAGCTGTCGTCGTGCTTCCTCACCACGGTGTCGGACGACCTGGAGGGCATCTTCACCGGCATCCGGAACAACGCGATGCTGTCGAAGTACGCCGGCGGACTGGGCAACGACTGGACACCGGTGCGCGGGATGGGCGCCTACATCAAGGGAACCAACGGCCAGTCCCAGGGCGTCGTGCCGTTCCTGAAGATCGCCAACGACACCGCGGTCGCGGTCAACCAGGGCGGCAAGCGCAAGGGCGCGGCCTGTGCCTACCTCGAGACCTGGCACATCGACATCGAGGAGTTCCTCGACCTGCGCAAGAACACCGGCGACGAACGCCGGCGCACCCACGACATGAACACCGCGAACTGGATACCGGACCTGTTCCTCCAGCGGGTCGAGGCAGACGCCCAGTGGACGTTGTTCTCCCCCGACGAGGTCCCGGACCTGCACGACCTGTACGGACGGGCGTTCGCCGAGCGGTACGCCGAGTACGAGGCCCGGGCGGACCGCGGCGAGATCAGGGTGTTCCGCCGGTTGCGGGCGGTCGAGCTGTGGCGGCGGATGCTCACCATGCTGTTCGAGACCGGGCACCCGTGGATCACGTTCAAGGACCCGTGCAACCTGCGCTCCCCGCAACAGCACGCGGGTGTGGTGCACTCCTCCAACCTGTGCACCGAGATCACGCTGAACACCTCGACCGCCGAGGTGGCGGTCTGCAACCTCGGCTCGGTCAACCTGGCCAACCACGTCACCGCGAACGGCGTCGACCACGAGCATCTGGCGTGGACGGTGCGCACGGCGGTGCGCATGCTGGACAACGTCATCGACGTGAACTTCTACACCATCCCGCAGGCCGGTGAGTCCAACCGGCGGCACCGGCCGATCGGCCTCGGCCTGATGGGCGTGCAGGACGCGTTGTTCACGCTGCGGATCCCGATCGCCTCCGACGCCGCGGTGGAGTTCGCCGACACCACGACCGAGATCTTCAGCTACGAGGCCATCGCCGCCTCCAGTGACCTGGCAGCCGAACGCGGAACCTACGAGTCCTTTCCGGGATCCCTGTGGAGCAGAGGGATTCTGCCCATCGACTCCCTCGCCCTGCTCGCCCAGGCCCGCGACGACAAGCTCGACCTGGACCGCTCCAGCCGGCTGGACTGGGACAGCCTGCGCCGTCAGGTTCGCACCACCGGCATGCGCAACTCCAACGTGATGGCGATCGCGCCGACAGCGACGATCTCCAACATCTGTGGCGTGGGGCAGTCCATCGAGCCGCTGTACCGCAACCTGTTCGTCAAGTCGAACATGTCCGGTGACTTCACCGCGATCAACCCCCACCTCGTCCGTGACCTCAAGGCCCGCGGGCTGTGGGACGAGGTGATGGTGAGCGACCTCAAGTACTACGACGGAAGTGTCGCCCCCATCGACCGGGTGCCGGCCGACCTGAAGGCCCTGTACGCGACGGCGTTCGAGGTCGACCCGGCCTGGCTGGTGGAGGCGGCGGCCCGGCGCCAGAAGTGGCTCGACCAGGCCCAGGCGCTGAACCTCTACGTCGCCTCACCGAGCGGGCTGCAACTGGACGCGCTCTACCGGCTGGCCTGGCGCCGGGGACTGAAGACGACGTACTACCTGCGGTCCCAGAGCGCCACGCACGTGGAGAAGAGCACCCTTCGCGGCACGGACGGCAAGCTGAACGCGGTGTCGCCGGCACCCGTCGTCACCCCGGCCGGCATCACGGTGCCGCCGCCGTCTGACACGGCGTTCTGTGTGATCAGCGATCCCGACTGCGAAGCCTGCCAGTAAGCGTCCCCGTGAGGTGTGGAGAACCATGAACAGGACTGACCCGACCGGTCTGGGACACATCGACCGGCACGCGGCCCGCGTCAGCGTGGACGACAAGGCGATGATCAACGCGCGGGCGGACGTCAACCAGCTGTTGCCCCTGAAGTACAAGTGGGCATGGGAGAAGTACCTCGCCGGCTGCAACAACCACTGGATGCCGACCGAGGTCTCCATGCAGGCCGACATCGCCCTGTGGAAGTCGCCGGAGGGGCTGACCGCCGACGAGCGCCTGATGATCAAACGCAATCTCGGCTTCTTCGCCACGTCGGAGTCGCTGGTCGCCAACAACATCGTGCTCGCGGTCTACCGGCACCTCACCAACCCCGAGTGCCGGCAGTACCTCCTGCGCCAGGCCTTCGAGGAGGCCGTGCACACGCACACGTTCGAGTACGTCTGCGAAAGTCTCGGCCTGGACGAGGGTGAGTTGTTCAACATGTACCGCGAGGTGCCCTCGATCACCGACAAGGCGGCGTGGGCACTGGAGTACACCCGGCACCTGGAGGACCCGTCGTTTCGTACGGGCACCCCCGAACGCGACCAGGCGTTCCTGCGCGACCTGGTGGCGTTCTACGTCGTCTTCGAGGGAATGTGGTTCTACACCGGATTCGCGCAGATCCTCTCCCTCGGCCGCCGCAACAAGATGGTCGGCATCGCCGAGCAGTACCAGTACATCCTGCGGGACGAGTCGATCCACCTGAACTTCGGCATCGACACGATCAACCAGATCAAGATCGAGAACCCTCACCTGTGGACCCCGGCGTTCCAGGAGGAGATCCGCAGGATGCTCGCCGAGGCGTGCGAACTCGAGATCGCCTACGGACGCGACACCCTGCCGCACGGCATGCTCGGCCTCAACGCGGGCCTGTGTGAGAAGTACATGCGGTTCGTCACCAACCGGCGGTGTGTCCAGATCGGGTTGACACCGGTGTTTGCCGTGACCGAGAACCCCTTCCCCTGGATGTCGGAAATGATGGACCTCAAGAAGGAGAAGAACTTCTTCGAGACCCGGGTCATCGAGTACCAGAGCGGCGGGGCGCTGACCTGGGACTGACCTGGAACTGACCTGGAACTGACCTGGAACTTGCCTGCACCTGATCCGTGGATGGGCGGCGGCCTACGCCGCCCATCCACGCTACGACCCGGCCTGGGCACCACCAGCCTCGTCGGCGGCCAGGCGGTAGGGCGTCCGGCTGTCCCCCGCACCCGAGGACTGGGCGACCGCCCAACCGCTCCCGGCGGTCCGGTGCCGGACCACCGGCGGCGCAGCACGTGTGCGACTACTCCGCGCACCCTGCAGAATGCGAGACATGGCGACGACGTTCGAGGTCTGGGCCCCGCTGGCCCGCGAGCAGGTCCAGGTCGAGGTCGACGGGTCGGCCGTCCCGATGACCGGCTCCGACGACGGGTGGTGGCGGGCACGGGTCGACCAGGCCACGCACGGCACGCCGTACTCCTTCCGCCTCGACGGCGGTGATCCCCGGCCCGACCCCCGCTCGCGGTGGCAGCCCGAGGGCGTGCCCGGCCCGAGCGCGGTCTACGACCACGGCCGCTTCTCCTGGACGGACCAGGGCTGGCGGGGCACGCCGCTGCCCGGCGCGGTGATCTACGAGCTCCACGTCGGCACGTTCACTCCGGACGGCACCCTCCAGTCAGCCGTCGACCGGCTGGACCACCTCGCCGCTCTCGGCGTGACCTTGATCGAACTCCTGCCCCTCGCCGCCTTCCCCGGGCACCACGGCTGGGGCTACGACGGGGTCGGGTTGTACGCCGTACACCAGGCCTACGGCGGGCCCGATGGGCTGAAGACGTTCGTCGACGCCTGTCATGCGCGGGGCATCGGGGTCTGCCTGGACGTCGTGTACAACCACCTCGGCCCGGCCCACAACTACCTGAGCGAGTTCGGGCCGTACTTCACCCACAAGTACGCCACCCCGTGGGGACAGGCGGTCAACCTCGACGACCCGGGCTCGGACGAGGTCCGGCGGTTCATCGTCGGCAACGCACTCGGCTGGTTCCGCGACTTCCACGTGGACGCGCTCCGCCTGGACGCCGTGCACGCCCTGCACGACGAGCGCGCCGTCCCGATCCTGGAGGAGCTCTCGCAGCAGGTGGACGCGGCGGCGGCGACCCTCGGCCGACCGCTGTGGCTGATCGCAGAGAGCGACCGCAACGACCCGCGCACGGTGACGCCGCGCGAAAGCGGCGGGCTCGGGATCCACGCACAGTGGGATGACGACGTCCACCACGCCCTGCACGCTCTGCTCACCGGCGAACGCGACGGCTACTACGGCGACTTCGGCAGCCTGCCGTGCCTGGCCAAGACCATGACCCGGGCGTTCTTCCACGACGGCACCTGGTCGTCGTTCCGCGGCCGCGTGCACGGCCGGCCGGTCGACGTCGAGCACACGGCCGGCTGGCGGTTCGTCGCCGCGCTGCAGAACCACGACCAGATCGGCAACCGCGCGGCCGGCGACCGGCTGTCGGCCACCCTGTCCGACGACCAGCTCGCCGTGGCGGCCGGCCTGCTGCTGACCTCGCCGTACACTCCGATGCTGTTCATGGGCGAGGAATGGGGCGCGGGCACGCCCTGGCAGTACTTCACCGACTTCGCCGACCCCGACCTCGCCGAGGCCGTTCGCAACGGCCGCCGCAACGAGTTCGCCGACCACGGCTGGAACCCCGAGGACGTACCCGACCCGCAGGACGAGGGCACGTTCCGCGCCTCCCGGCTGGACTGGAACGAGCCGGAGAAGGAGACCGGCGCCCGGCTGCTGGACTGGTACACCACCCTGATCCGGCTGCGCCGGGAGCTGCCCGGCCTCGCCGACCCCCGCCTGTACCGTGTCGAGGTGACCTACGACGAGGACGCGCGCTGGGTGATGATCCGCCGCGGTGACCTCGGCGTGGTCGCCAACCTCGCCGGCGCGCCGGCGACGGTTCCGCTCGGCGCGGTGGTGGACGAAACGGCCGGCCGCGACGGCGTCGTGCTCGCCTGGCATCCCGACGACACCCACACCGCACCCGGCTCCCACCCCAGTTCGTACCCCTCCCCCACCTCAGACGCCAACTCCGCGGACAAGGACGACGTGACCCAGATCCAGCTGCCCGGCCACTCCCTCGCGATCGTCGGGCTGCGGCCTTGAGCGCCGCCGAGCACGACCTCGAGCTGCACTCCCCCGCACCCGGGCGCTCGCGCGCGAACGTCGTCTCGACGTACCGCCTGCAGCTCCAGCCGGAGTTCGACTTCGACGCCGCGGCCGCCGCCGTGCCGTACCTCGCCCGGCTCGGGGTGACCCACCTCTACCTCTCGCCGGTCCTGCAGGCCACGCCCGGCTCCACCCACGGCTACGACGTGGTGGACCACACCCGGCTGTCGGCCGACCTCGGCGGACAGCCGGCGTTCGACCGGCTGGTGGCGGCTGCCCACGAGGCCGGGCTGGGCATCGTCGTCGACGTCGTGCCCAACCACATGGCCGTGCCGACGCCACTGCACCTGAACGCCAAGCTGTGGGCGGTGCTGCGCGACGGGCCGAGCTCTCCGTACGCCCGCTGGTTCGACGTCGACTGGTCGCTGCAGTCGGGCACCGGCCACGGGGCGATCCTCATGCCCGTACTCGGCGACCGCATCGGCCAGTGCCTGGACCGCGGTGAGATCCAGCGCGACCAGTACGCCGGCGCGCCGATCCTGCGCTACTTCGACCACGTGTTCCCGGTCCGCCCCGGCACCGAGCACCTGCCGCTGGACGAACTGCTCGACATGCAGTTCTACCGGTTGGCGTTCTGGCGGATCGCGGACGAGGAGCTCAACTACCGGCGGTTCTTCGACATCGACACCCTGGCGGCGATCCGGGTGGAGGATCCCACGGTGTTCGCCGCCAGCCACGACCTGCTGATCCGGCTGCACCGCGAGGGCAAGGTCGACGGCTACCGCATCGACCACCCCGACGGACTGGCCGACCCGCGCGGTTACCTGCGCCGGCTGGCCGCGGCCACCGGCGACGCCTGGGTGGCGGCGGAGAAGATCCTGGAGGCCGAGGAGCCGCTGCCGGCCGACTGGCCCTGCGCGGGGACCACCGGGTACGACGCGCTGTGGCGGGTGCAGTCGCTGTTCGTCGACCCCGACGGCGCCGCTCCTCTCCTGCGCCTGTGGACGTCCCTCACCGGCGAGCCGGACACCCTGCAGCCCGTCGTGGACGAGGCCAAGCGCTACATCGTCGACCAGGTGCTGGCCGCCGAGGTGGTTCGCCTGGTCGAGCTGCTGATGGCCATCGGCGAGCACGACATCCGGCTCCGCGACTTCACCCGGCGCCGGCTGACCCGCGCGCTGGGCGAGCTCCTGGTGGCGTTCGACGTCTACCGTGCCTACGTCCACCCGGGTGAGCCGCTCGCACCGGAGGCGGAGGAGACGGTGCGGGCCGCGGCCGCCCGGGCCACCACCGCCGCACCCGACCTGGCCGAGGAGATCGAGTTCCTCGTCGGCGTCGCCCTCGGCGGCCACGACTGCTCGGGCGCCCGGGCACAGCAGGACGAGTTCTGCGTACGGTTCCAGCAGACCACCGGGCCGGTGATGGCCAAGGGCATCGAGGACACCGCGTTCTACCGCTGGTTCCCGCTCGTCTCGCTGTGCGAGGTGGGCGCGCCGGCAGACCGGTTCGGGATCGCGCCGGACACCTTCCACGAGTGGGCCGCGGGGGCGACCGCGCGCCACCCGTCCGCGATGACGACCCTGTCCACTCACGACACCAAGCGGACCGAGGACGTACGCGCCCGGCTGGGCGTGCTGTCGGAGCTGCCCGCGGTCTGGGAGCACACCGTGTCCGCGCTGCGTGAGGCGACCGCGGGCTACCGGCCCGAGCCGCTGGACACCGCGACGGAGTACCTCCTGTGGCAGATCCTCGTCGGCGCGTGGCCGATCGAGGCCGACCGGCTGGTGGAGTTCGTCACCAAGGCCACCCGCGAGGCCAAGCGGCACACCACCTGGACCGAGCCGAACGAGGCGTACGACGAGGCGGTCACCGGGTTCGCGCGCGCGGTGGTGGCCGACGAGAACGTCGTACGCCTGGTGCGGACGTTCGTGGACACGATCGCGCCGTACGACCGGGCCAACGTTCTGGGCCAGAAGCTCGTCCAGCTCACCTGCACGGGTGTGCCCGACGTCTACCAGGGCACCGAGCTGCGCTCGCTGACGCTGGTCGACCCGGACAACCGGCGGCCGGTCGACTTCACCGAACGCGTCCGGCTGCTGGACCGGCTCGACGCCGGTGATCCCGTGGCCGAGATCGACGGAGGCTCCCTCGACGCGGAGAAGCTGCTGGTCACCGCTGCGACGTTGCGGTGCCGGGCGGCGCATCCGGACTGGTTCGTCGGGCCGGGGGCGAGCTACACGCCGTTGGAGACCACCAGCCCGCACGCACTGGCCTTCTTGCGCGGGGGCACGGCGGCCACGGTGGTCACCCGGCTGTCGGCGGGGCTCGCCGCCGCGGACGGCTGGGGCTCGGCCACCGTGGACCTGCCCGCAGGCAGCTGGACCGACCAGTTCACCGGCCAGCGGGTCGACGGCGGGAAGGTTCGGCTGGACCAGCTGCTGGCCCGGCGGCCGGTGGCGTTGCTCGTACGCGAGGACGATGGCACCTGAGTCAGGCCTCAGGGCACCAGGACGGCGACGCCGTTCACCCGGTCCGCGGCCAGGTCGTCCAGTGCCTCGTCGGCCCGGTCCAGCGGGTAGGTCGTGGTGGAGATCCGCAGCCGGTGCGCGGCTGCGGCCGCCAGGAACGCGTGGCCGTCCTCGCGGGTGTTGGCGGTGACGCTGCGAACCGTGCGTTCCTGGAACAGATGCCGCTCGTAGTCGAGGGAGGGTACGGCGGTCAGGTAGATGCCGGCGATGCTCAGTGTCCCGCCGCGGTCGAGGGCGCTCAGCGCGGCGGGGACGAGATCGCCCACCGGGGCAAACAGGATCGCCGCGTCGAGTTGCTCCGGCGGTGCGTCGTAGGCGCCACGCGCGGAGGCGGCACCGAGTTCCAGGGCGAGTTCGCGGGCGGCCGCCGACCGGGTGAGCACGTGCACCGTCGCACCTTCGGCCGCCGCCACCTGGGCGGTGAGATGGGCCGAGCCGCCGAAGCCGTAGACGCCGAGCCGGCCGCCGGCGGGCAGGTCGGCACGCAACAGCGCGCGGTAGCCGATGATCCCCGCGCACAACAGGGGCGCGAGCTCCTGTTCGGCGTACGCGCCGAACCGGTCGGCCGGCAGCGGGTAGGCGTAGGCGGCCGGGACGGTGGCGTACTCCGCGTACCCGCCGTCGGCGTCCCAGCCGGTGTAGCGGGAGTTCGGGCAGAGGTTCTCCTGGCCGCGCAGGCAGTACCTGCACCGCCCGCACGTGTGCCGCAGCCAGGGCACACCGACTCGACTGCCGATCGGTGCGACCTCGGCGATTCGGCGAGCGAGGTCTCCGGCCTTCGCACCCGCGGCCACCGCGACTTCGGTACCCGTCGCCACCACCTCGCCGACGATCTCGTGGCCGGGCACCACCGGCGAGCGGTGCGGCGGCAGGTCGCCGTCGCGTACGTGCAGGTCGGTACGGCACACCCCGCACGCCCGCACCCGCACCAGCAGCTCGTCCGGAGCGGGCTCGGGGACCGGCAACTCGACCGCTTCCAACCGGCCCGGCTCGCTGACCACCCAGGCCCGCATGGTCGCGGGCAGGCCGCCGGGCGCGGCCGGGGAACTCTGCTCCGTCATGGGGCGATTCTCCCCCGGTGCCCGGCATCTCACCGCGGACCTGATGGAATCGTGCTCGTGGTGTACGGGATCGGGCGTGCGCGGTGAGGTGTACGCCGTGAGGTGCGCGTGGTGAGCGGCGCAGGTGCCGGGGAGCTGCTGGCGGAGGCCGGCACGGTCGGGGCGTACTTCGCCGTCTCCACCGAGGTCCCCCGCGAGCTCCCCGGCGACCGCGAGCTGGTCTCCCTGGCGCAGTTGTACGCCGGCCACGCCGCGCTGGGGCAGGCGATCACGCACACGACGGACCGGCTCGGCACCACCGAGCCCCGGGTCGGCGCCTCGATCCTGTTCCAGGGAATGGCCGCGCGCCTGTGGTCACCGGTGGTGGCGGTGGCGCTGCTGCGTCGACGGGTGCCGGTGCTGGCGCCCGGCACGACGTGGCCGGACCTCGGCGCCTCGGGCCGGCCGTGGCGTACCGACCCCGCACGGGTCGTCCTGCTCGCCCCTGACGGGCAGCGCGACGTCGACGCGAGCGGGCACCTGCACAACGACCTCGTTCACCTTGCCAGGCTTGCCGTTCGTACCGTCGTCAAGACGCACCTGACACCCCTGAAGGACGCGGTGCGCGCCGAGGCGTCGCTGCCGGACGCGCTGCTCTGGGGAAACGCGGCATCGGCGCTCGTGGGCACGCTCGGCGTCCTCGCCGGGGCCAGGCCCGAACTCACCCGTGAGGTGGCCGCGTTCACCGAGACGGCCCTGCGTCAACCGCCGCTTGCGGACGCCGGGATCGTCGATCCCCCGACGCCCTCCGCGGGAGGAGTGAGCACCTCGGCGTTCGTGCGCCGGAGCTGTTGCCTCTACTACCGAGTACCCGGCGGCGGGCTGTGCGGTGACTGCCCGCTCGCCCGCTGACCTCGCCGGCAACGGGGTGGGGCTGGCCCCACCTTCGACCCGGGGGCGCACGGGCTGCCGCTCGACATGGCCACCGCACAGACTCGACGGGTGAGCACAGACACCACGCACGAACGAGCCGGCACTGCCACCTACACCGGCCGGAAGCCCAACCCTGGCAGCGAATTCGCCGAACTCCGCCGCCGGGTGGGCGAGGCCCGGCTCCTGACCAGACGGCCGGGTTACTACGCGGCCCGGATCGCCGTGGTGGCCACCTGCTACGCCGGCGCCTGGGTGGCGTTCGGCCTCCTCGGCGACACCTGGACGCAACTGCTGGTTGCGGCGTTCCTCGGCGTGGTCTTTGCCCAGGTCGCCCTGGTCGCGCACGACCTGGCGCATCGGCAGGTCTTCCGTACCCGGCGGCCCAGCGAGTTCGCCGGCCTGGTCGCGGGCAACCTGGGTATCGGCATGAGCTACGGCTGGTGGATGGACAAGCACACCCGCCACCACGCCAACCCCAACCACGAGGACCTCGACCCCGACGTGGGGCCGGGCATCCTGGTGTGGTCGGCGGAGCAGGCTCGGCAAAGTCGCGGCGTGACCCGGATCATCGGCCGCCACCAGGCGTTCTGGTTCTTCCCGCTGCTCGCCCTGGAGGGCTTCAACCTGCACCTGTCCGCGGTGCGCGCCCTCCTGCGCCCCGGTTTGCGTACCCGCCGGACGGAGGCGGTCCTGCTCACGGCACACACCGTCGCGTACGTCGCGGCGTTGTTCGTCACGCTCTCCCCCGGCCTCGCGGTCGCGTTCTGTCTGATGCACCAGGCCGTGTTCGGCCTCTACCTCGGATCGACGTTCGCCCCTAACCACAAGGGGATGCCCGCACCCGGCTCCGAACTGCAGAAGGACTTCCTGCGCCGCCAGGTGCTCACCTCCCGCAACGTCCGCGGCGGCCGGCTGGTCGACATCGCGCTCGGCGGGCTCAACTACCAGATCGAGCACCACCTGTTCCCGAGCATGCCGTCGCCGCACCTGCGCCGGGCCCAGCCGATCGTGCGCGCCTACTGCGCCGAACGCGGCATCCCGTACCAGGAATCCGGCCTGGTCGACTCCTACGCGCAGGCGCTGCGGCACCTGCACCGCGTCGGCGCCCCGCTGCGCATCGGCCGCCGGCCGTAGGACCGAAGACTCAGGCCCGGACGGTCCGCGGAACGATGCCGCGAGCCCGCCCCGGTTCCTAAGGTGGTGCCCATGACGCACTGGATCTGTGGTACCTGTTCGGTGGAGTACGCCGACACTCCCGAGCCGCCGGCTTCCTGTCCGATCTGCACCGACGAGCGGCAGTACGTCCCGCCGACCGGGCAGACCTGGACCACCACGAAGGATCGCGCGGCGGCCGGCCACCGCACCCACGTCGAACCGGTCGGGGCGCACGAGCCCGGTCTCCACCGGGTGAGCGTGCAGCCCACCGTCGGCATCGGCCAGGTCTCCCTGCTGGTGCAGACCGAGGCGGGCAACCTGCTGTGGGACCCCACCGGTTTCGTCGACCAGGACGCGGTGGACGCCATCTCCGCGCTCGGCGGGCTCGCCGCGATCGCCGCCAGCCACCCGCACATGTTCGGCGTGCAGGTGGAGTGGAGCCATGCGTTCGGCGGCGTACCGGTGTACGTCAACGAAGCCGACCAGCGCTGGCTCGGGCGTACCGACGAGGTGGTGCGGCCGTGGTCCGGCACCCACGAACCCATGCCCGGCGTCAGGTTCGTCCAGGCCGGCGGGCACTTTCCCGGCAGTTCGGTGGCGATCTGGGCGGCCGGCGCCGGCGGACGGGGCGCCCTGCTCAGCGGTGACACCATCGCCCCGGTGACCGGCCGCGGGTGGGTGACGTTCATGCGCAGCTACCCGAACTCCATCCCGCTGTCCGCCGCCGCCGTGCGCCGCATCGTCGACCGGGTCGAGCCGTACGACTTCGATCGGCTGTACGGCAACTTCGGGGCCGTCGTGGAGGCGGACGCGAAGGCCGCCGTACGCCGGTCCGCCGACCGTTACATCGGCTGGGTCAGCGGCGACTTCGACGCCGACACCTGAGACCTTCGGTGCTCCGCGGCCACGGGTCACGCCGGCGGCGGGACGTCCCTGGTGAGCACGTAACAGGCGACCGCCGCGGCGGCGGCGACGTTGAGCGAGTCGACGGCCGCGCTGATCGGGATGCGGGCTCGTACGTCGGCCTGGTCCTGCCACCGCGCCGACAGGCCGTCGCCCTCGGTGCCGAGCAGCAGGGCCAGCCGCTCGGCGCCGCCGCTTTCGTCCCCCATCGCGAGGGTGTCGAGGTCTACCGCGTCGTCGGCCGGGGTGAGAGCCACCAACGTGAACCCGGCCGCGCGCAACGCGTCCAGTCCGTCGTACCAGTTGTCCATCCGGGCGTACGGGCAGCTGAAGACGGTGCCCATCGACACCTTCACCGACCGGCGGTACAGCGGATCCGCACATCGCGGCGCGAGCACGATCGCGTCCACCCCGAACGCCGCCGCGCCACGAAAGATCGCTCCGACATTGGTGTGATCCACGATGTCCTCGAGGACCAGGACCCGGCGCGCGTGCGCGATCACCTCGGCCACCGAGGGCAGCGGCCGGCGTTCCATCGACGCGATCGCGCCCCGGTGCACGGCGAAGCCCGTGACCTCCTCCAGGCGGTCGGGCGGCAGGACGTAGCAGGGAGCGCCGCTGGCGGTCACGACGTCGGCCAGGCCGTCCAGCCAGCGTTCGCTCAGCAGGAACGACCGGACGCGGTAGCCGGCGGCGACCGCGCGGCGGATCACCTTCGCTCCCTCGGCGAGGAACAGCCCGTGCTCGACCTCCAGGCTCCGTCGCAGGGTGACGTCCTTGAGGTTGGCGTAGTCGTCCAGCCGAGGGTCTTCGGCCGACTCCAGCCGTACGATCGCCGACACGGCCTCAGTCTGCCGCAGGCCGCGCGGTCCGGACCCGGGCGGGTGCCGGGCGGGTGCCGGGCGGGTGCCGGGCAGTGCAGGGGCGACCGGCGCTGTGAGAATCTGAGCGCATGCAGCCCGTCCTGCCGCTGTCCGCGAGGGTTCGCCGGACCGACAGCGCCACTGACGAGGACGACGACGACCGCTTCTCCGAGGAGCTGGTCGAGGCGTTTCTCACCGCGTACACCTCTCCCGGTGACGTCGTTCTCGACCCGTTCGCCGGGTTCGGGACCACCCTGGTCGTCGCGGAGAAGCTGGGCCGGCGGCCGGTCGGGCTGGAGATCCTGCCCAGCAGGGTCGCGTACGTGCGGGAACGTCTGCGTGACCCGTCGGCGATCATCGAGGGGGACGCCCGCCGGCTCGGGGAGCTCGACCTGCCATCGGTCGACTTCACGATGACCTCCCCGCCGTACATGACGAGGTCGGACCATCCGGAGAACCCGCTCAACGGGTACCGCACCGACGACGGCGACTACGGCCGTTACCTCGACGAGCTGACCGCGGTGTACGCGTCGATCGGCAGGCTCCTGAGCGGACCCGAGTCTCGGGCGGTGGTCAACGTGGCGAACCTGCGTACCGACACCGGCGTCTCCCCCCTCGCGTGGGACGTGGGTGCCGCACTGTCGCGCGTACTCGCGTTCGACCAGGAGGTCGTCCTGGACTGGGCAGACCCCGAGGACTGGTACACCAACGACTACTGCCTCGTCTTTCAGCGGCGCTGAGTCTGCTCTGCCTTGGTGACCCTGGCGGCGATGACCTGCGCGCATTCCAGGGCGCTCGTCGTGGAGGTGTCGACCTCGAGGTCGTAGCTCACTCCCTCGTGGACGAGCAGCGCCTGGGACGCAGCCATCCCGACGGTACGGTCACCGCGGGCGGCCTCCCGCGCCGCGGCCACGTCGGGGTCGCAGCGCACGCCGACCCACAGCACGGGAAGGCCTTCCAGCGCGTTCCGCCAGCGATCCTGTGACGCCGCGCCGCCGAGGAAGACCTCGTCGACGATCACCTGCGCGCCGGCCCGTACCATCGCGGCGATCCCCAGGCTCCACGCGACGTCGAGCGCCTTGAACACCTCTCCGGTCGTGACCTCCCCGTCGGCTCCGAACCCGATTCCGGCGTCTGCGTTCGTCAGGGAGGGAGGCATCGCGTCGACCAGGGTGTCGGTCCCGAACGTCAGCCACGGCGTGGACAGGATCGACTGCAGGCACGCCGCGATCGACGACTTGCCGGTACTCGACCCGCCGTTCAGCACGATCACCTGGTAGGACACCCCGGCATGCTAGCCCGGCGACGGAGTGGGCTTGAGCGAGACCGCAGGAGGTGGTCGCGAGCTACGTGGTGCCAGCTTTTTGTCCACAGGTGGCTGATCGGGATCTCCTTGTGGACAACGATCATGGTGGCGGCGCCGGCCACTAGACTTCGAACATGTATTCGACAGTGCAGGACTCTTCGGGCTGGGATGGCGGCACCGACGCCGAGCAGCGGCTGGAGGCTGCGCTGGCCGAGGTCGCCACCATCCTCGCTGACGCGCTGGCCGCGCCGATGCTGTCGCTTCGCCCTGAGAAGCTCGGCCGGTTGTTCGACCTGCACCGGGCCGATGAGGCGATGATGTCCGCACTGAAACTGGCCATGGTCGCCCGGGCCGAGGCCTGCGACGTCGCCAAGACGACCGGTGCGCCGACCACGGCTGTGTGGCTGCGGACCGCGCAGCGGATGGGCAGGAGGGACGCCTACGCGGCGGTGGCGCTGGCGCGTGACCTGGACCGTACGGTGACGTTGACTGCCGCCGCTCTTGCGCGGGGTGAGGTGTCGTTTCGGCATGCGCAGGTGATCGCCGCCGCGATCAAGGACCTGCCCCAATGGATCGGCCTGGAACAGCGGGTGCAGGGTGAGGAGTACCTGATCGACGAATCCCTGCGGCGTAGCCCTGACGATGTGCGGCTGCTGGGGCGGCACCTGCTGCTGGTGCTCGCCCCGGAGGAATGGGAACGGCGGCTGGGTGAGGAACTCGACGCCGCCGAACGCGCCGCCGAACGCAGACGCTCCCTGAAATACCTGCCGAACGGGATCCCCGGGTCCGAAACCATGATCGTCAAGCTGCCGGTGCTGGAGATGGAAACTCTCCGCAAGATCATCGAAGCGCTCATCGCCGCAGATACCCGCCCCGAACCCGACGAGCGCCCCCTGGACCAAAAACGTGGGGACGCGTTCGCCGAACTCGTCACCAGAATGGCCGAATGGCAGGCGTCCCCCAACCGCGGCCGTGGACGCGACTGCGTCACCGTCGGACTGGCCCAGCTCCTACAAGGCACCGGGTTCGGCACCATCGACGACACCACCCCCGTCCGCCCCATCCCCTGCGGCTGCCAGACCCCCGACGCCACACGACAGGCCAAGCGAAAGAACCGGAAACAAGGCGACGGGAAGCAGGGCACCAGCAAGCAGAGCGACGGCGGCACGGATACCGCTGGCACGACGGGCACCACCAACTTCAAGCCCACCAAGAACAAGTCCGGCGAAGGCACCGGTGACACCCAGCGTGAAGCCGGGACTCGTAGCGGTGTCCCCACCCCGGACGCGACGAGGGACCTTCGCGAGACCGCTGGGCCAGCCGGAGGCGTCGATCCGAGCAAGGCTGGCACCGACACCACGACCACTGGCCGGAAAGGTCAACCAGACAACGACAATCGGCCGCCCGACCCCGCCGAGCTGGCCGACCCAACCCATCCGGCCGCTGTCGCGGAGCGAATAGCCGGACGGCGAGAACCCCGGCAACAGCCACAACAGAACACCGCAACCGGAACGGGCCTGACCAAGGCCCATCCGGAAGCAAACGCCGAACCCGAGGAACGGTGCCTCGGGGAGATGGACGACGCCTGCGCCGACTCCGACCGGGGAGACGATGCGACGAGGCCGGACGCTGCCAACGACTCCAACAACCAACTCGATCCCCACGACGGCTGCACCAAGTGCGGCGGCGGCGGATCGGCCAGGATCCTCGGCCTGCGCGGAGAACCACTCTCCGTCGCCACCATCCGCCGCATGGCCTGCGACGCCAACATCATCCCCGTCGTCCTCGGCGGCAACGGCGAAATCCTCGACATCGGAACGGCCGACCGGTTCTTCACCGAACCACAACGCCGCGCCCTCGCCATCCGCGACGGAAGCCACTGCCACTTCCCCGGCTGCCACGTCCCCGAACGCCGCTGCATCGCCCACCACATGAACCCCTGGGAAGACTTCGGCCCCACCGACCTCGCCAACGGAGTACTGCTCTGCAAAACCCACCACACCTACGTCCACCACAAAGGCTGGACAGTCCGCATGGGCAACCACGGCCACCCCGAATACACCCCACCCGAATGGGTGGACCCGCAGCAGAAAGTGCAACGGCCATGACGGTGTCGGCACTGGACGGGTGCAGATCCCCTGCTACGAAGGAGATCTCACGACGGCACCGGCCCGGAGTCGTCGGCCGGTTCGATCCGGAACACCGCGAGTCGACCGGCGAGCGCGGCGTACTCCTCGGGCGTACCCTCCCGGACGATGCCGGCCTGCCTCATGAGCGGCACACCCCTCGGCACCTTCGCAGGGAAGGCGGCCAGCACAGGGCGGGACTCCTCCGGCGACAGTTCCACCAGTCTGACCCGCTGCCGCCGGCGACCCGACCCGAACACACCCGCCCCGGCCGCACGCGCGTTCGCCACCCAGTCGGCGCCGGGGAACCCGCCCACGACGTACCGTCCACCCTCGAACTCGAAAGGCGTCACCGGTGTGGTGCGGTCCTTGCCGGACCTGCGCCCCCGGACCGTCAGCGTGTACACCGGGCCCGTACGCAGACCCGCGCGCTGCACCGTGACGAGGAGCCTGTTCATCGGCCGCAACCATCGCGGCAGCGCGTATTCCTTCGAGCGACTCGTCATGTCGTACCTCCCGTTCGGTCGGCGACCCGGCTCGACGCGACGGCTCGACTCAGCCGTCAGCCCTCACAGCGGTACGGAACGCCCGCCGATACGCCGATGGCGACGTCCGCATCGTCTTCGCGAAGTGGTGGCGAAAGGTGACCGCGGTGGCGAACCCGACGGTGGCGGCAACCTGTTCGACCGGGGCATCGCCGCGCTCCAGCAGCGGCAGACTCGCCTGGACTCGTTGGGATATCAGCCATCTGATGGGGCTGGTCCCGGTGCAGCGCTGGAAGTGCCGCAGGTAGCTCCGCCGCGACATGTGCGCCTGGGCGGCCAGCGCCGACACGGTGAGGTCCTCGTCCAGGTGGGACAGAGCCCACGTCATGCTGGCGCCGATCCGGTCGTCGTCGAGTTCGTCCGGCACCGGGGTCTCGACGTACTGCGCCTGGCCGCCGTCGCGGTGCGGCGGGACGACCATCCGCCCGGCGACCGCGTTGGCGATCGACGGGCCGAAGTCCTGCCGTACCAGGTGCAGGCACAGGTCGACGCCGGCCGCGCTGCCGGCGCTGGTGAGAACGTTCCCGTCGTCGACGTACAACACGTCGGCATCCACCTTCACCAAGGGAAACCGCTGCCGCAGCAGAGGCGCGTACTGCCAGTGCGTCGTCGCGGGCCGGTTGTCGAGCAGGCCCGCCGCGGCGAGCGCGAACGCGCCGGAGCAGATGGACACGATCCGCGCTCCACGCTGGTGGGCGGCCCGCAGCGCGGTCACCAGCTCAGGCGAGGGGTCGCCGTGAACGTCGGGGACCCCGGGAACGATCACGGTGTGGGCGTGCGCGATCTCCGCCAGTCCGTACGCCGCGGACAGCTCCGCCCCGCCGACCAGCGGGACCGGGTTCCGCTCGGCACAGATCCGCAGGTCGTACCACCCCAGGTCGAACTCCGGCCGCTCCAGCCCGAACACCTCGGTGACGATTCCGGTCTCGAACGCAGACATCCCGTCGTAGGCGACCACCACGACCCGCCGGCCCTCTGCCGCGGCCCGTCGACGGCGCCGGATCGTCACCGGGGCCGGTGTGCGAAGGTCCGCTGTAGGCATGGCGCGATATTAGTGCAGTACGGCATTCGTGCCACTGTCGCCGGACTGAGCGAGGCCGCAGGATCTCGGGCATGAGCAATCCACTGATCACCGCCGACGGCACCCGTCCCTCCGCCGTAGCCGGCATGCCGCCCGCCCCGGCCGTGACCGCCGCCGCGCACTTCGCCGCCCGGCTGAGCTTCGAGACCGACGTCAGTGACGTGCACGCGGACCTCGAGGCGCGCGTGGCCGGCCTCGTCGTCGTCGACGTGCGTTCCTACGAAGCCTGGGCGCAGGGACACCTGCCCGGAGCGATCCATCTGCCCGCCAACCGGATCTCCACCGACGGTCCCCGCCTCGTACCGGCCGAAGCACTGGTCGTGACGTACTGCTGGGGACCAGGGTGCAACGGCGCGACCCGGGGCGCCCTGGAGTTCGCCCGCCTGAACCGCCGGGTGAAGGAGATGCTCGGCGGGTTCGAGTACTGGGTGCGGGAGGGCCTGACGGTCGAGACGGCACAGGGCCGGACGGTACGGCCGGTGGACCCGCTCACCGCTCCGGTCGCAAGCCCCGCCTGCGGGTGCTGAGGTCGCCGCCTGGGACGGGGCCGGGCAAACCGAGCCGGGCAAACGCGTGAGTAGGCGGAGAGCAAGCCGGATATGTCAAAACGGACATTCCCGCCGAAAGGTCTTGACCTTGACCGCCGTGACGATGCGATCCTTCCTGCGTGAACTCCTACTCCTCCGGCCAGGCGGCGGACAGATCAGGCTTCAGCATCGACACCCTTCGTTACTACGAACGGATCGGGCTGCTGAAGGGGATCAACCGCACCGAGTCCGGGCAACGCCGGTTCACCGACGAGGACGTCACCTGGCTGCGCCTGCTGCGGTGCATGCGGGACACCGAGATGCCGCTGGCCGAGATGCGCCGGTACGCCGACCTCCACCGCGCCGGCCCCGCCCGGCTCGTCGAGCGCCTCGCCCTCCTGGAGGAACACGGCCGGCGGGTGGAGCACCGGCTCGCGCATCTGCAGTCGTGCTGGACCGTCATCCAGGACGAGATCCAGACCGCGGCGGAGGCCGAGCAGCCTGTCAGCTGACCGCCCGCTCCCGATCACCGTTGTCCCCGCCGCCACTGTCAAGCCAGCCTTGACGGCCGCACCGGACGCCCGTCATCGGCAACGCCGTTCGGAGTCGGGCAGAATGTCCCGATGCTGACCGACGTTCCGAAGCTCGCCGGCGCGCGGGTCACCGTGATGGGTCTCGGCCTGTTCGGCGCGGGGATGGGCGTGACGAAGTTCCTGTGCCGATCGGGTGCGCGCGTCACCGTCACCGACCTCCACGACGAGCACCAGCTCAGGGAGTCGGTGGCGGCACTCGACGGCTGGCCGGTCGACTTCCACCTCGGGGGGCACCGCGAGGAGGACTTCACCCGCGCCGACCTGGTCGTCGTCAGCCCGGGCGTGCCGGACGAGTCGCCCTGGCCGGGACTCGCCAACGCGTTGGAGGCGGAGCTGAACCTGTTCGTGAAGCTCTGCCCGGCGCGTACGGTCTACGGCATCACCGGCTCCAACGGCAAGTCCACCACGACGACGCTGATCGGCCGGATTCTCGCCCGCGGACCTCGCCGGGTCTGGGTCGGCGGCAACCTTGGGGTTTCCCTGCTGGACCGCCTCGACGAGATCCGCCGGGACGACATCGTCGTACTCGAACTCTCCAGCTTCCAACTGCAACGGCTGGCTCCGCTGCGGTGGAGCCCCCAGGTGTCGGTCGTCACCAACATCACTCCCAACCACCTCGACCGGCACGGCACGATGGCCCGTTACGTCGAGGCCAAGCAGACGATCGTCCGTCACCAACGCGAGGGCGACGTACGAGTGCTGAACGCCGACGACCCGTTCGCCGCGCAGTTCACCGGACACTTCGCCGATGACGGCATCGAGGGCCCACCTTCCGTGCGCTGGTTCGGTGCGAACGCAGCGGTCGACGGCACCCGGATCGGCGACGAGGTGATCGAGCACGCCGGCCACCTGTTCGACGTCCGCAACCGCCGGCTGCCCGGGAGATTCCAGCTGCACAACCTCGCCGCGGCCACCGCCGCCACCGCGGACGCCTTTCCCGGCTGGGCGCAGGCAGCGGCCGAGATCATGGCGAGCTTTCCCGGGGTGGAGCACCGGCTGGAGTTCGTCGGCGAGATCGACGGTGTCGCCTACTACGACGACTCGATCGCCACCACGCCCGAACGCACCCTGGCCGCCCTGGACACCCTGCCCGGGCCACTGGTGATCCTGCTCGGCGGTTACGACAAGGGGCTGTCCTTCGACGCCCTCGGCGCTCGGGTCCGGGAACGCTGCCGGGACGCGGTGGTGTTCGGGCAGACCTCCGACACACTGGCCGAGGCCATCGGTGCCGACCGGACCGGCGTCCACCGGGCGGCCTCGTTCGAGGACGCGGTCGGCCGGGCGCGTGCGCTGGCCCGGCCCGGCGACACGGTGCTGTTGTCACCGGCCTGCGCGAGCTACGGATGGTTTCGCAACTTCACCGAACGCGGACGCAGGTTCAAGGAACTCGTCCGGGACTGAATGGATCCCGGCCGACCGAGCCCGAGCCACTTCGCAACACACGTTAGGGTTCGGCAGCATGTCCCTCGCAGCTGACGGCGGATTCGAAGAGCTGAAGCCGCCCAGCACGATCCGCGCTCTGGTGTTCGACTTCGACGGTCTGGTGGTCGACACCGAGACACCGGAGTTCCGGGCGTGGCAGGAGATCTTCGCCGACCACGGCACCGTGCTCGAGCTGGCGACGTGGGCGGGCGGAATCGGTACGACCGACCACCACTTCGACCCGTACGTCGCACTCGAACGCGCCTCGGCCCGCGCCGTCGACCGGGACGCCATCCGCGCTGCGCGGCGGGCCCGAATTCGGGAACTCGTCAGCGACCAGCCCGTCCTGCCCGGTGTCGAGGACTACCTCCGGCAGGCCCGCGAACACGGACTCCGGGTCGGCCTGGCGTCCAGTTCGTCCCGTGACTGGGTGCACGGCCACCTGGCCGAACGCGGCCTGCTGCACCACTTCGACACGATCCGCACCGGTGACGAGGTGGCGCGCACCAAACCCGATCCGGCGCTGTATCGGCTGGCGACGGCCGACCTGGGCGTGGACCCGGCGCGGGCGGTCGCGCTGGAGGACTCCCCCAACGGCGTGGTTGCGGCCAAGCGGGCCGGGCTGTACTGCGTCGTGGTGCCGAACGCCCTGACCCGTCAACTCGACCTTGCGGCGGCCGAACTCCGGGTCGACTCGCTTGCCAACCTCCCGTTGACACGGTTGCTGGAAATGGCTCGGGCATGGGCCGAAGGCGCACCCGGGCCGAACCACCATCCGATCCCGGGCCGAACCACCGGCCCAGCCACCGTCCCAGCCACCGGCGCCGGCCACCGTCCCGAGCCGGGAGCGAAAAGGTGGTGACACCCCGGCAGAGCACCTATAGCGTCTCGGGGTCATGAGCTCCCCCTCCTCGGCCGGCGACCACGTGCCACCCGCGCGAGCCACCTCCCCGGGCGCGGAGTTCTGCATGGAGTGCGGCCCAGAGACCGCGCTGCGCCCTCACGACACCGCGGACGGTGCGGCGTTCGGGGCTCGGTGCCCCCGGTGCGGCTGGGAGCGTCCCTTCACCCGGCGGCCGCTGCTGCTCCTCACCGGCGCGAGCGGCACCGGGAAGACCACGGTCACCGACGAGCTCACCAGGCTGGCCGAGCGCGGCGGCCTGCCCGGCTGCGCGGTGTTCGACGTCGACCTCACCCTGCACGTCGCCGCCTTGGGCTGGGACGTCTGGCGCAACACCTGGCTGCAGCTCGCGCACGGGCTCGCCGGCAACGGCCTGGCCACGTTGCTGTGCGGGACGATCCTTCCCGGCCAGCTGGCGGGCCTGCCTGCCCGGATGCTGGTCGGTCCGATCCACCACGCCGCCCTGGACTGTCCGGACGACGTACTCGCCGGGCGTCTTCGGGACCGGCCGGCGTGGCGCGGCTCGACCGAGGAGTTCGTCGCCGACCAGCTTCGTTTCGCCGAGTGGCATCGTTCCCAGGTCGGCCGGAGGTTCGGCACGCATCGATCCGATCCGGCGGCGGTGGCTGCCGAGGTCGCGGTGTGGGTACGCGAGGTGCTGGGCACGACGACGAAGACGACGGGAGGTGCCCGGTGACCGGCACCGAGGGCAGCGACTGGGTGAGCCGTACCGCCGACGAGGTGATCGCCGAAGCCGACCGCCGTGCGCCCGGCGCGCCGGTCGTGTGTGCCTCCGGCCTCAGCCCGTCCGGCCCGATCCACCTGGGCAACCTCCGCGAGCTGATGGTCCCCCACCTGGTCGCCGACGAGGTCCGCCGCCGTGGCCGGGAGTGCGTCCACCTGCTGTCCTGGGACGACTACGACCGGCTGCGAAGGGTTCCGGCCGGGCTGCCGCCGTCGTTCGCCGACCACGTCGGCCGCCCGCTGACCGCCGTACCCGATCCCGACGGCGTCCACGACAGCTGGGCCGAACGCTTCAAGGCTCCGGTGCGGGCTGCCATGGACGCGCTCGGCATCGAGGTACGCGAGATCAGCCAGACCGCGATGTACGCCTCCGGGACGTACGCCGACGCGATCCTGCACGCTCTCGACGAACGCGCCCGCATCGACTCGATCCTGGCCCGCTACCGCACCCGGCCAGGAGCCGGCGGCTCAGCCGCCACCGAGGAAACCACGGACGCCGGGGAAGCAGGGGACGCCGTAGGCCCGGACTCGGCTGCCCGCCTCTACTACCCCTACCGGCCGTACTGCCACCGGTGTGGCCGCGACACCACACAGGTGACGTCCTACGACGCCGCCGGCGCGTGGGTCGACTACGCCTGCGCCGCCTGCGGGCACCGCGACCGCGTGCACCTGCGCGAGGACAACCACGGCAAGCTGGTGTGGAAGGTCGACTGGCCGATGCGCTGGGCCCACGAGCGTGTCACGTTCGAACCCTTCGGCGCCGACCACTCGGCCCCGGGGTCCTCCTACACCGTCGGCGCACAGGTGGTCCGCGAGGTGTTCGGCGGGCAGCCGCCGGTCCCGTTGGCGTACTCCTTCGTGGGCATCCGCGGCATGGCGAAGATGTCGAGTTCGGCCGGTGGCGTCCCGACCCCGGCCGACGGGCTGCGGATCCTGGAGCCCGCGGTGCTGCGCTGGCTGTACGCCAGGCGGCTGCCCGGCCAGGCGTTCACCATCGACTTCGGGGCGGAGGTGAGCCGGCTGTACGACGAGTGGGACCGGCTCGCCGAGCGCATCGAGGCCGGGCAGGCGCAGCCGTGGGAGCGCGACGTCGCCGACCGAGCGACCACGACCAGCCGTGGCCGGGTCGCCGGCCCGCGCCGCCGGGTGTCGTTCCGCGTCCTCGCCTCCCTCCTCGACGTCACCGCGGGCGACACCGCCCAGGTCGGCCGGATCCTCACCGGTTTCGACGACGGCGCACCCGGCATCACCGTCGACGACGTCGAGCCGCGGCTGAGTCTTGCCCGCACCTGGCTGGCCGAGCAGGTGCCCGCCGAGGAACGCACCCACGTACGCACCGAGCCCGACACCGACCTGCTGGCCTCGCTGTCCGCCGAGGACGCGGCGTCCCTGCGCGAGCTGACCACCCGGCTGACCGACGACTGGACGCTTACCGGGCTGACCCGCCTGGTGTACGGCGTACCGAAGCTGAGGGCGGGCCTGACCCTGGACGACCCGGCGACGGCGGAGGTCAAACGCGCGCAGCGGGGATTCTTCCGGTTGCTGTACCGCCTGCTCGTAGGCGCCGACCGCGGGCCGCGGCTGCCGACCCTGCTGCTGGCGCTGGGTCCGGACCGGGTGCGGGCCCTGCTCGCAGAAGGCGGCCCGCTCCAGGAGGCAGGTACGTCCGGCGGGGATAACCGGCTGACCGAACCTGGCTAGAACCCGGCCGGCGAGGTGCGACTCCCGGCTCACCTTCGTACGGTGGAAGGGATCCCCGAACGCTGCCAGGGAGGCATCGTGACCACCGTCGTGGAAACACCCCAGGTTCTGAGTGACGCAGAGATCACGCAGTTCTGGGAGCAGGGTTATCTCCTCGTGCGCGGAGCAATCTCCCGGGAGGAGGCGGCCCACTACCGCGACCACATCCTGGACATGATTCCGCGCAACCTCGCCTTGCCCGAGCACTGGCACTCCGCCGCGGGCCGGATCAAGCCGATGCGCAACGCCCACGACCACACCTTCGACACACCGGAACTCCTGCCGCTGTGGGCGAACGAGAAGCTGTACCACGTCGCCGCGCAACTGCTGGAGTCGACGCGGCTGCGGGTGCTGGACGGTTCGCTCGGCATCACCCTGCGCAACGACAGCGACCGGGACCGCGCGCTCAGCCAGACGCTGCACATCGACGCGTCGGTGCCGACCGACATCGACCAGTTCCTGTTCTCGCTGGCCGAGGTGCAGATCGGCGGCTGCTTCTACTTCACCGACGTACTCCCGAACGGCGGCGGCATCCACGTCGTACCCGGCGGTCACCGGATCGTGGAGGAGGAGGCCCGCGCCCACCCGCAGGGCCGGCACCTGTACGACAACTGGAAGCGCATCACCCACCTGGAAAGCGTCGAGGTCACCGGCGAGGCCGGCGACTTCGCGCTGCTGCACCATCTGATGCCGCACGGCGCGTCGCACAACCGCCGGTCCACGCCGCGGGTGGCGCAGTTCCTGCGGTGGGTACGCGAGGACCAGCCGCATGGCGCGGGCAAGGCGCCGGAGCCGGGCCGGTACGGCGCACGCCAGCTGGAGGCGGCCGGTCCCCTCGGCCGCAAGCTGCTCGGCGTCGAGCCCTGGTAGGCCGGCATGAGGATCACCGGTGCCCGGGTGATCGTGACCTCACCCGGGCGGAACTTCGTCACGTTGAAGGTCGAGACCGACGAGGGCGTCCACGGCATCGGGGACGGCACTCTCAACGGCCGTGAGCTCGCCGTGGCGTCCTACCTCGCCGACCACGTGGTGCCCATGCTGGAAGGCCGCGACCCGGCCGACATCGAGGACACCTGGCAACTGCTCTACAAGGGCGCGTACTGGCGGCGTGGCCCGGTGACGATGGCCGCGATCGCCGCCGTGGACATGGCGTTGTGGGACATCAAGGGGAAGGTCCTCGGCACCCCGGTCCACAACCTGCTCGGCGGCCGGTCGAGGCGCGGCGTGCTGTGTTACGCCCACGCCTCCGGCCGGACGATCGAGGACACCGTGGAGCAGGTGCTCCGGCTGCGGGAGGAGGGCTACCGTGCGATCCGGGCGCAGTGCGTCGTGCCCGGCATCGACAACATGTACGGCACGCCGCGCGGCGACGTGTCCGGACAGCGGCCCGACCTGCCGTTCGTCGAGGACGGCTGGGCGAGTGAGAAGTACCTCCGATTCGCGCCCGAACTGTTCGCCCGGATCCGGGAGGCTGTCGGCTTCGACGTCCACCTGCTGCACGATGCTCACCACCGGCTGACCCCGGCCGAGGCGGGCTGGCTGGGCCGGCGACTGGAGGACCACCAGCTGTTCTGGCTGGAGGACGCCGTACCCGCCGAACTGCAGGAGAGCTTCCGGGTGATCCGGCAGCACACCACCACCCCGCTGGCGGTGGGCGAGGTGTTCAACTCGCTGTACGACTGTCACCAGCTGATCCGCGAACAGCTGATCGACTACATCCGGGCCAGCGTCGTGCACGCGGGCGGGATCACCCACCTGCGCAAGATCGCGCACTTCGCCGAGCCGTACCACGTCCGTACCGGGTGCCACGGCGCCGCCGACCTGTCGCCGGTCTCGATGGCGGCCGCGCTGCACTTCGGCCTGGCCACCCACAACGCGGCGATCCAGGAGTACGGCCACCACAGCGAGGAGACGCTCGAGGTCTTCCCGCGTGCCTGGTCGTTTGCCGACGGCTACCTTCACCCCGGTGAGGCGCCCGGACTGGGCGTGGACATCGACGAGGGTCTCGCCGCGAAGTACGAGTACCAGCGCGGCTACCTGCCGGTCAGCCGCCGGGTGGACGGCACCGTCGGGAGCTGGTGAGCTCCGCCTCGGTGGCTTCGGCTCGAGCCGGGGCTCGGTCCTGAGCCTCGGCTTCGACCCACCCGGCCAGCCGGTCGGGTGGGTCGAAGCCCCACATCGCGGCGAGCGCGCGCCACAGCCGGTCCCCCAGCGCCCACGCGGAGTCGTACGCCCGGGCGAGGTCGGCCGGCTCGGTGCGGGCGGAGACACGCCCCAGGGCCTCGACCACCTCCGGGGCCAGGTCCCGTTCGGCCAGCCGGGACGGCGTGAGCCATCGCCCGGTGGCGTCACCGGACAGCCGGGCCATCCACAACAGCTCGCGGCGTACGTGCGCGAGCGCGTCCTGGGAACGTTCCCACTCACCTCGGCCCGAGACGTTGTGGCCGAGCACCCACCAGTTGGCGAACCGCCCGCAGACCTGCGCAACCTCCGCCGCGGTGCCCGGCACGCGTGGATCTTCGGGGAGTGCCGCCACCGCGGGCGTCAGCGCGCCGTCCCGGTCCAGCACCACCATCGCCTCCACCGGCGCGCCCCGCGCCGGCCAGCCGCGTACGACGTCGACATCCGCGGCCGGCCACACGTGCACCTCCACACGTACCAGCCCGGCGTGCACCGCGACCCAGGCGCCGAACTCGTTGCGCACCAGCAGCGCCGGGTCACCGACCTCGCACAGCCACTTCGGCGGGTGCTCGAGGTGGTCGGCGGCCGACTGCTCGTCCGCCACGAACACCCAGTACTCCACGTCCGACCACGCGTCGCCCAGCCCGGCCGGCCGGGATCCGTAGGTGAGCGCGGCGCGAACCCGCTCGTCGGCAGTGAACGCCGCGCGGTACGCCGCGTCGAGCGCGTCCTGCCGCGAAGTGGCCGAAGAAGACATGGAGCCGGCGTCAGCCGCCGCGGACGTCGGCGAGCAGTCGCTCGGCGTCGTCCAGCCGGGCGGTGAGTTCGGCAGGCGTGGCGCCGATCCGGCCGCACAGCACCTGGGCACGGGCCGTGAACTCGGCCGGTGCGCCCGGCAGCCGGCCGGCCGCGGCGACCAGGCCCTTCTCGTTCAGCACCCACCGGCCGGCACGGGCGTGCAGCGCGTGCGCCATGATGCCGACCGCCCGCAGCACGCACATCGCGACGTACGCCGCGTCGCCGCGCCCGGTCGCCTTGCGAGCCACCGCGAGGCTGAAGTCCGCCTCCCACAGCCAGCCGACGAGCGCGTCGCGCAGTGGTTCGGGATACCGCGCGGCGGCCTGCCGGAGCCGGCCCACCTCGCCGGTCGGGTCGGCGACGACGACCGCGGTCGCGAGCTCCCCGACGTAGGTCGTACTGAGGAATCCGAACGGGTGACCCGGCTGGTGGTGCAGTCCGAACTCCCCGCGCCGGGCTCGTTCCCATTCGTGGGTGACCCGGTCCAGGTCGCGGAGGATCCAGTCCACGGGGCCTGAGTCGGTGGACAGCCATGCGCCGCCGTTCACCCACGGCCCCCACCCACCTGGCGGAGCGACCTCGGTGGGCCGGCCGGAGAGCGTGGTCGCCAGGTCGGCCAGCGCCGAGACGTCGAGGGGTTCTCGGTAGTAGAGGCCGAGATCGAGGTCGGAGGTGGCGTCGGCGGTTCCGCTGGCGTGGCTGCCGCCCACCACCACCGCGACCACGCCCTTCACCTCGACCAGCGCCCGCGCGTGCGTACGCGCCGTCGCCATCGGATCCACGGCGGCGGCGAAGGACGGCTCAGTCACCCGCGCCGACCCGCTCGCTCCGCCGGTCGCCCTCACGGCCGCCGGTGCCCCGGCCGCGCTGGACGTCGGCGACGATCCTGCGCTCGGCGAAGAACGCCGCGAAGGGAATCGTCCCCGCCAGCATCACCACCAGCATGCGCACCGGCCGCCACCGCAGCGAGAACCCCAGCAGCAGGACCACCACGACGTAGACCATGTAGAGGAAGCCGTGCAGCTGGCCGATCACCATGGTCGGGCCGGGAGTGTCCGCGAAGTACTTCAGCGGCATCGCGACCAGCACCAGCGCGAGCAGCACGACACCGGTGACGTAGGACATGACCCGGTAGACAGTCAGCAGGGGCATGGCGGAACCTTCGTGAGCTGGTGGCTCGCGGCGGCCGGGGGACGCACCGCGCACGAACGGGACCCTGCCTGCATATCACGGGGACCTCACCGCCGGAATCACCGCCTCGGGCGGGCGCCGCGGGAAGTTCGCCGGAGTTCTGACGCGCAGGTTCGCCACGGCGGTCCGGCGAATATCCCTTCCCGTCCCGGCCGGTGCCGGTTATGCTGTCTGGCCGCCAAAATCCCGGTCTGCCCCCGGTCTGGCCATCGTCAGCCCAGCGGCCGGTCACATCCGCCCCCAGCTCCACCCCCGGTCATGACCGCTGCGGGGGAAGTTCGACGTGCCCAGCGCACCGCCCGCCCTCGTCGCGGACCGTGCCGTCCCAGGTCCACCCCAAGCGCGAGCAACTGCCCGCGCTGCTCCCCGCGTGCCAAAGACGCGCCCCCTCCGCGCGCTCTGCCCGTCCCACGCATGCCGCCCGTCGAAGGGAGCCGCCCCCTCATGAGGGTCTATGCCGCGATCGCGTGGCGTACCTTCCGCCGATACTCGACCTACCGCGCCGCCACCGCCGCCGGCGTCTTCACCAACACCGTCTTCGGCTTCATCATGGCGTTCACCTACATCGCGTTGTGGCGCGCCCGGCCCTCTCTCGGCGGGTACGACGTGACCGACGCGGTGACCTACGTCTGGCTCGGCCAGTCCCTCGGCATGGTCGGTGCGCTGTGGGGCGGCGGGTTCCGGGAGGAGCTCGCCGAGCGCATCCGCACCGGCGACATCGCCGTCGACCTCTACCGCCCGGTCGACCTGCAGGCGTGGTGGCTCGCGAGCGACCTGGGCCGGGCCGCGTTCCACCTGCTCGGCCGGGGCATCGGCCCGACCCTGGTGGGCGCGTTCGCGTTCACCCTCAACGTCCCCGGCGACCTGGCGACCTGGCTGGCGTTCCTGCTCTCTGTCTTCCTGGGCGCGGTGGTCTGCTTCAGCCTCAACTACCTGTTCACCCTGGCCGGCTTCTGGCTGATGGACGCGCGCGGTGTGCACCAGCTGGCCGGGGTGCTGGCGATGTTCTTCTCCGGCATGTTGCTGCCGCTGAACGTCTTCCCCGGCTGGCTGGGCGACCTGGCCCGGGCACTGCCGTGGTCGTCGGCGCTGCAGATCCCGGCCGACGTGTTCCTCGGCAAGCGTCAGGGCTCGGCGCTGGTCCTCGTCCTCGCCTTCCAGGCGGGCTGGGGGCTGGTGCTCTGGCTGGCCGGACGGGCACTCACGCAGCTCGCCACGCGGAAGGTGGTGGTCCAGGGTGGGTGACGCCCTGCGGGCGTACGGCTGGATCGTCGCGATGTGGGTGCGCTCCACGATGGTCTACCGGGCGTCGTTCGCCATGCTCACCGTCGGGCAGTTCGTGGTGACCGGCTTCGACTTCGTGGCGATCTTCATCATGTTCGTGCACACCGACACCCTCGGCGGGTTCGACCTGCCCGAGGTCGCCTTCCTCTACGCCACCTCCGGGGTGGCGATGGGCACCGCCGACCTGCTGGTGGGCAGCATCGAACGCCTGGGCCGGCGGATCCGGGACGGCTCCCTCGACGTGATGCTGATCCGGCCGGTGCCGACGTTCGTCCAGGCCGCCGCCGACGACTTCGCGCTGCGCCGGCTCGGGCGGATCACCCAGAGCGCGCTGGTGTTCGGCTGGGCGATGGTCGCGGTCGACGTGCACTGGACGTGGGACCGGATCGTTCTGATACCGGTCATGCTGGTCAGCGGCACCGTCATCTTCGCCGCGATCTTCGTCCTCGGCGCCGCGTTCCAGTTCGCCGCGACCGACGCCGCCGAGGTTGCCAACGCCTTCACCTACGGCGGCAACTTCCTGACGCAGTACCCTCCGACGATCTTCGCCAAGGACCTGCTCCGGGCGGCGACGTTCGGCATCCCGCTGGCGTTCGTCAACTGGCTGCCGGCACTGCACGTCCTCGGCCACCCCGACCCGCTCGGGCTGCCGAAGGGCTTCCAGTTCGCCTCGCCGCTGGCCGCGGCAGTCCTCGCCCTCGTCGCCGCGCTGGCCTGGCGGGCCGGCCTGCGCAGCTATCGCAGCACCGGGAGCTGACCATGACACCACGGACCACACGTTCGGACCAGCCGTCCCTCACGACCACAGCCGCGTCCACGGCCGCACCCACGAACGCCGTGCCCACGAACGCCGTGCCCACGAACGCCTTGCCCACCAGTGCCGCCACCCAGGAGCCCGCCGCCGACGGTCCGCTGATCGAGGTGCGGGACGTGCGGAAGACGTTCGCCGTACGACGTCGTGCCGGCCGGCTGCGGCGTACCCGGTCGGAGGTGCACGCGGTCGCCGGGCTGTCCTTCGAGGTGGCCGCCGGGGAGATGGTCGGCTACATCGGGCCCAACGGAGCCGGCAAGTCGACCACGATCAAGATGCTCACCGGCATTCTCGTACCCACCGCCGGCACGTTGCGCGTCGCCGGCATCGAGCCGTCGCGCGACCGGATCCGGCTGGCCCGGCGGATCGGCGTCGTGTTCGGCCAGCGCACCACCCTGTGGTGGGACCTGCCGCTGCGGGACAGCTTCGGCCTGCTGCGGCGGATCTACAAGATCCCGGACGCGCGCTACCACGAGAACCTCGACCACTACGTCGGCCTGCTCGAGCTCGGTCCGCTGCTCGACGTGCCCGTACGCCAGCTCTCCCTCGGCCAGCGCATGCGGGGCGACATCGCCGCCGCGCTGCTGCACGACCCGGAGGTCGTCTACCTCGACGAACCCACCATCGGGCTGGACATCGTGAGCAAGGCCAAGGTGCGGGAGTTCCTGCGCGACCTCAACCGTGAACGCGGCACCACCGTCCTGCTGACCACTCACGACCTCACCGACATCGAGCAACTGTGTTCGCGGGTGATGGTGATCGACCACGGGCGGGTGATGTACGACGGGAGCCTGCCGGGGCTGCACGGCCTCGGCGAGAGCGAACGCACCCTCGTGGTCGACCTCGCCGAGCCGGGCCCGCCGATCGAGGTGGACGGGGCGAGCGTGGTCCGGGTGGACGGCCCACGGCAGTGGCTGGCCTTCCCCGCGGCGACCAGCGCCGCCCCCCTGGTGGCGTCGATCGCCGCGCGCTACCCCCTGGCAGACCTGTCGATCCAGGAGCCCGCGATCGAGTCGGTGATCGCCCGGATGTACGCCGCCGGCGAGGCCTGAGCGGGGACATGAGTCGGACCCGAGCGGGGTCCGGCACAGGCACCCACCACGTCGTCGTCGCGGTACGCACCCGGTTCGACACGTCTGGTAGCGCTTCGTCCCATAGCGGATGAGGCTCGCCGATCGGAGCGGGTTTTCCGGTAATGTCCCGCCCACTCGGGGTGGAGAGGGAGCAGCGCTATGCCCGGTCGTCATGCCGCCGCAGACCTGCGACCCCGCCGTCACCACGGGCGAGGTCGAGGTCTGCTCGTACTCGTCGTCGCCTGTGCGTTGATCATTCCGGCGGCGGTCTTCCTCGGTGTCCGCGAGTTCGGTGCGTCCGCGAGCAGCACGCCGGCTGCCTGCAAGGGCACCATGCGTGTCCGGATCGCGGCCGCACCCGAGATGGTCGCGCCGCTGAAGGCGGTGGCCGCCCGCGTCGAGAAGGACAGGGTGCCGATCGGCGGCGCATGTCTGACGTTCGGGGTCACGGCGGCAAGCTCGCGCGACATGTTCACCCGGTTGTCCAGCGAGACCGCGGGTGCCATCGCGAACTCCCCCGACCTGTGGGTACCGGACACGTTCGAGTGGATTGCCCGTACCGGCATCCCGCCGTCCCGGGTGCTCGCAC